>CAXTYQ010000031.1:0-33929 GCA_964248505.1 uncultured Acidobacteriaceae bacterium
GCAGACGGCGGGGCGGGGCAGGGGCGGTCGCCGGTGGCATTCTGCGGCGGGTGAGGGGCTTTACGTGAGCGCTCTGGTGAGACCACCGCTGCCGATGCGAGCGGCGCTAAAACTTTCCCTGAGCACCGGGTTGGCCGTACGATCGGCGATCCGGGAGACTACGGGCCTGGTCGCCGATCTACGCTGGCCGAACGATCTTCTGCTCGCTGGGCGAAAGTGTGGCGGCATCCTGGTTGAGACGGCTGTAGACACGCCGGCGGAGGGTTCGGGGTTGCCGATGCTTCGGTACGCCGTGATTGGAGTGGGCCTGAACCTGAATCACACTGCATTCCCTCCGGAGCTCAGTGAGCTTGCGACCTCGCTACGGTTGGAGCTTGGAGGAGACGCGATGCCGAGAGAACCGTTATTGGCGGCGCTGTTGTGCGCGCTGGACAGAGAGATCCAGTTGTTAATTCGGCAGTATGGGGAAGTTCTGAACGGGGCCGGTGTGCTTGAACGTTTTGGGTCTGCGTCGACCTGGGTGCGGGGCAAGCGGGTGCGGGTGGGTGAGGGTGACGGCTATACTGGCGTCACCGCGGGGCTGGATCTCCATGGATTTCTCTTAGTCGACGGCGACGACGGTGTACGGCACACGGTGCTCTCGGGAGGTGTGCGCGAGGACTCCGATGCACCCGATCGGGCACGGAGGTAGTTCCATGCTGGACGAGGCGGGAGAGCGAAGATGCTACTGGCACTCGATGTAGGGAATACGAATATCGTTCTTGGGCTGTACGGTCCTGCTCCGGAGAACGAGATGGCGGCCAACTGGCGCATTGCAACGCCGGCTACGGCGACCGCCGATGAATTTGGGGTGCTCTTGCGTAGTCTCTTCGCGCTTCGGGCGGTGGACGTACACGCGGTCGATGGTGTGGCGATTTCGTCTGTTGTCCCGCCGCTCGACAGCATGCTGCGGCATGTCTGCGAGCTGACGTTTGGGGTGAAGCCGGTGTTTGTGGAGCCTGGCGTTCGCACCGGTCTGCCGATCCTGACCGACAATCCGTCGGAGGTTGGCGCGGACCGGATCGTGAACGCGATTGCAGCGTTTGAGCGCTTTCACGGACCGGCGATCGTTGTGGACATGGGAACGGCGACTACGTTTGATGTGGTCTCGGCGAAGGGCGAGTTCCTGGGCGGAGCGATCGCGCCGGGGCTAGGCATCTCGGCCGAAGCTTTGTTTTCGCGGGCGGCGCGTCTGCCGCGGATTGAGATCCGCAAGCCGGCCAAGGTGATCGGCACGGGAACGGTCGACAACATTCAGATTGGGCTTTATTACGGGTATATCGGTCTGGTCGACGGCATCTTGGAACGCATGATCGCGGAGCTTGGACCGGACACCAAGACGATCGCCACTGGAGGCCTGTCGCGTCTGATCGCGGGTGGATCGCGTTTTATCGGCGAGGTTGACGAGATGCTGACCCTTACTGGTCTGCGGATTGTGTACGAACGAAATGCGGAGCGGGGGCGGCGACGGGCTTAGGCAGGGTGTTTGCGTCAGATGCAGAATTACTTCAACTACTTTACGGAGATTGAGGAGCGGTTTCAGCAGAGGCGGGGCTCCTCCCTGATGCTTTCGACGCTGGACTGGGCGTTGATTGAGACGTGGCGTGAGGGCGGCGTTCCGCTCGACGTTGTCTTGCGCGGGATCGATGAGGCGTTTGACAAGCACGATGAACGAGCGAGGTCGGGAAAGGGGCGGACGCGCCGGGTAAACGGGCTGGCGTGGTGCGCGCAGAGCGTGATGCGGGCGGCCGAGCAGAGGAGCGAGGCGATGGTGGGAGCGGCTGCCGAAGGCTCGGGGATGCGTGAGGGGGACGAGAGCGGATTTGAGGCGGAGCGCATCTCCCGGTACCTGGAGGGGAACGCGAAGTCGGTGGCCGGGGCACATCTGCTCGCGCCGGCGGACGGTGTGGCGGCTGAGATTGCGGGCCGGCTCTGCGCGCTGGCAGGGGAGGTGCGGACCGATCCAGCGCGCTCCCTTGAGGATCTGGACCGAACGCTGACGGCGCTCGAAGATCGACTGTTTGCGGCGATTCTGACGGCAACCGGTGAGGCCGAGTTGGTTGAGTTGCGAGAGGCTGCGGCGCGGGAGCTGGCGCCGTACCGCGGAAAGATGGGTGCGGTGCAGATAAGGCAGGTGCAGGCACAGTTCTTGCAAAAACGTCTGTTAGCTCGGCTAGGGCTTCCCCGACTTAGCCTCTTCTATATGAGCCACGGATGACGGAGCCGATTGCGACCGGAGGCGATCTGGGGCAGGATCCGCCGGCGTCGCTGCGGATCGAGAGGGCGGTGTACGGCGGGAGCGGGCTGGCGCGTGACGAGGTTGGACGCGCCGTGCTGGTTCCGTTTACATTGCCCGGGGAGCTGGTCCAGATCGCGCATACCCCTGCGCGGCTGCTCGCGGACGTCCGGATCCTGGAGCCGTCCGCTGACAGAGTCGTGCCGCGCTGCGTTCACTTTGGCGTGTGCGGTGGGTGCCAGTATCAGCATGCGAGCTACAGGGCTCAGATAGAGATCAAGCGAGCGATCCTGGCCGAGACGCTCGATCGCGCGGGGGTTGCCGGGTTGCCCGCGATCCAGGAATACGCGGCGGAACCGTGGGGCTACCGAAATCGGATCCGTCTACAGGTGCGCGAGGTGGAAGGCAAGCTGCGGTTTGGGTACTACAAGCGCGAGTCGCTCCTGTTCTTGCCCATCGTGGAGTGCCCGATCGCGGCGCCGCTGCTCCTGCGTGCCGCCGAGGCGCTGGTTGAGGTTGCCGAGGAGAGCGCCGAGGCGGAACGCTGGATGCGGGGGACGACGGAGGTGGAGATCTTCGCGGCGCCGCCGGTCTCTGCCCCAGACGAGCGTAGCTTGCAGATCAGCTTGTTTGTGCGCAAGGGCATGGAGGCCGGCGGCTTTGACCGGATGTGTGAGCGCCTGCGGGCTCGGTTGCCTGAAGTAGCGGGCGCGGGAGCGTACGAGATGGTGCGTGTGCCGGGCAATCGAGGCGGCTCCGGGTATCCTCGAACCGTGGCCGCCTGGGGACGAGACGGTCTGCTCTACAGTGTGGGCGACAGCTCGTACTGGGTGAGCCGCGGCGGGTTCTTTCAGGTGAATCGATTTCTGCTCGGAGAGCTTGTGCGGCTGGCGACCGAGGGCCGCCAGGGTGCGCTGGCATGGGATCTATACGCGGGCGTGGGGCTGTTTTCGCGGCGTTTGCGGGAGAGCTTCGCGGAGGTGGTCGCGGTCGAAGCCGGGGAGGTGGCGGCCGGTGATCTGCTTCGGTCTGCGAAGTCAGCCAAGGTGCAGGCGGTGCGAGCCACGACGGTCGCTTTTCTGCGTCAGGCCGTGCTCGAGCGTCCGCGCCCGGAGCTGGTTCTCGTCGATCCGCCACGCGCTGGGCTGGGCCCGGAGGTCTGCGCCCTGCTCGGCCGCATCCGGCCACTGGAGATCGTGTACGTGTCTTGCGATCCCACGACACTGGGGCGCGATCTCGGCGAGATGGTAGACTCCGGCTACAACCTCGCTGAGCTGCATCTGGTTGATCTGTTCCCGCAAACGTTTCACATGGAGACAGTGGCTGTGTTGCGGCGGTGCTAGGCGCGGTGGGACGGATCGGCCTATGCACGGTTGGGCACGGAAGTTGGGAGTGGGGCGGGCGGCGGCTGGGGTGCTCCGATCCGCGGCTAAGCCGCAGCCGAACCCTGATCTCTGGCCCAAGAGCCGGGCGCACCTGGAGCCGCTTCGTTTTCGACGCGCACCTCTCCTGGCGGCGGCGATATGGTTTGCTCTCGGGGAGGGGCTCGCTCGCTTCAGCTGGCAGCCAACGATCGTGCTTGTCTTGGCTGTCGCGGCGCTTCTCGCGTTGGTGGGCCTGGCGCTCCGGCGCAGCCCGCGAGCAGCCATCGTCCCCGTAGCCGCGCTCTGGATCGTCGCTGGTTTCTGGAGCGTCGAGGTGCGGCCCGTTCCCTCAAACCAGACCGATCTGCTGCGCTACGCCGACGGGCTTAGCCGCACGGTGCGGGGGCGCGTGGTTCGGGTGCGGGCACTTCCTCCGCCTGTACCCACCGGGACCGAGGATGCCGAGGCTGTGCCGTGGAACGAGCGCGAGGAGCAGGCTCCCGAAGCAGGTGCGCTCTCGGTCGATCTTGCCGTCGACGCGATTGAGGATGTTACGCCGGACCGTGCCTGGATGACGTCGGTTCAGGGCGGCGTGCGCGCGACGCTCTCCCCAGAGAAGGACGATGCTGCCCCGCTGCCTGCGCTGAACTGCGGTGACATCGTCCAGGCTCCGATGCGCCTGAAGGTGCCCGAGCGTTACCGCGACCCTGGGGCCTGGCAGTATGCCGAGTACCTGCTCGAGCAGGGTGTGGGCGCGCAGGGCAGCGTTCCTGCCGAGAAGCTCGAACGCGTCGGAGAGGCGCAGGCAGACGTGCAGTGTCGCCTGTATGCGGCGCAGAGCTGGGCGGCCGGCCGGATCTCGGCGTACGTTGGATCGCGCGTGAACCGGCGACTGCCAAAGCTTCTCCGCCTGAGCGCGGACGATGCCGGCATGCTGAACGCAATGCTGTTCGGCGACCGCGCCGGTCTCAACCACGGCCTGCGTCTCGGCTTCGAGCGCACCGGATCGTTTCACCTCTTTGTCGTCTCTGGCATGCACGTGGCTCTGGTGGCCGGCGGGTTGTTTTGGATTGCGCGGCGCCTGCGCCTCAGAGAAAGCTTTGCGACGCCTCTGACGCTCGCCTTTACTTTCGGGTATGCGCTTCTGACTGGCTTCGGCGCGCCGGTGCAGCGTGCGCTTTGGATGACGACGGTTTTCTTGCTGGCACGTCTGCTCTCGCGCGACCGCAGCGTCCTGAACGCTTTGGGTGCGGCAGCGCTCGGTGTTCTTGTGTGGTCGCCGGCGGCGCTCTTTGAAGCGAGCTTTCAGATGACATTTCTCGCCATTGTCGCGATTGGCGGGATTGCGGTTCCACTCGCCGAGTGGAGCTTTGTGCCGTACGCGCGTGCTGCTCGGGGTCTGGACGACGTTTGGACGGATCTGTCGCTCCCGCCGAAGCTTGCCGAGATGCGGGTGATGCTGCGGATGTGGGGGGAAGCCCTTGCCGCGATCTCTGGCCAGTGGGCTTACCGGGTTCCGGGTCTCTTCGTCAGAGGCGTCTTTGGTGTGCTGGAACTGGCGCTGATTGGCGCCGTTGCGGAGACGGTGATGGTCTTGCCTATGGCGGTTTACTTTCATCGCGCGACGATGTTTGCGCTGCCTGCCAACATGGTCAGTGTGCCGGTGGTAGCGATGCTTGTGCCGATGGCGGTAGCGACGTTTGCCGGGACGTTGCTTAGTCCGTGGCTGGCGCTGGTGCCTGGAGCCGCGACGGCGCTTCTGCTCCATGCCATCACGGGCATCATCGGCGCTGTAAGCCATCTGCGTTCGGCCGATCTGCGCATGCCCGGTCCAGTCTGGTGGGTGGTGGTGCTGGTGGTGCTCTCGTGGGCGTTCTGCTGCTGGGCTGTGCGACGGAGCGGGCGGTGGGCGGCGGTGGCGGCCGTGGTGCTGCCGGCCGCGGCGGTGCTTGTGCTCGTCTCGCCGGGCAAGCCTGTGCTTACGCGGGGCGCGTTGGAGGTCACTGCGATCGATGTCGGCCAGGGCGACTCCATCTTCGTCGTCAGCCCGGACGGTCAAACCATGCTGGTCGACGCCGGCGGACCTACGGGCGGCGTAAAGGAGGCGGCGGAGGCCACCAGCCGCTTTGATGTTGGCGAGGAGGTGGTTGCGCCGTATCTCTGGTCGCGGCACCTGAAGCGCTTGGACATTGTCGCCCTTACCCATGCGCACAGCGACCACATGGGCGGCATGGCGGCGGTGCTGCGCGATCTGCGGCCACGGGAGCTCTGGGTCGGTGTGGACGCGCACGCCGAGGCGTTTCGGAGCTTGCTCGCCGAGGCACGGGAGCTCGGGATAGAGGTTCGGCATCTAGAGGCCGGCGAGGAGTTCGCCTGGGGCTCGACCGAAGTCCGCGTACTGGCGCCCGAAGCCGGATATGTGAACGGGGGAGCGCCCAAGAACGACGATTCTCTGGTTCTGCGCGTACAGTTCGGTCGGAGCTCGGTCCTGCTTGAGGGCGACGCAGAGGCTCCGAGTGAACGGCGGATGCTCGATGGAGGCCGCATCGTTCCAGTGACGCTGCTCAAGGTTGGGCACCACGGCAGCCGCACCTCGACAACGCCCGAGTTCTTTGCGGCGCTGGCCCCACGCTTTGCCGTGGTCTCGGTCGGCAAGGGAAACCGCTTCGGCCACCCGCGTGCCGAGGTCATCAGCCGCTTCGCCGACGCCGGAACGCGGCTCTATCGCACGGACGAGTTCGGCCTGACGACGTTTCTGCTGGGCCGTGACGGGGATGTGCACGAAGTAGTGGGCGCCGGCGACGCCCAGAACTGACGAGCGGATCGTCCCTGGTTTTATGCTGAAGTTGCACGTCAGAGGAGCGATCGGATGGAAGAAAAGACGGGAGAAGCAGCGGCAGCCGGGATGAGCGCGGAAGAACAGACACAACGGGCTGAGGAACGAGCGCAAGAACAGCGGCTGCTCCGGCGCCTGCAGATGATGATGAATATGGTGATGCAGACCATCGCCCAGGACGGCTCGCTTACGATCGACGAGGCCTCGCAGATGGTGGCCGACAGCCGCCGGGCTGCGTTGGCGATGTTTCCCGGCAAGGAGCTGGCGTACGACCTGATCTGGCGACCGCGCTTTCAGCGCCTGATGCGTGAGCGATTCCGGATCATGTAAGCAGGTATGATGGGCGGCGGCGCAGGCATGGTCTGGAGCAGGCGCGGTCTGGGGTGTCGCGTTCTGGAGCACAACTGATGCTGCACGGGGTTTTGCCGATAACAGATTTGAGGATAGTTATGAGATCTGGGCTGCGCGCGCGATGGTGTCTGGTCGGAGCTCTGTTTTTGAGCTGCTTCGGCCTGGGTGTCGGTCCACTGCGCGCGCTCGATAACGGTGTGGCCCGGACGCCGCCGATGGGCTGGAACAGCTGGAACAAGTTCGCCTGCGACGGCATCAACGAAAAGGTCGTTCGGGCGGCTGCGGACTCGATGGTCAGCAACGGCATGAAGGACGCCGGCTACCAGTTCGTGAACCTTGACGACTGCTGGCAGACTGGGCGCGATGCGTCCGGAAACATCGTCCCCGATGCGGCGAAGTTTCCCAGCGGCATCAAGGCCCTGGCGGACTACGTGCACAGTAAGGGGCTCAAGCTGGGGCTCTACTCGGACGCCGGCATGCTCACGTGCGCGAAGCGGCCGGGAAGCATCGGCCACGAGTATCAGGACGCCAGGCAATATGCGGCGTGGGGCATCGACTACCTGAAGGAAGACTGGTGCAGCACGTTGCCCGGTCAGAACCAGGAGAGCTCGTACACACTGATGCGCAACGCGCTCGCGGAGACGGGACGACCGATCGTGTTTTCGATCTGCGAGTGGGGCAGTTCGAAGCCGTGGCTGTGGGCCGGTCCGGTCGGCAATCTGTGGCGCTCCACTGGTGACATTCAGGATTGCTGGAGCTGCAAAAAGGCGTGGGGAGGGAATGGCGTGATGGAGATTATCGACCAGATGAACGGGACGGAGAGCTACGCCGGACCTGGGCACTGGAACGACCCGGACATGCTGGAGGTGGGCAACGGCGGCATGACGCAGGAGGAGTACAGGTCGCACTTCAGCCTGTGGGCCGAGCTGGCGGCTCCCCTGCTTGCGGGAAACGATCTCGCCAACATGACGCCGGATGTGCGCGAGATCCTGCTGAACAAAGAGGTGATCGCGGTTGATCAGGACCCGCGCGGAGAGCAGGGGCGTCGCGTCAAGAAGACGGGCGATCTCGAGGTCTGGTCCAAGCAACTGGCCGACGGAAGCCGGGCCGTTGTTCTTCTGAACCGCGGGACCGGACCGGCAAAGATTGACGTGCGCTGGACGGACGTTGGGTATCCACCGGAGCTGACCGCCAGAGTACGCGATCTTTGGGCGAAGCGGGATGTGGGCGAACAGAAGGGCGGCTACTCGGCAGAGGTGCCAAGCCATGGAGTGGCGATGCTTACGATCCGGCCATAGCTCGCCCGAACTCGGGACGGTATTCAAGTTTGCCAGCGTTCTTACGGGGCTGCGGCGGGACCGATCTGCGGAGTCTTTACGGGTGCCGCCAGGCCGACGAACTCCGTAAGGCTGTTGTTGCCGAAGTTCGTGACCCAGACATTGCCGCTCGCGTCGATGGCGAGGGAGAATGCTGCTTCGAGAGGGAATTCCGGGGTCCAACCGGCGGCGGGCGAGAGGATGGCTCCGGGCTGCGCGGAGCGGGCGCCGGCGATCTCGGTGACTGTGCTGCCCAGGTAGTTGGCGACCCAGACGTTGCCTGCGCCATCGACGGCGATGCCTTGCGGGTGATCGATGCCGCCACCGCGAACGCTGCCGTTCAGGAGCACGGTTCCGTCCGCAGCAACCTCACTGAGGCTGTCGCCGTAGTAGTTGGCGACCCAGACGTCTCCTCCCTGGTCGATGGCCAGCCCCGACGCGCCATCGCAGCAGGCGATGGAGGTGATCTCCGCTCCGTCGGGCGAGCTTCGGGCGATGGTGGCGCCGCTCTGGTTCGCGACCCAGACGTTGTGCGTCGCGTCGATGGCCAGGGCGACGGGGAAGACGAGGCTCGGCGACCCGTAGCCCGCGGCTCCGGAGAGAGACGCGCCGGTTGAGGACAGGTGCGTGAGGCGCGAGTTGCCGTAGTCGGCGATCCAGGCGCTGCCATCGGTGTCGATCGCGACCGCCGTTGGGAAGTTCAGGCCGCCGGCGCTGAAGCCGCTCGGGCCGGCGATGCTCTCCCCCAGCGGGTTGAGGACCGAGACGCTGCCCAGGCCGCCGTTGACGGTTGCCGGGCTCGCCTGGTCCGGTAGCCAGACGTTGTTATGGGCGTCGATCGCCAGACCGTACGACTCGTTGAGACCACCTCCCGAGATGCCGGAGGGGAATACCGGCGTGCCGGACGGGGCGAACTCCGACAGGACGCCGAAGTAGCTTGCGACCCAGACGTCTCCGGCCGCGTCCACGGCCACGCCGGTTGGGGAGGCCATGCCGCCGCCGGTGAAGTTGAGGGAGAAGGTCCAGTCTGCCGGTGCGCTCGGGAGCGCCGGCACGAAGTGTGAGGATGCTCCGGAGCGGGCGAAGATCGCGGCGACGTTTCCGCCTGGGTTGTGAACGATGCTGATGGCGGCGGCGAAGGTGTCTGTGGGTGCGGCTTGGCCAGGGGAGGTCGTCAGCGCAAAGAGGCTGGTGCAGCCGCCGGAGCTTGGCCCCGATGCTGTGCAGGTGTTCAGGAGGTTGGCCAGGCTGTTCAGCTTCTCCGCCGGAAGTGCGGAGCCGGGGGGCGTGACTGAGAGCAGACCTGTGCCAGTTTGGCTGCTGACCAGGTTCTGCGCGGTCAAGAAGGCGTTGCCGATGCCGACGGTGTTGGTCCCGGTCGCGCCGAGGTTGCCGCTGGGGGACAAGAAAGGCGCGAGCGCCCAGCTGAGCGCGACCGTGGTGGCTTCATTGATGCGAAAGGTTGCGGCTGGGGCGATGGAGTCGCAGCTTCCGGCGGCTGTTGCCAAGGCGATGGCAGGGTTGTCCGCGCCGGCGCTGACGGATCCGCCGCGGGCGACGAGGTACAGTTGCGAGCCAGAGAGCGGGCAAGGATAGCCTGCGGGGATGGCGAAGTTGCCGGAGCTATCTGAGGTCACGGAGCTGGGGAGAAGGCGGCCGGGGGCGGATCCGTTGCCGCTCGTGCCGGCGGCGAAGATCTGGACCGCTGCTCCGGCTACGGGTTGAGAACCGGCGATCACGGTGCCCGAGAAGGGTCGACCGGCGAAGCTGCCTTCCGGCGGTGGAGGCGGGCCGGTCTCAATCGGAACTACGACTGTGCCGCAACCGGTGAGTGCCGCCACGATGAGGGCTGCCGCAAACAGACAAGGTCGTCGATCGCTCAGATGTGCTTGGACCTTGGTCATGGCGGAGACAGAGATCATCTTAGCCGAGCACGATACGAGCGGAGCGGGCGAGGCACACCGGTCGCGCGCGCGTGCCGTAGGATACAGGAGCGATGAGCCAGACAACCGACTCCGGACAACCTCTTCTGTACAGCCGTGCGCAGGCTGCCGTCGAACATATCCGCTCGGTCTCGCCGCTGCGGCCAGAGGTTGGGATCATCCTTGGCTCTGGCTTTGGGGACTTTGCCGAGAGTGTGGAGAACCCGGTCGCGGTCTCGTACGCGGAAATACCATACTTCCCGCGGTCGACGGTTGCCGGTCACGCTGGGCGGCTCGTCTTGGGGCAGATTGGGGCGACACCGGTTGCTGTGATGCAGGGGCGGGTGCATGCGTACGAGGGGTACGCGGTCTCGGACGTTGTGTTTCCGACGCGTGTCCTGGGCCTGCTGGGATGCCGGTCGATGGTGGTGACCAATGCGGCGGGCGGGATCTCTCCCGCATATCGGACGGGTGAACTGGTTGTGATCTCCGACCACATCAACTTCACGGGCACAAACGCTGCGATGGGCCCGAATGAAGCTCGCTTCGGGACGCGGGCTGGGACCGGAGAGCGCTTCTTCGATATGAGCTCGGCGTATTCCCCTCGGCTACGCGCGTTGGCACAGGCCGCGGCCGCCGGGCAGGGGCTTCTTCTGCCGGAAGGTGTGTATCTGGCTGTGCTCGGGCCATCGTTTGAGACACCTGCGGAGATCCGCGCGTTTCAGACGCTCGGCGCGGACCTCGTTGGGATGTCGACGGTTCACGAGGTGATCGTTGCGCGGCACATGGGTTTAGAGGTGCTGGGCATCTCGCTCGTGACGAACCCTGCGGCTGGGCTGGCGGCGGTGCCGATCGATCACAACGAGGTAATGGAGATCGGACGGCGATCGGTGGCGCAGTTCCGGAGGTTGCTGGTGGCGATCTTGCCGGAGATTGGGAGTCCGCAGATTTAGTCTAATCACCCGAGACTGTCGCGAGGGAGAAGCTTCCGGCGGTCTAGCGGAAGGCGGGTGTGGCGGTGTCCGGTGACGCGGAGACGGGTGTGGCGGCGCCTGTGGCTGGGCTGGGCGGGGTGGCTGGTGACGCTTCGGCACTCTGGAGGTCCGATTGGAGAGTGGACCGGAAGGTGGTTGGGGGGAGGATTCCGGTCAGGCTCTCAAAGGCGGCTACGCGGCGGTCCAGCTTTTCACCGGAGGTGCGGCGTTGGGGTGTGGCGGTTTCGTGGTCGTGGAGAGCGGCGGGGATGCGGTTCCAGGCGTAGCAGGCGCCAAAGCCGAGGTAGATCTCGGGCTGAAAAAGGACGAGCGGGACGGCGTATTTGGGGTCGAGGGTGGCGGATTCGCAGAGGTTGCGCGGGGGTTGGCGCCAGCTTTGGAGGATGGAGCTCGGGAAACGCACGGTGCGGAAGTGGGCGGAGGGTTGGTGGCGGAGGGTGCGGCGGAGGGCGCGTTCAACGGCGCGCGGTGTGGTGAGGCCGAAGTCGAGGAAGTGCCGGACCTCGAGGTCGTCGCCGAAGTAGAGTTTGAGGACATATTCGCTGTAGACTGCGCAGTTGCGACGGAGGTAGTTGTAGTGGAAGTCGGGGCGATCGGCCTGGATTTTGGCGATGACCTCCCGGTCCTGCTCGGCGGAGGTTTCAAAGGTGAGGATGCGGACGGAGCGGCGGTAGGCGCGGCCGAGGTACTTCTGTCCGAGCTGCGGTTCAAGCGAGGGATAGATTGGGGCGAGCGAGCTTTGCCATGCGGCGACGTCCCGGCCGGTGCGACCGGAGCGGGATCCGAGAAAGAAGAGATTGGCGGGGATGGCGGCGGTGCCGGGGTTCGTCCAGTAGGAGGTGCTGGTCAGGACGACGCCGGGGGAGTGCTCGCAGAACTGGATCTCGCCGGTGGAGGTGAGGCAGGCGCGGGAGAGCCAGACAGAGGCGTGTCCGGCGTCGGTAAAGAAGCCCATGGGGCCGGAGGGCGACTCGAGAACGAGGCCAACGTCGGCGTGGGCGGGACGGTTCACGACAAAGAAAAAGACAAGGAAGATGGCGAAGAGTCTCGCGCAACGGGAGGGGATGTCGCGAAGCATGGCGCTCCTGTGGCCTGGTTTGGTCGATCAGGGGTGACGTGCTGGGACCCGTGGTGCTGTTTCGTGCTTGTTTGACGCAGGCAGCCGATTTCTAACGGCCGACAAGTGCTGAGATGCTGGAAGTATTTGAGCGTCGATCCGAGCTTGTCCGTTCCTTAGTCTAGTGGCGAAGAGGATGGATTTCGGTCGAAGTTACCATCGAGAGAGGGTGATGATTACCGGGACGGGCGAGAGGCAGAGGGCACTGTGGCAATTTGCAGGTCGCGCAGCTGGCGGCTCTCCCTGCGAGATCACAGGGTTGTTGTGCGCGATGGAAAGGCGGCGGCAGGAGTGGGTGCCATGCGGAAAGGCACAGCCCGCAGCGCTGGGCATATGGGAGCTGAGTCTGGCATGGTTAGCAATGTGACGTTTGCCGAAGAGCTTGGAGCGGGGTTTGTGGCGTGGGTGGACGGTCTCTCGCGAGGCCGGGCGACGCGTGTGCATGTGTTGTGCGACAGCGATGCCGATGGTCTGCCGGCGGGAGCGTTGCTCGTGCGGGCGATGGGCGCGGCGGGATTTGGGGAGGTGACGGCCGAGACGCGGCGCAAGGGCGAGTCGGCGTGGAACGCCGAGGTGCTCGAGCGGGTGCGGGGGTTTCGGCCGGAGGCGTTGATTGTCGCCGATCTGGGGAGCCGGCCGGGTGCTCTGTTGCCTGCGGTTCCGACGCTGTTGCTGGATCATCATGTGCCGACCGGGGTTCCGGAGGGTGCGGTGCTCTTGACCGGGTATGGGCGTGGGCTGGAAGGCGGCGATGGAAAGGATGTGCCGACGACGGGTCTGATGGCGTGGTGGTGCGCTCGGGCGCTGGTCGGCGAGGGGGTGGCGGAGGACTGGCTGTGGCTGGCGGGGATCAGCTTGTTGAGCGATTTGGGCGACAAGGCGCCGTTCCCGGAGTTGGCGGCGGCGAAGAAGCGGTTTGGCGGGGGTGCGCTGCGGGATGCGACTTCGCTGTTGAATGCGCCGCGGCGGACGGCGACGGGCGATGGAAGCGCGGCGCTGCGGCTGTTGTTGAAGGCCGACGGGCCGAAGGAGATCTTGAACGGCGAGATCCCGGAGACGGCGGAGCTCCTGCGGGCGAAGGAGGAGGTGGGGTCGGCGTTGAGTGTGGCTAGGAAGCTGCCGCCGCGGTTCAGCACCAAGGCGCGCGCGGAGCTGGGGGCGGACCTGGTTGCGGTGCGGATGGAGACGCCGTGCCAGGTGCATCCTCTGGTGGCGATGCAGTGGAGGTCGCGGTTTCCGAAGAGCGTGGTGTTTGGGGTGAATACGGGGTACAGGCCGGGGTGGGTGCATTTTAGCGGGCGGGCGCCGGCGGGAGTGAATCTAATTGCGTGGCTCCGGGCGCACCGGCCGGCGGAGGCGGATGGGCAGTATGGGAACGGGCACGACCAGGCAGCGGGCGGGGCTTTGCCGGTGGAGGTTTGGAATCGGTGGGCGGAGGAGGTGGGGTTTGGGCCGGAGATGCAGGTGGAAGTCGCTGGGCCGGCAGACGCGTGAGAGAGGCGACTGAGGATCGGGTGATGGACCTCCAGGCAGAGCTTCGAGCCCGGCAGGTGGCGCGGTTCAAGGAGTTGACGGAGGTGGTGTTGCCGGCTCTGGCGCGGGCGGGGCGGTGGCCGCTCCGGCTGGATCACTGCTTCAAGCGCGTGTGTCTGGATTGGGCGTTTGGGGATGTTTGGTACCGACATCTCCCGCGGCCGGCGGAGCGGCATATCGCGGGTGAGGCGCTCCGGCGGGCGGTGCGATGCGCGGAGGAGATCGCGGAACGGGGGCAGGCGGTCTTGGAGGAGCGAAATGCGGCGAGCTTGCGAGTGCGGGGCAAGGCTGTGCGGCATCTGACGCGAGAGACGGCAAAGGGGGAGCTGCGGGGCGATGGCTGAGGGCGAGGTTCAGGCTGAGGGCGGAGAGAGGCGGCGGCGGGGGCGGCCACGGAAGAGTGCGGGTGAGGCTGGGCACGTCCCTGCGGAGAGCGCGGGGGCGGCGGCTCCGGGCAAAGCAAAAAAGGCGAAAAAGAGCATCAAGGGAAAGAAGAAGGCAAAAAAGAAAAAGGTCGCGGCGCCGACGAAGAAGGAGCTTGCGGAGCTCGAGCTCCAGCGAATGGAGAAGACGCCGATGTCCCAGTGTGTGGCGCTGGCGGGCCTGGAGTCGATGCGGTTTCCGGCTGGGGCGATGCGGCTGGGGTTTGCGGTCAAGGTGATGGGTCAGCCGGGGTTGAAATCGAACGACACGCGGAGATGGCAGCAGGGGCCGCATCTGCGGGTTTCACTGGGGTACCTGTGCGAGATTTTCAGCTACCTGCGCAAGCACGGGATCCATATGTACCGCATGTCGAGCGACCTGGCGCCGTACCACACGCATCCCGACATGCCGCAATTTCATGGGATGGTGAAGGAGAGTGCGTCGGACTTGGCGCACGTGGGCAAGCTGGCGCGGGCGCAGGATCTGCGGCTGAGCTTTCATCCGTCGCAGTTCATCGTCTTGAACAGCGGCAACGAGGTATTGACACAAAAGAGCATGGCGGATCTGGAGAGCCAGGCCGAGATGCTGGACCTGATGGAGTGCGGGCCGGAGGCCGTTCTGGTGGTGCATGTGGGCGGGGCGTATGGCGACCGGGAGAGCGGATGGCGGCGATGGGTGGAGACCTGGCCGCGGCTGGGTGAGCCGGTGCGGAGGCGCCTGGTGCTCGAGAACGATGACATCCGCTACTCGGCAGCGGATGTGCTGAAGGTGCATGAGACGACGGGGGTGAAGTGTGTGTGGGACTACCAGCATCACTGGTGCTTCAACCCGGAGGGCCTCGGGATGGGGGAGACGCTGCGGCGCTTTTTGCGGACTTGGCCCGAAGGTGTGCGCCCGAAGTTGCACTGGAGCTGTGCACGGACGGAGATGCGCGAGCTGAAGCGGAAGAATCGGAAGTCGGGCAAGATCGAGATGGTGTTGCAGCCCCCGGTGTGGACCGGACATGCGGACTACAACAATCCATTTGAGACGATTCAGTTCCTGCGATCGATTGCGGATGTGGACGTGGACGTCATGCTGGAGTCGAAGGCGAAGGATTTGAGCCTGATCCGGTTACGCAATGACATTGCGCGGTATGCTCCGGAGTTGGCGGGTCGGTATGGGATCGATGTTCGGGAGCCGGTGGAGGATGTGGGCGAGATGGTAGAGGAGGTGGAGGAAGAGGCGATGACGGGGTGAGATGTCGCGATCTGGGCGGCGATTCAGCGCTGGGAATCGGCAGAGATACTCCAAAGGTTGTAGACGGACGCGGTGTCCCTCACGGGGCGCGGTAGCATCAGACCTAAGATAAGTGTGGGGCTAACTCCGCCTGCTGCCGGAGAAAGAGATGAGCATGTCCGGGTCTGTTTCGCTGATGCCGCACGCTGTATGCTGGGCCGCCGCGCCGCGGCTGATCTGGACGATGGTGGTGACGAATCTCGTCACTTTTCTGAGCTATTCGAGCATCTGCCTGACCCTTTTGTACCTGGTGCGGCGCACGCGACGTGTGATTGCGCGCGACTGGGCGTACTTTGTGGTGGGGTTTGCGCTGTTTATTGTGGCGTGCGGGTCGACGCACTTGTTGGAAGTGGTAACGACCTGGGTACCCGTGTTCTGGGTAGATGCGTGGACCAACATCGTGACCGCTGCGCTTTCGGCGTGTGTGGCGGTAATGCTGATCGGTCGAGCTCCGGTTATCGGATTTTCGATCAACGACTACGCGGCTCGGCTGGCGAATGCGGAGGTAGAAAAGCAGCAGATGGAGGAGAGTCTGCTGGCGGCGCAGAAGCTGGAGGAGTGGAGCCGCATGTCGACGGTGGTGTCGCACGAGATCAGCAGTCCGCTGGAGTCGATCCAGAATTTGCTGTACCTGATTCGCAACACGGAGAAGTGTTCGCCGGAGGTGGTGGAGATGGCGCGCACAGCGGGTGAAGAGGCGGCGCGGGTGACCGAGATCTCGCGATCGACGCTGTCGTTTTTCCGGCAGACAGCCGAGCCGGAGCCGATCGATCTCTCCGCGGCGGTGGCTTCCGTGCGATTTTTGCTGGACCCCTTAATCCGCAAGTCGGGAATCGCGTTTGAGACAGAGACGCGCGGCGAGTGTGTCGTGGAGGCGTCGCCGGGCGAAACGCGGCAGGTGCTTCTCAATCTCGTAAGGAACGCGTGCGAGGCGGTGACACAGCCCGGATCGCATGTGCGAGTCAGCCTGCGGGGGCAGGCGACCGGAGTGGAGATCGTTGTCGCGGATGAGGGCGCGGGCATCGCCGCGGACGTCCTGCCGATGCTGTTTCAGTTCGGCAAGAGTACCAAGGGCGAGAATGGGAACGGCTTGGGTCTGTGGACCGTGAAGCACATTGTAGAGAAGCACGGGGGCACGGTGCGAGTGACGTCGACGGTGGGCGAAGGCAGCCGGTTTACGGTGTGGTGGCCGCGGCGCTACGAGAGGCGAAGCCTGCCTGTATCGAGCGCGCGAGAGGCGTTTGCAGGAGTGGCTACCGGAGTTGCTTGAGGTTGTCGGTGAGCCGCTGGAAGGCTTGCTGAAACGCTACCTTATCGGCTGGTTTCGCGTCGGGCGCCTGGCCGGATCGCATGAATCCGTGGCCCGCACCGTCGTAGATGACGGGATCGAAGCGTCGCCCGGCGGACTTCATGTCTGTGATGGTCTGGGGAACGGTGGCTGTGATGCGGGCGTCGTTGGCGGCGTAGAAGCCGTAGACCGGGGCGGAGATGTTGTGCATGTCGGCGGCAGGCGGAGGTGGACCGTAGAAGACGAAGGCCGCCGCGAGGGAGGTCCGGTGAGTGGCGAAGCTGAAGGCCTTGCCGCCGCCCCAGCAGAAGCCGGTGACGGCGAGCTTGCCGTTCGCGGCAGGGAGATGCAGGCCGTAGTCGGCTACGGCATCGAGATCGGCGAGGACCTGCGCGGGTGGCAGGGCGGAGACGGCCTTGGTGATGGCGTCGGTGCCGGTGAACGAGTCGGTGCCGCCGAGTTCGGCGTCGGTTGCGGTGGTTGAGGCTGGGCCGGTGTGCGTCGTCGAGGCGTTCGCGCCGGTGAGTAGGTCGGGGGCGAGGACGATGTAGCCCTGGGCGGCGAGTTCGTCGGCCATGAGCTTGGCCCAGTCCGAGAGGCCGAAGATCTCGTGGATGAGGACGACGACGGGAGCTTTGGTCCAGACCTCGGGGTAGACGACGAAGGTATTGACGACGCGGCCGTTGTGCGTGAGGTTGACGTACTCGCGGTGGCGTGGGCTTTTGTTGAGGTCCGCCTGGGCCCAGACCTGGGCGTGGGCGGAGGTGGCCAGGAGGGAGAGAAGGAGCGCTGCGAGGAGAACGAGAGAGCCGGCGCGGCGATCTGTGCCTGGGGTCATGTTGCGGAGTTTACTTGGCCGATGGCGGGGGCGCAAACGTCGGTTCGGCTGGCCCTTGCCGGTCGGAGGGTGAGCCCGCCTCTCAACAGAGCCAATCCGGGCCGTCCGTTGTTAACCCGTACGATCCTGGCGGATGGTGTGACGACACCTATTCGGCAACTCACGAAATGCGAGCTTGGGACGAGGCTGGGCCGGTGCTAGACTCCGCGCATGCCGGGCTGCGACAAGATCTTTTTGGCAACGCTGTTTCTGCTGCTGTCCGGGCCGGAGCGCGGCTCTGCTCAGGTCAGAGTTGGGGCAGAATCGTCTCCATGCTCCGCGCTGTGCCGGCAGATCACGGCCATGACCGCCGAAATCGCCGTCAGCCGGGCGCACTGGGGCGTCATGGTCACCGAGATGGATGGGTCGCCGATCGTCTCTCTGAACGCCGGGCAGATGTTTCAGCCGGCAAGCAACGCCAAGCTGTTTACAACAGCCGCGGCCATGGCGCTGTTGGGTCCGGAGAGGACCTCCGAGACGCGGGTGGTCGTGCACGAGACTCCCGAGACTCAGAAATTGTCTCCACTTGCCGCGGACAGCACGGTCGTCGCTCATGCGCTGCACGGAGATCTCTATCTGATTGGAGGCGGAGATGCCAACCTCTCCGGGAGAGCTCTTCCGTACCGTCCGCGCGCGCAAACGGGCTCCGCGGCCGTCGCCGGTGTAGAACCCGGAGGCCCGGCTGAGGTTCGAGATCCGATGCGCTCGCTTGCGGAACTCGCAGACCAGGTCGCGGCCGGCGGGCTCACCTCTGTTTCGGGCGATGTTGTGGCCGACGACACGCTGTTTCCGTACGATCCCTACCCCAGCGATTGGTCGATCGACGATGCTGTCTGGGGCTACGGCGCGCCTGTCTCGGCCCTGACCGTGGCCGATAACGAGTTGGGGATGACCATCACGCCTGGGCGCACCGTGGGCGCCGCCGCCACCGTCACCCTCGGTTCGGGGGTCGGCTCGACCTTCTACACCATCGACGGAGAGGTCTCGAGCGGGCCGCCCAAAAGCGGCAACACCGTCCACGTGGACCGCATGATCGGATCCCGAGAGCTGCGTGTCTACGGTTCGATCGCGATCGACGCGGCGCCTGATGTCGAGCAGATCGCGATCGAGGATCCGGCGGAGTTTGCGGCGCAGGCGTTCAAGCAGATGCTCGAGCAGCGTGGGATCCGCGTCGGCCGCGTGGCCCGGACAAAGCACCTCCTTTTGCGCGATCGGCGTGGCTTCCTCGAACAGACTCAGGAGCCTTTGGCCTTGAACGAAGGCGAAGCCGTAGGGTGTGGCGATGTGGGGCGGCCAGCGCTCCAACGTGACGAGCGTGTGCTGGCAACGCATCGTTCGCCAACCTTGGGCGAGGACGTCGTGGTAACCAACAAACTCTCTCTGAACCTCCACGCGGAGCTGATGCTTCGGACGCTCGGCGAAGTGTGGACCTGCCGCGGAACCGGCGCGCAAGGCGTTCGGGTGCTTCGGAGCTTTCTCGTGAGCCGCGTTGGAATCAAGGCAGAGGAGATCGTCTTCTACGACGGTTCCGGCCTGAGTGGACACGATCTCGTGACCCCCCGGGCCATCACGCGTCTGCTCCAGTACGCGAGCACGCAGCCGTGGTTTGCGGCGTGGAAGCGATCTTTGCCGATCGGCGGGGTCGACGGCAGCCTCTCTGGCCGGTTCCGCGAACCCCCGCTCCGCGGCCATGTCTTTGCCAAGACCGGCACCCTGGGCGAGGCGCGCGCTCTGAGCGGCTACCTCGAATGTGCGAGCGGTCGGACTGTGATCTTTTCCATCCTGGTCGGCAATCACATGCCAGGATCAGGCGTGGACCGGGATGTGATCGACCGTATGGTGGCGGCCATCGCGAAAGCAAACTAGCAAACTAGACTCAAACTTGACTAAGCATCGGCGGTGATCGAAAGCTCGTTAGCCGCGCTCATCTCCCGCAGCTTCCGCCCGTGCCCGAAGCTCGATCTACCGATCTCGTACGATCCTGATACGCCCCATGCACCGGATGCGAAGATAGAGAGGTGAAAGATTGTTTCGCTCTCAGACCGATCCGAGATGAAGTCGCTGCAGCTCTGTTTGCGACAGGCTTCGTGCTTCTGGTGTCCACGGCCGTCGGTTGTAAGCGCACATCCCCGCCGACCCCGCTCGACCAACTGAATCCGCAACAGACGGCCGGGCGCGCTGTGTACCAGGTCCGCTGCGCCGTCTGCCACTCGGACCGCGACGATCGCGCCAAGGTCGGTCCGGCGCTGGTCGGCGTCTTCAAGAAGCCATACCTGCACAGCGGCGCCCCTGCCAACGATGAGCGCGTGACCGCTACCATCGAGCATGGGCACGGTCTGATGCCGGCCATGGGCGCTCAGGTGCAAGGCGACGACCTCACCGACCTCCTCGCATATCTGCACACCTTATGAACCGCGTTCCCGAGCCTCTGTCCTCACAACAACACCCCGAACAGAGACCGCAAAGCCCGCCGGAGCCGGTCGTCCCCGCACCCACCGGACGCCGCACCACACCAGGCCAGATGCTTCCCGGGGTAGCAGGTATCTGCCTCTTTATGCTGTTCCTCACCATGCTCAACGTCTACGGCGCGTTGCTGAACGCCTTCGGCACGGGCCCCGAAAAATACGCGGTCCTCGGCCTGTGCACACTGCTCGCTCTCGGCATCTTCGGCCTCCTGCGGCTCCGGAGGTGGGGTTGGGCCCTTGTGCTCGGCGGTTGCGTCATGCTGTCTTTCGGCGACTTCATGTTCTATCACCTCACGCACCGGGGATTCTTTCTGGTGCGCGGCCTTTTCTCGCTCGTCTTCTTCCTGTATCTCTCCCGTACTGAGGTCCGCGAGCAGCTACGCTAGATCGGTTCTTTCCCGGCAGCGCATACAATCAGAGCCATGGTCCACGCTGCCGAACTCGTCCAGATCGACCTTTCGCCGAAGCATCCGGTGCGCAAGCCGGAGTGGCTGAAGGCGCGGGCCCCGATGGGCGAGACCTTCCACGCGCTCAAGAAACTCGCGCGCGAACTCGACCTCCACACCGTGTGCGAAAGCGCCCATTGCCCCAACATCGGCGAGTGCTGGAATCACAAAACCGCCACGTTCATGATGCTCGGCAACTTGTGCACCCGCAGGTGCGGCTTCTGCGCCGTACCTAAGGGACGTCCCGCGCCGATCGACCACAGCGAGCCCGAGCGCGTCGCCTACGCGGTGGCGCAACTCGGCATCCGGCACGCCGTCATCACCAGCGTCAACCGTGACGACGACAACCTCGGCGCCGCACAGGCCTTCGTCAACGTCATACACGAGATCCGCCGCCAAGCCCCAGGCTGCCAGGTCGAGGTGCTCACGCCGGACTTCCAGGGCGTCGACACGGCGCTCCGCATGGTCGTCGAGGCTCGGCCCGAGATCCTCAATCACAACATCGAGACCGTCCCGCGACTCTACCGCGTCGCAAAAAGCGGCGGCCGTTACCAGCGCTCGCTCGCCTTTCTCAGCGACGCCAAATCCATTGCCGCCGAGCACCGTCGCGAGATCGTCACCAAAACCGGCATCATCGTCGGCATGGGCGAAGAGATGCACGAACTCCTCTCTGTCTTCCGCGATCTCGCCGCGCGCAAGGTGGATATCCTCACGATCGGCCAGTACCTTCGCCCCAGCCGCGACCACCTCCCTATGGCCCGCTTCTACACGCCCGACGAGTTCGCCTACCTAAAGCATGAAGCCCTCCTCCTGGGATTCCGGCACGTCGAATCCGGACCTCTGGTGCGATCGAGCTATCATGCACACGAGCAGGCCCAGAGCACGGGTCTGCAAGCGCAAAACACAAGCCTGCAATAACGTCCATCACCGGCGCACCTCACGCGCCTACATCCTCTATCGGCAGATCTCCCCCGCTTGATCAGCGGTTTTCAAACTCTTCCGCACAAAAGTAACTGGAAGAACCGCTCGAGCCTCACTTCGCCGGCCCGCACGCCGCCCCACCCGCACCCGCCGGACATCCCGCCTCGCCAGCCCCAGACCCAGTCCCAGACCCAGACCCAGCGCCACCCTCCTCCACCTTGCCCACCCCTGGCAAAATCGTCGACGTCGCCTTGAACTTCCGGTAATCGGAGTCGACCACACGCACCCGCCCGTTGAAGCTGAAGACCAGGAGCGCCCGCGCCGACCCCTGCGCATCGATCCGAGACGGCAGCCACACCTCCCCATTTACCTTCGCCTGTTCCGCCTCAAAGTGCGTCCCCTCCGCAACACTCGCCACCAGTCCGCCACCCACCTTGAACGGCCTCAGAAATCGCCCTTCGATCCGCACCGCCGCCCTGTCCCGCTCATCCACCCACACCGTGCCCGCCAGCACCCGGATCACATCTTCCATCCGGTTTCGCGTCTTCGCCTTCGGGTCCCCCTCGTAATCGAGCGCAATCGTGTCCCGCCCGTGCACTTGGAGCCTCCGCTCACCGGTAAACCGCCCCAGCTCGAGCAACCGCGACACTGTCACCACATCGTGCCCGCGCGCGTCCGTCTCCTTGCCTGCCTCGTCGCCCTTGTCGCGCCGTTCCTTCGCCCTCTCCGCCCCCCGATCCACGCGCTCGGCCTCCTTTCGCGCCTCGTCCGCCGATAGCTCGCGACCGTCCTTCTTCACCAGTCGCCGCACTGGAACGCCGTTCTGCCAAAACACCTCAAACTCCCGCACCTCGGTCTTTTTCACGCCCCCACGGCCGTCCACCTCTTCGCTCGTCACCACCGATCGGTAAAGATAGTTCTTCTCGATCGCCTCGGCCTCCCTCTGGTGCCGTTCGACGTCATGCATCAGCGTCTCCACATCCGGTAACGGCCGATCCGCGGACGACGCAACAGATCCAGCAGACGGCGCCGCACCCTCAATCTGCGCCCGCACCGGAGAGGCAAGCATACCCACAGCCGCCACCACTGCCAGGAGCAGCGAACCCCACTCACCCGCCATGCCCAATCGCACCCGCATACCAGAACTATAGTTGGCCACTCAGAGCTCTCAAAGACCACCTAACGCCTGAGCGCGAAGACAAAGTACGCCGACTGTTGCGCAGAGCGTGGCTCCCACCGGACCGCAGCGAAAGATCCCGATCCGCGTTGCAGAGAATAGCGGTCGGCCAGAAATCGGGAAAACTCCGGCCACCGCTCTATCTTGGCAAATCCTCGGTCACCGAAGAGATAGTCCTGGTTCGTGATGACCAGCACGCGCGGCGGACTCTCGATCATCAGCCGCATAAACCTTTCGCGTTCCTGAGTCTGATACGTCGTCTCCTCTGGTGCGAGGAGGTAGAAGTCATACAGAAACCCTGTGCTCTGCACCAGGCCCATCCGGTCGAGCGTCTTTATGCAGCCGGCGGACATATCGAGACACTGCACATGGCCAGAGAGGGCCGAGCCCCCGAGCTCCTCTAAATCTCTTCGCAGCGATTGCTGAAAATCGTCTCTCCACCACTCATACGTTCTGACCTTATGGACTGACAAGGGAGCGAGGATGAGCGATCCGTAGACAAATGCGCATACAGCAACACTCTTGGAAAACCAACCTCCCCTGAGTGCTTCGGAAAGGCGCAGGCTCACGAGAAGGAGCATCAGCGCTAGAAACGGATATCGGTGGTACGGATATCCCTTGCCCTGGACTAGGTAAGAAGCCAGCGCAAATCCGGCCCCGAGAAGCAATGCCCCTTCTTCCCACGTCGGCCGCCTGGGGCTGAGAAGAACGACAACCAAACCGGCTGCGACGATCGGCTGTATGGGAGAAAGACAGTGCTGAAGCAGATAGCTCACCGGCCTTCTTCCGAGTTGTGCGTCGTACGGAATAAGCTCGCGAAGCACCTCTAGATATGCACCCCATACGTGGAAGTGCTCGAGAAAGAGCGCACAACCAACCACAGGAACAGAGACACCGACGATCCCCCACAGCAGATACGACCGAACTCGCTTCTGCTCGCCGACCAGCTTGTAGATCAGCATCCCCAGCAAAACTGGAAGCAAAGGTGCGATCGTCGGCTTAATACTTCCTGCCATCGCGGCAAACAGACCAAAGATCCCACACCACCACGGACGACCCGTTCTAACTGCGTGAAGCAGCGCGGCATACGCTGCAAGCAAGAGGACGGCCATGACAAAATCCCTCTGGCCGACGTGCGGAATCCCATCCACCGCATGCACAAGCGAGAACAGCACACCACCAAAGAGACCCGCAAACCAGTCGCACGGCAGGGCAATGGCGATCATCGACCCGGTCGCGGTGAGCAAAAGCAAGAGATCGAACAGACGCCACGCGAGCGCCCCCCCGGCGAGACCGGAAACGGCCGCTTCGATCAGGTACGTGCCCGGCATGTTCATATCGACGATGTCGCGATACGGCGCCATGCCGTGTCCCGTCAGGAAAACAAGGTAGTGCATCAGCGCCGCGTCCCCGATCAGAGGCCATCGGTAAGTGGAGACAACAAAGGTCGCAAGACACGTGAGCAGCACGAGGCTGAGAACTGTTCTAAAGAGAGTCGTCTGGTTGCGGAGCGTCATCAGTGACCTGGCTTACAGATTATCGACAGAGAACTTCCATCAGCCGTGCCGTAGCTACCCCGTCCGATCCAGTACCTTGCGAATCAGCTGACATCTGCCTGCTCCCATGCGGATGCTAACCAGAACCATTCCGGACAGAGTGGCCCAAAACGGGCCCTCGGCTCTGGCATAAGTCCTTTGTTTTGGACGATTGGGCGGCAAATTCCACCAGAGATCGGTGCGATCCGGATGAGAAAGGTCTAGCATAAAAGCAATAGGTTTCCGTCTCCGCGCCAAACACCGCGGGCGTGAACACGAACCGTGAGGAAACACCATGGCCCCCAAGGCAGCGACCGCGCCAAGATCCGCTTCGGTCCAGACAAAACCCGCATCGCTCCCCCCCGAAACCTCAACGCGCGACGCGGAGGTCCTCGACACCTTCCGCCGATGGGGCTATCTCCAGGCCTCGCTCGATCCGCTCGGCCAGTATCTCCCGCCCGAGCCCTTCCCGGTCGCCGTCCCTGAAGGCGAGGCAGCCCAGCGCGCGCGTCGCTTCTATTGCGGCACCATCGCGGCCGAGTTCATGCACATCGCCGACCCCGATCGGCGAGAGTGGATTCAGGCGCAGCTCGAACAGACGCCCAGCAAGCCGGATCAGCGGCGCATCCTCACCCAACTCATCCGCGCCGACCTCTTCGAGCAGGTCATCCAGTCGCGCTATCTCGGCACCAAGCGCTTTTCCCTCGAAGGCATCACCGCGCTCTTGCCCTTTCTCGACCAGCTCCTGCTGACTGCCGCAGCCGAAGGCGTCACCAAGGCCGTGATCGCCATGAGCCACCGCGGCCGGCTCAATGTCATGGTCAACACCATTGGCCGAGCCGCCTCGGAGATCTTCACCAAGTTCGAGGACGTCGACCCGCGCAGCACCATGGGCGGAGGCGACGTCAAGTACCACATCGGCGCAACAGGCGAGTTCCACGGACCGAACGGCGAGCGCGTCAGCCTCCATCTCGCCTCGAACCCGAGCCACCTCGAGGCGGTCGACCCGGTCGTCCTCGGCCGCGCCCGCGCCAAGCAGGAACGCCTCGGCGCAAACGGCAAGCAAGCCGTCCTCCCCCTCATCCTCCACGGCGACGCCGCCTTCGCCGGTCAGGGCATCCTCGCCGAGACCCTCAACATGAGCTCGCTGCCTGCCTACGACGTCGGTGGAACCATCCACGTCATCGTCAACAACCTCCTCGGCTTCACGGCACTTCCCGAGGAGTCGAACTCGTCCCGGTTCGCGACCGACATCGCCAAACGCGCTCCCAACCCGATCCTCCATGTCAACGCCGAAGACCCTGACGCCGTCGTCCGTGTCGCCTCGATCGCGGCCAGCTACCGCCAGCGCTTCCGCTCCGACATCGTCATCGATCTGGTCGGCTATCGTCGTCACGGCCACAGCGAGGTCGACGACCCCACCGTCACCCAGCCGCGCCGCTACGCCATCATCAAGGATCATCCGCCGCTCTTTGAGATCTACGCCAAACAGATCGGCGTCGATCCTGCCCCCGAGATCGCCGAGATCCAGCAGAGCCTGCTTGAGGACCAGAAGCGCGCCAAAGAGGCCGATCACATCCCGCACCTCGCCAAGCTGCCCGACTACTGGAGCGCCTACAAAGGCGGCACGTTCAACCCGTCCGACGACGTCGCGACCGGTCTCGACGCACAGACCGTCGGACAACTCACGGCCGACCTCGTCCGCTACCCCGAATCCTTCCACATCCACCCGAAGGTCAAGAAATTACTGGAGCAGCGCGCCGAGATGGGCGCCGGAACCCGGCCCTTCGACTACGGTACCGCCGAGCTCCTCGCCTTCGCCTCTCTGCTTCGCGCGGGAACGCCCGTTCGACTCACCGGCCAGGACTCCGAGCGAGGTACCTTCAACCAGCGCCACGCTGTCCTGATCGATACTGAGACCGAGACCAAGTACATCCCGCTCGCGCATCTCGGAGACGATGGGAAGAATGGCGCCCCAGCCAAACCGGCCCGCTTCGAGGTCTATAACTCGCTCCTGTCGGAAGCGGCCGTCCTCGGCTTCGAGTACGGCTTTGCCCGCGACTTCCCCGAAGCTCTCGTCCTCTGGGAAGCTCAATTCGGCGACTTCGCGAATGGAGCGCAGATCATCATCGACCAGTTCATCGCAGCCGGCGAAGCGAAATGGGGCCTCCTCTCCGGCATCACCATGCTCCTTCCGCACGGCTACGAAGGTCAGGGACCAGAGCACTCCAGCGCACGTATCGAGCGCTACCTGCAGCTGGCCGCCCACGACAACCTCCAGATCTGCCAGCCGTCGACTGCCGCGCAGTACTTCCACCTGCTTCGGCGACAGGCGCTCCGGCCCTGGCGCAAACCACTCATCGTCTTCACCCCAAAGAGCATGCTGCGGCATCCTGACGCGTCCTCCTCGCTCGCAGACTTCAGCGTCAGCCAGTTCCAGAACGTGCTTCCCGATCACACGGTCGAGAACCCGCGACGCATCATCGTCACCAGCGGCAAGATCGGTCACAACCTCCGCATCGAACGCGAACGACGCAAGGACAAGGGCGTCGCCATCGTCTTCCTCGAGCAGCTTTACCCCTGGCCCGAGCTCGAGCTCCAGGCCGCGCTCGACGGACACCCTGGCGCTGCCGAGATCGTCTGGGTTCAGGAAGAACCCGCCAATATGGGACCACTCTTCTACGTGATGCCGCTTCTGCGACGCTTGAGCCGTGATCGGGCCGTTCTGAGCGTGAAGCGGAGCGCGAGCGCAAGCCCTGCAACCGGCTCGGCCAAAGCACACGAACTCGAAGAGAAAACGCTGCTCGACCTCGCCTTCGGAGTCCTCCGGGCCTGACTTGAGCGCCCGGAAGCCTCTGACCAACTCGTCCGTCAGCATCGCAGACGCCACTCATCCCAAACGCGTGAAGTATTTTTCTCTGCGGCTCAGGCAAGTCCCATCTTGGGAGTTTTAGACCTCTGTAACCGTCATTGGTCTCGCTTTCTCCTTGCTGCGGCCGCATGGAGCCGCTATGTTCGGCTAATGCAGTTCTCCTGTAGGTGTACATCGAAGATACGGATGTCATGGCCGTTTTCCCCAATGAAAACGGCGCTCCACCACTTCATCCAGCTCACAGCAACAGGAGAAATGCCCTAGTGCTGCTCGGCAAAGACCGGCCGCTCATAAAGCTGTTCGTAAACATTTCTCCTTAGGTGAGCAATCCCTTTCCACTCAGGAAGCAACTTCGACTCCTGATCTCGCAGCTGTGTGCAAACAGACGAGGAAACAACTCTGCAATCTTTTGCATAAACGGCAGCTCATTTGCATGTACCTCTCTAGAGAAAGATCGTTACGGTGAGCACCATGCGTCCCACATTGGTTGTTTTGTTTGCTTTGATAGTCTCTGCTGCCTCTGCCACGGGAGTTCACGCCTCAACCGACTGCGAGCGGTGGCTCGCCGACTACAAGAAGGCGCTCGCTCAAAAGCCAAGCTATCAGCAGCTTGAGGCAGCCAAGCACAGAGCGCGAGCTCTCGCTCGCCGGAGAATCGGCGAGATCGTCGCGGCCACTATGCCTGCGAAGCCAAAGCCTGTCCGGATGAGCAGCACACGTCCGAAGCTTACGCCACGGCAGATGCTGAACCGCTTCGATGTACTCTGTGGCGATCTCCCCGTCGCTCCTGCCAACCAGGTTCTCGACAGCCGCATGGCGCCGGAAGAGTTCATCTCTGAGCTGTCGCTCGGGCCGATCGATGAACTGCCTGTGTCGGAGTACAACCCTCTGCTAGCCGAGACTGCGCCCGCCGAATACACCCCGACTTCGTCGCCTCTCGCAACACCGTACGAAGGTGGCCCGGTCTTCCCGGTCGTTGGACCGAGCTTCGGCGGTGTCGGCTCTGCACCGGGAACCGCGAGCGGACCAACTGGGGGAACCACATCGCCCGGGATCCCTCCGACCACGTCCCCTGTTCTTCCCCCAACCACCGGTCCTGCGCTCCCGCCCGACGTGCCTCCGGTCGCGGCGCCGGTTCCGGAACCCGGTACGCTCGTGTACGTCTTCACGGGGCTCGGCAGCATCGCAACTGGCCTCCGCCGTCGACTGCGGGCGAGTTAGAGCATATTAATCTGATTGAGACTGTGAGCCTCCCCCGCTGTAAGCTGGGGAGGCTTCACCGCGTCTGGACCAGTCTGCAAAAAAGTGATCGCTTAAAGAGGAAACCCACGCAGCGCGGTGGGGGCTGATGCGTGGGTATTCCGGTACAGCAACGAAGTGGGTGGACTTCGTTAGAGCCGGCTCAACTCGAGCGCAAGCGCTGAGGAGCCTTGCTCTAAAGAAATAGTACGAGAGATAGCCACTTACGTCAAGGAGAAATCTTCTGATCTCCGTCTCGAACGAGAGACGTTTCGGGTCTGGCGGTTACAGCGAGTTTGGATCAAAGTCGGCAGATCAGAAGTTCCCGTTCATAGATCATCTCGGGCGGCAGGTGGTCGTGAAGGGCCAGAAAGAGCTCTTCGTGTCCCATCACCTCGTGCTTCCATTGCTTGCGGTCGACGAGTTGCAGTTCGTCGAAGGTATCTCGGTCGAAGTCCAGGCCATTCCAGTCGATGTCCCCGAAGTAGGGCGTCCAGCCGATGGGGGTCTCCTTACCGCGGACGCAGCCGTTGACGCGGTCGACCACCCAGCGAAGGATGCGCATATTCTCGGAGTAACCTGGCCAGAGAAAGGTTCCGCTCCCGTCCTTGCGAAACCAGTTGACGTGAAAGATGGGTGGTGTGGACGAGAGCGAGCGCTGCATCCGCAGCCAGTGCCGGAAGTAGTCTCCCATGTGATAGCCGCAGAAGGGGAGCATGGCCATGGGATCGCGGCGTACCTTGCCCGGGGTGCCGGCGGCCGCGGCCGTGGTCTCGGAGCCCATGGTGGCGCCGACGTAGACACCGGACGACCAGTTGAAGGCCTGGTAGACGAGAGGCATGGTCGTTGGGCGGCGGCCGCCGAAGAGGAACGCCGAGATCGGAACGCCGTCAGGGTCTTCCCACGCAGGGTCGATCGACGGACATTGGCTCGCCGGCGCGGTGAACCGGCCGTTCGGGTGAGCCGCGGGACGTCCTGTCTCGCCCCCGAGCTCGGGAGTCCAGAGGCGGCCTTGCCAGTCGAGGCACTCCGCCGGCGGTGTGTCGGTCATGCCTTCCCACCAGACACCGCCGTCCGGCGTGAGGGCGACGTTGGTGAAGATGGTGTTGCGAGAGAGGGTCGCGATGGCGTTGGGGTTGGTGCGCGCGCTGGTTCCGGGAGCGACGCCAAAGAAGCCCGCTTCAGGGTTGATCGCACGTAGCTGGCCGGACGCGTCCGGCTTGATCCAGGCAATGTCGTCGCCGACGGTCCAAACCTTCCAACCCTCGAAGCCAGGAGGCGGGATCATCATGGCGAAGTTGGTCTTGCCGCAGGCCGAGGGGAAGGCCGCCGCCACGTAGGTCTTCTGGCTCTTGCCATCCTGGTTGGCCGGGCTTTCAAGCCCGACGATCAGCATGTGCTCGGCCATCCAACCTTCGTCACGGGCGATGTTCGAGGCGATGCGGAGCGCGAAGCACTTCTTGCCAAGCAGAGCGTTGCCGCCGTAGCCGGAGCCGTAGGACCAGATCTCGCGCGTCTCGGGGAAGTGGACGATGTACTTGTTGTCGTTCGACGGCCACGGGACGTCGGCTTCTCCGGGGGCGAGCGGGGCGCCGACCGAGTGCATGCACGGGACGACGCGCTTCAGGTCCTTATCGATCTCGGCGAAGACGGGCGCCCCGATGCGGGCCATGATGCGCATGTTGACGACCGCGTAGGCGGAGTCGGTGAGCTGCACGCCGATCTGGCTCATCGGCGAGCCGACCGGTCCCATCGAGAAGGCGAGAACGTACATCGTGCGTCCGCGCATGGAGCCGCGAAAGAGTTGCTTGAGGCGGCGGCGCATGACGAACGGGTCTTCCCAGTTGTTGGTCGGGCCGGCGCTGTCGCGAGAGAGCGAGCAGATAAAGGTGCGGTCTTCGACGCGGGCGACGTCGTTGGGGCTGGAGCGGGCGAGGAAGCAGCCGGGCCAGAGCTCTGGGTTGAGGCGCGTAAAGGTCTCGGCCTCGACCAGACGGTCGCAGAGCAGGTTGTACTCGGCCTCCGAACCGTCGATCCAGTGGATGTGCTCGGGCTGGCAGAGGTCGGCCATCTTTTCGACCCATCGGATAAGGTGCTTGTTGGTGGTCGGGGGCGCTTCTGTCGTGCTGGTCTTCATGTCTGAGGGAGGACGGTCCTTTCCGGTAGGCCCAATCGTTTGATTGTTCGCCTCCGACCGGTTCAAGTCAATGGAGCCGACCCTGCTATAGGCTCATCCGGGATGCCACCCCCCGGGGGGGTGCTTTGGCGATAAACCTAGCGTAATGTGGCACTTACGTTCTGTCACCAATGGTAAAATATTGCAAACAAACAACTTACACGCAAAATATTCAGAACAAAAGACTTACGGCGATGTATGACGAGTCTGGCCACTGAAGTGCGTTTCTCCGCGACCGCATGATCTAGCCTAGACAAGACATGCGCGATTGCCGATTGATCAATGGATCCTTTAGGGCTTTTCCCTGTTCCCATTTTAATGGGTGTGCGGGAGAGATGCGCCAATCGCGGATCTGGCGGAAAGCCGTTCGTGGAACAAAGATGGCGAAGGTGAGAAGAAACTCACACCGATTGATAGCTTTCAGCGGCAATGGTGTGACAGCACTGAGTACAGGTGTGATGGGTCGCAGCGTCACGGTTGGTTGTCCGCTCGCGTTTGTCGAACAAGCAGCGGCGGTGGGGGTGATGCAGTTTGGGTCGTTTTCGCGTGCCGTTTGGCACATCGGAGCCGGCGAGCACCGGCATCCGGAGTAGAAGCGCTCCCAGTCGTATACTTCGCGCATGAAGACGTACGGAGTAGACGCGAGTAAATTCCAAGGCAAGCTTGATACTCTCGCGCGAACTATGACTGAGCGCTTCAAAGATGAGTGGCCTACGGAGTTCGCGCACCTTCCATTCGCCCAGCCGCACTTCCTTTTGGCTCTGCGATATAGCAGAAGTGTCTTTCGAGTAGTGTGCGGCATGTGCTCAGATGAGAGAAGGGCAGATCACCGATGGAACTGGGAGCAAATTTTGCCTCTTCCCTCGACTAATCGCACACTGCTGGACGTCCTTGCGAACTCGATTTTCATCCTCGAGAACCCGGAAAAAAACTTTCGTTGGTACGTGAAGGCAGCTTGGTGGGAGCAGAAGAGAGAGTACGAGCGTTTCAAGGCGGAATATGGAGATAGACCTGAGTGGAGTGAGTGGCTTGCCTCATACGTAAAGCTTCTTCAGCGTGGTATTCACGAATACGACTTAAGCAAGGAAGAACAAACGAATCCAAAGGCAATTGATTACTGGCCCACGCCAGGAAAGATGCCTACGTACGGGTCACCAATAGAGCAGCGATCAGGTGATCGCAAATTTCTTCAATACTTGTACGACTGGTACTACAGAGACCACTCGGCACAGGCGCATGTGAGCTTCTTTGGGCTAATGAAGCTCAGCCCCATCCTCACGCTAGAAGATTTAGACAACGCGTCGAAGGACGAAAGCCATAGCGACAAACTCCCACGCCTAATGACAACGCATGTTTCTCGTAGCTCATTTCTGCTACTTTCATTGATCTCCGAGTTTCAGCACCGATTCAGATTCTCCGGTGATTTAGAACTCCGTATCCTTGAAGTTTGGCATGTGCTGATAACTATGTTTCCGGAGGCGAAAGAGATTTTCGAGCGCCGTTACGACGCTTACTTTCCGGCACTCCTCATCAGAAGAGAATGAGGGCGGACTTTCGAGTCCGCCCTTTGGTCTTTGAGGGATCGTGCTGTGTCAGGGCTGAAGCCCTGACCTGCCGTCGAGTGGGTTTGGCCTATTCGCTGGCGGCTAGTTCTTCTTATTCGCCTCTCATGCGCATTTGTTCAGTTCGCGCTCTTTGGCTTGATGGCTGCGATGACCTGCTGCTGGACCTCTGCTGCCGCTTCTTCGAGCTCTGGGGAGAGGGCGACGTTGCGGTAGAACTCCATTCCGGTTGCGGGAGGGGGTGGCACTTTTACCAGAGTATGTTTACGTTGTACTGGCGAAGCGCCGGATCTATGGAGATGAGCGGCATCTGCTCGACCATGGATTGGCTTACGAGGATGCGGTCGAACGGGTCTCGATGAAGGCCGGGGAGCTTCTGTAATTGCCTGAGGTGTGACGGCAAGACGGGGAGGATAGACAATCCGGTTTGCTCGGCGCGATGGAGAAAGTAGTCGATGCTCTGGCCCGGAACCTGCATCTTGCCACTCGCGATCTTAATCGTCGCCTCCCAGAGCGAGGCAATGCTAAGGTGCAGCGAATTGGCTGGATCGTCTACGTTCTCCCGAGCGACTAAAGACAGACGATCTGTATCGAGTAGAGACCAGATGTAGGTGTGTGTGTCGAGGAGGAGGTTCACTCCGTTGAAGGCTCCGGAAAGATGACGGAGTTCTCGAAAAGGTCCTCGATCTCCTTATTTGTCTCCGCTGAATCCCAGTCATCGGAGAGCCAGATCTCGCCTCTTCCGGCTCCGAGCAGGCGCTTGCGCGTCGGGCTGTCAAGGCGCAAACCACTCGATCGGAGTGAAGGCGCTGCGTCGAGAGAACGCACGTCGGCGGGCGATGGTGCATTAGAGATCACCAGCTTTAGAGTCGGCTTTTCGGGACGCGTGATTTCGACCTCTTCTCCGCGATCAGCGGCGGAGATAAGCTCGGTCAGGTGGTCTTCAGCGTACTGGAGGCTGACGTTCACGGGTTTAAGGCTACCGGGTAGATACCGGGTAGTCAATGCAAAGAGGAAGGCGGACTCTTGCGAGTCCGCCCTCTGTGTTTTGCGCGTTAGCGCGTTGGCTGCATGCGATGCTCACTCGCTGGCGGCTAGTTCTTCTTGTTCGCCTTCCATGCGCATCTGTTCGAGTTCGCGCTCTTCGGCGTCGTGGGCTTCCTGGACCTCGGCCTGGACCTGGGCTGCCGCTTCTTCGAGCTCTGGGGAGAGGGCGACGTTGCGGTAGTATTCCATGCCTGTGCCGGCGGGGATGAGGCGGCCGACGATGACGTTTTCCTTGAGGCCGCGGAGCGTGTCGATGGAGCCGTTGATGCTGGCTTCGGTGAGCACGCGGGTGGTCTCCTGGAAGGAGGCGGCCGAGATGAAGCTATCGGTCGAGAGCGAGGCTTTGGTGATGCCGAGCAGGAGCGAGCGGCCGATGGCTGGTCGGCCACCGTTCATCAGGGTCTTCTGGTTTTCGGCGTTGAAGCGGAAGCGGTCAGTCTGTTGGTCGACGAGGAAGCCGGTGTCGCCGACCTCTTCGACTTTGACCCAGCGGAGCATCTGCCGGACGATGGTTTCGATGTGTTTGTCGGAGATGGCGACACCCTGGAGGCGGTAGACCTCCTGGATTTCGTTGACGAGGTACTGCTGGAGCGCGCGTTCGCCGAGGACTTCGAGGATATCGTGCGGGTTGCGTGGGCCGTCGATGAGAGCATCGCCGGCGCGCAGCCGCTCGCCTTCCTGGACGTTGACGTAGACGCCGCGCGGGACGGAATACTCCTCTTCCTGCCCGTTGTCGGCGGTGACGTAGACCTTGCGCTGGCCTTTGGTGACGTCGCCGAAGCGGACGACGCCGTCGATTTTGGAGATGATCGCCGGGTCGCGGGGCTTGCGGGCCTCGAAGAGTTCGACGACGCGTGGGAGACCGCCGGTGATGTCCTTGGTGCGCGTGGTTTCGCGCGGAATCTTGGCAAGGA
>CAXTYQ010000032.1:0-32301 GCA_964248505.1 uncultured Acidobacteriaceae bacterium
GTGCGGCGCCACGGGAGCCGCAGCCGCCGGCCTTCTCGCGCGCGCGGGCGCCGGAACGCTCCACTTGATCGATCGCGACTTCGTCGAAACCTCCAATCTCCAGCGGCAGTCGCTCTTCGACGAGGCTGATGCCGAGGCGGCCCTGCCCAAGGCCGAAGCCGCCCGTCGCAAGATCCGGCTCTTCAACTCCGCTATCACAGTCCAGGCGCACGTCGCCGACCTTACCCCAGCGAATATCCACAACCTCCTCCAGCCCGTCAGCCTCATTCTCGACGGCACCGACAACTTCGAAACCCGCTTTCTACTGAACGATTACAGCGTTCAGCAAGGCAAACCGTGGATCTACGCCGCCGCCATCGGAGCGTACGCGGCAACCATGAACATCCTTCCCCGATCCCCGAAGACGGATCCAGAAACGCATCTACACACGGATCCAGAGCCGCACCACACGAACCTCACCTCTCTTATCGGCAACTCCGGCGAAAACTTTAGCCCAAAGTTCGCCCCCACTGCCTGCCTCGCCTGCGTCTTCCCAAAACCGCCAACCGGACCGGTCGAAACCTGCGACACAGCGGGCATCCTCGCCACGGCCGTCCACCTCGCCGCCTCCATCCAGGTCACCGAAGCTCTCAAATTCCTCACCGGTCAGCCTCACCGGATGCGCCGAAGTCTGCTCTCCTTCGACCTCTGGCCAGACCTCGACGGCAGCCCTTTCAATCGCTCCGAGATCTCGACCGGCACGCCCGATTCCCTCTGCACCGTCTGCCAGGACCGGCAGTTCCATCACCTCAACGGCGCTGGCCGGCCGCATATCACCCTGTGCGGACGCAACTCCGTCCAGATCCACGAACATCACCAGCCTCTCGATCTGGCCGCCATGCACCGCCGCCTCTCCAACCTCCCTGAGATCAGCGATCTCCGCGTCAACAGCCTCCTTCTGCGATTCTGTCGCGGACCCCACACCCTCAGCCTCTTTGCCGACGGCCGAGCCATCATTCAGGGCACAACCGACCCTGTCCTGGCCCGCTCCCTTTACGCCCGCTACATCGGCACGTAAGGTCCGCCTGAACAGCCGAGCCCAGCGAACCTCGCAGGTACAGAAATCCGATTAGAGCGCACTATCGTACCCTGAAGCCGTGAGATCAAAAGACCGAAGCGCCGCACTTGCGATAATCTGGGTGAAAGCGGACGTACGTTATGAGCGCAAGCCCTCTAGATCCGCCATAGGAACGCGAAGGTTCTGAAACCTATGACACAAACAAAGTCCACTCCCGGTCTGTTCAAGCGAAATCCACCCATCATCGGCGAAGCAGAAGCCATCGAAAGCGCGAAAGCGGGCGACGCCGAAGCGTTTTCCAAGCTCTACGCCCTGCACAAACGCCGCGTCTACACGCTGTGTCTCCGCATGCTCGGAAACGTCTCCGAGGCCGAAGACATGACCCAGGAAGCCTTTCTGCACCTCTTCCGCAAGATCGGCTCTTTCCGCGGCGAATCTGCGTTTTCCACCTGGTTGCACCGACTTACGGTCAACCTCGTCCTGATGCACCTCCGGAAAAAAGGCCTCAACCTGGTCTCGCTTGAGGAGACCATCAATCCGTCCGAGGAAGACGCGCCAAAGCGGGACTTCGGATCGCGAGACCCACAGCTCGCCGGCTCCGTCGATCGCGTCGCCCTTGAGCGCGCCGTCACCTCCCTTCCCCCTGGATACCGCATGGTCTTCGTCCTCCACGACGTCGAGGGCTTCGAGCACAACGAGATCGCCACCATGCTCGAATGCTCCACCGGCAACAGCAAATCGCAGCTCCACAAAGCGCGCCTCAAACTTCGCGAGCTCTTGCGCCAGCCCGAGCACGCCGACGTTGCCGCACATCTTCTGAAAGAGGTCGCCACCGTATGAGCGACCCCGGCTCCGTCTTCGACCCCAACACCATGACGCGCGCAGACTTCGAAGAACACCTCCCCGAGTTCTTCGCCGCCGGCACCGGACGCATCAGCGACGACCCGAAGTACGCCCGCTTCCTCGCCGCCAATCCCGACTGTGCCGCCCTCGTCCGCGACCTCGAATACATCGCGGACGCCGCTCGCGATCTGCTTCGGCCCGTCGAAGAGCCCAGCGACGCCGTCTGGAACAGTATCCAAAGCAAACTCCGTCTCGCGGCGTCCGGCTCCGAACCCGGAGACGATCTCGAGTAGCTCGCCCACATCCGTCCCGTAAGCCCGGACACACAGATCCGGCCTCGCAAGAATTCGCTTGTAAAATCTCACACTTCCGTTGTACTCTCGCTTTCAGGATGAACACAGCTCGCATCTCCGCCCGATTTACCTATGGTTACTGGTGGCCACCAGCGGCCAGGCGGGCGAGCGTGCCTCTCTAACACACACGAGAGACTCCAAACTCCCTGAGCCGCGACCCCAAAGGTCGCGGCTCTCTCTTTTCCCACACACTCCCAAAAATCCCTCAAGCCTGAGACCACAGAGATGACCTCCCTCCAAGATCAAACCTCCTCTCCCGCAATCATTGACCTCACGACACCTCCACCCGCCCTTCGCCGCGTCGTCCTCACCGGCTTCATGGGCGCCGGTAAATCGACCCTCGGTCGTCTCCTCGCCGATCACCTCGGTTGGAACTTTCTCGATCTCGACACTGCGATCGAGGCTCGTGCCGGAGCCTCCATCCCCGAGATCTTCCAAGCCCAAGGTGAAACCCGCTTCCGCCGCCTCGAATCGACCGCGCTCGCCTCCGCTCTCCGATCCTCGCCCAACGTCCTCGCCCTCGGCGGCGGCGCCCTCGAAAGCCTCACCAACCGCCTCCTGCTCGAACAAACCCCCGGCAACCTCGTCGTCTTCCTCGACGCCCCTTTCTCTACCCTCTTCGACCGCTGCGTCCTCCAGGGCATCGATCGTCCCAACCTCGCCGACCCCGCCGCCGCTCGCACCCGTTTCGACCAACGCCACACCTTTTACCGCCGCCTCGCCCGCCTCACCCTCTCGACCGCCGACCTCACTCCCCGCGAAACCCTCGAAAGGCTCCTTCCGTCGATCCTCGATGCAAACCTCCTCCCATAAAAGCTTCATCCACCCAGAACCCTCACTAGCACCCGCCGGAGCATCTGCATCACACCAGATAGGATCTGTTCCTCACAGGCCGTCGGGAGCCCCCGACCGTTGACACCCCCCGACACCCGACCCTTCAGCTCGCTCTCCTAGCTCTTCGACCTGACCAACGGCGCCTTCCTCACCATCTACTTGATACGCGAAGACGAAGAGGTCTACCGCTGCTTGCTCTCCAGGCGCTCCAGCGTCAACCTAATGCGCATCACCGTCCTCGTCGCCTTCTGATCGGAACCGCGCGCGGCGGCGGTTTACCGGTGCCCTCGTCGCCCTGCCCATCGCGTCATCTCCTTCCGCCTCGAGGAGTACGCCGTCCAGCGCGACTGGAATGATCCCACCCAGCGTCCGGACGGAGTTCTAGAACGGTTCTAAATCTAGAGGCGCATCCGGTAAGCGGACCGTTTAACATTGCGCCATGCACACAAAGCTGCTGATGGGGGCAAGTGCTTCAGCCATGCTGCTTGCTGGCATCGCTCTGACGTTTGCTCCACAAGAACTCTTGTCGATCCCCGGCAGCTGCTATCACCCAGAGACAGTGCTGATATTGCAGGCAGCTGGTGCCTTGTACATGGGCTTTGCTCTCTTGAACTGGATGGCAAAAGACAGTCTCATCGGCGGCATATACAGCCGGCCGGTCGCGATGGGGAACTTCCTCCATTTCCTCATCGTGACGATGGCTCTAGTCAAAGCGCTTGCAGCGGGAACTCGAACAACAGGTGTGATCGCCGCTGCTCTGGTCTTCGCGCTCCTAGCCGCCTGGTTCGGGTTAGTTGTCTTTGGAAGCCCATTCCGCAGCAAGACTTAGTCATCAAGCAACTCCAGAAAAGCGCGTCCCCGCGGGCCTCTGCTCAAGCTTTCGTGGGTGACGCTGTTCCTTCAGGGCGTTGCGAGGCTGAAAGACCGGACCATAATCGAGCCGCCCAGGTTTTTGGTCGCATAGTTGAAGATCCCAAAACGATAGCCCATGAAAAACTGCCACGCGGTGTTGAGGACAAACGGCGTGCCGATCGCAGTGAAGGTCTTGCCGTCAAGGCTGTAAAAGAACTCGGCTGTTCGACCCTTGCCAGGATGCACATCTGCTGTCGCACGCAACCATACCTTGCGTGCCCGGAGAGGAACGCTCGCGATCTCCTGTCCCGTGCTGGTTGTGTTCCAGCGCCCGTCCATGCTGAGCCCACTCTTCATCACAAGGCTCAAGCCGGCTCCCTCTCGACTGACGCCCACGGTGGCGGAAGAGTCACGAAGCATCGCCAGACCGGCCCGATCGCCGTCCTTCATCTCGGAAACATCCAGGAGAATCGTCGCTGTAGAGCTTGGACCGAGGATGCGATGCGTCAAAGTATTGCGTGCAGAGTAAAGATCATCGGTTACGGTTGCCGTCTCAAGATGCAGCCCCTTGTGCATGGACCATCGGCTATTGTCCGGGTTGTGGTTCCACTCCCACTCAGGTCCAAGTTGCTGTCCGCGAAAGACCTCGGTCCCAGTGAGAGACACAGTCTCGGGCCGTACGTTCGGTATGTCGGGCATGGGGTATGTAAGACCCCAATGATTCTCCGGCAGTGAAAGGTAGGGCCAACCGTCGGTGTCCCACTTTAGCGGCGCAAGCACTGGGACACGTCCGCCCGGATACGCGTCCTGAAAGGCCATGTAGTACCAATCCCCGGCTTTCGTCTGCACAATTCCGCCCTGGTGCGGCGCGCCTCCTCCAGGTACCGGCCCGACAGCGTCCCGGACGAGCTTACGGATGGTGTATGGGCCGAAGGGCCCCGAGGTTGAACGCAACACGTACTCGCCATCCGGTGGCCGTGTGGCGAAGATGTAATAGCTACCGTTAATCTTGTAGAAGCGCGAACCTTCCAACACTCCGAGATCAGGCGGTGTCTGGAAGACCTGCTGCGTCTTGATCTGACGGCTGCCATCGGGCGAAAGCTGCGCAACATTCAGCTTGGTGTTGCCGTAAGCGACATACATCGTGTCGTCGTCGTCAATCAGCAGTCCCGCGTCGTAGTAGCACTGATCGAGCACCGCGAATTTCTTCCAGGGCCCCTGCGCACTTGCGGCAGTGTAGATGTGTGTCTTCGAAAACTCGATGCAGCCGCCCCAGTAAAAGGTCTGATTGCTCTTTCGGAACCCAAGGAATGAGGCCCAGGACCCTTTCACATAAGCGCGGCCACCCTGCAAATCGTATGCGGGGGAGAAGTCGAGCACGGGGATGGAGTGACCGATGTACTTCCAATGCACAAGATCGCGCGAACTCAGGATGGGTGCACCGGGCGAATAATGCATGTTCGATGCGGAGTAGTAGTAAGTGTCGCCGACACGAATAATGTCGAGATCCGCGAGGTCTTCCCAAAGAACAGGGTTCTGAAAGCTTGAGTCCTGCGCCGGAAGCGGTGATGGCTTGTGCTGGGCGTTGCTGCAGATTGAAAGCAAGCCCAGCGCCCAAACCGTACACCTGACCAGATAACGGAAGAGTGGAATACACCGGATGTTCATCAAGTGCATTCTACAAATCTAGAAAGGCACGGCTGGGAGGCAATTAGCAGAAGTGAAGAACGTCGATACACGCTAGCTGACAAATGAGACGTCTGCCCGTTTTGACAGTTCCGTCCCCGGTGGCGGTTCCGTTGTTTCGGCTACAGGCCTTTGCTGATGCAAGCCTGGAAGTAGCTCAGGGATTTTTCCAAGCCCTCGCGCAGCTTGATCTTCGGCTCCCACCCAAGCAGCGTGCGGGCTTTGGTGATATCGGGCCGGCGGCGCGTCGGATCGTCCTGTGGCAGCGGTCGAAAGGTGATCTCCGACTTCGATCCAGTGACTGCGACGACCTCGCGGGCGCACTCGAGGATGGTGAACTCGTCCGGGTTGCCGATGTTCACCGGCGTGTGTTCCGGCGATCTTGATAGCCGCACGATGCCGTCGATCAGGTCCGAAACATAGCAGAACGATCGCGTCTGCGAGCCGTCGCCATAGATGGTCAGAGGTTCGCCACGCAGGGCCTGAAGGACCAGGTTCGAGATGACCCTGCCATCGTTTGGCTGCAGACGTGGACCGTACGTGTTGAAGATCCGCACCAGGTGCGTATCGACGTTGTAGTACCGGTGGTACGCTGTGACAGCCGCCTCTGAGAAGCGTTTTGCCTCGTCGTAGACCGACCGCGGACCGATCGGGTTGACGTTTCCCCAGTACGTCTCGACCTGCGGATGAACCTCAGGATCGCCGTAACACTCGGACGTCGAAGCATGGAGATATCCGGCGTTGTACTTACGGGCGAGTTCAAGCGTGTTGATGGTCCCAGCCGAGCCGACAAGAAGCGTCTCCACGCCCAGGCGGCTGTAGTCCACAGGGCTCGCCGGCGAAGCGAAGTTGAAGACATAGCTAACCGCTCCAACGTCGAAGGGCTTGATGATGTCCTGCTCGACGAAACGAAAGCGCCCCTCATCGCTGAGGTGATCGAGATTGCTAGTATTTCCGGTCGAGAGATCGTCGACACCAACGACCGAGTGACCCTCCGCAAGCAGACGATCGCACAGGTGCGAGCCGAGAAACCCGGCCGCGCCGGTGACAAGGATAGGATCAGACAACGGCATGGTGCGCTCCTGTGCGCGCAGGCTCCGGGCGTGCCCGTGCTGCGCTTTAGTGCTTGTGCTGCTCTTTGGCGTTCTGCTGTTGGAACATCGGACCTTTACCCAATCTAGAGATCCGCGGACGTCTTTGGGTAGCTGTGCCCGCCGCCTCAGGCGTGCACAGAGACAGCCGCGGTCGCGTCCCGCACTGGGTGCGACGTTGGCCGACCGACGCTCAGATAGGTGAATCCGTTGTCTGCCATCATCTGCGGGTCGTAGAGATTGCGCCCATCGATCACGATCGGGTACCGCAAGGTCTGGTTCATGCGATGGAGGTCCAAAGCCGCGAACTCGGCCCAGTCGGTCAGGATCAGCAGAGCATCGGCGTCATCTGCCGCCGCGTAGGCGTCCGTGGCATAGGTGAGGTTGCGACTTGCAGGCAGAACCTCCTGTGTGCGATCCATCGCGGCCGGGTCAAAAGCCACCACCGAGCAGCCCTCAGCGAGAAACATCCGGATCAGTTCGATCGCGGGCGACTCGCGGATATCGTCTGTCTCGCCCTTGAAGGCCAGACCGAGCACAGCCAGACGCTTGCCCCGCAACGTCCAGAGCGCCGACCGAACCTTGGAGAGAAAGCGCTTCTTCTGCTGAATATTGATTCGCTCCACCTCGCAAAGGAGATTGAAGTCGATGCCGAGGCCATCGGCGACCGATCGAAACGCTGCAACGTCTTTCGGGAAACAGGATCCACCGTAGCCGATTCCGGGTCGCAGGAACTTGGGCCCGATGCGGCTGTCAAGGCCGATGCCGCGCGCCACCTGCTCGACGTTGGCGTCGGTGGCCTCGCAGAGATTCGAGACCGCGTTGATGAACGAAATCTTGAGCGCAAGGAATGCGTTTGAGGCGTGCTTGATGATCTCCGCGCTCTTGGTGGAGGTGTTCAGCAGCGGCGGCGGAGCATCGTCCGAGCACATCCCCGGGATGAAGTTCGGCCGCTTGTAGTAGTCGCCGGAGGTGATGGGAGCGTAGATTTCGGCCAGCACCTTGGCTGCGCGCTCGCTGTTTGCGCCGACGACGATGCGGTCCGGGTGGAGAAAGTCGGCCACAGCCGTTCCTTCCCGCAAGAACTCGGGGTTTGAGACCACATCGAAAAGGTCGCGCGCAACACCGTTACGCTCGATTGCACGACGAATCCACTCATTCGTGTAGACCGGAACCGTGCTTTTTTCGACGATCACCTTATAGGAGGTGATGGATCGAGCGATCTCGTGCGCCACCGCCTCCACATAGGAGAGGTCAGCGTCGCCGGTCTCGGACTGCGGCGTTCCGACAGCGATAAAGATCGCCTCGCACTCGCGCGTGGCTTCGGCGAGATCGGTCATAAACCGGACCTTGGTGTTGCGGTAGCGCTCCAAGAGTTCGGGAAGGTAGTTCTCGTGAATCAGGGTGTCTCCGCCTTGCAGGGCAGAGACTTTGCGCTCGTCATTATCGACGCAGATTACGTCGTGGCCCATCTCGGCGAAGCAGACGGCGGCTACCAGACCGACGTACCCGGACCCGACGACGGCGATTTGAATGTTCTTGCTCATGGCGTAGTTGGCGATCTCCTCCAACGAGCATAGACGACTTTCGGCAAATTAGAACCACACGAAAGTGTAACGAAGAAGGCGGGATAGGCGCGTTAGTTGCTCGCCTCACCGGCCTGGGTCGTTTAGACTAAGGGGAATGGCTGCAGAGAAAGTCCCGCTCAGGCCTCGCGCGGGCGCTTCGGATTTGGGGGCCACCGGGCTCAATGCGGCCGCTTCCGACACGACCCTGTCCGAGGCTCTGATCACGCTTAGAAAGCGCCGGTGGGTGCTGATCATCGCCGCCATTCTTGGTCTAGCGTATGGCATCTACAAGGCCGTCTCGCAGCCGAAGTTATACGAGGCTTACGGCCGTATCGAGGTACGTGCCGGCTCGTCAAACGAGTTCCGCGTCAGCGCCGCGACCGGTCTCGAAAGCGATACGATCAACAAGATGCTCACCGAGATCGCGATCCTCACTAGCGATTCGTTGATGTTGACTGTGGCGAAACAGATGGATCTTGCGAACAACCCCGATTTTTGGGAGGACAAGGTTCAACGGCCGCATCTCCAGATCGACGATCCCCTGGTCCGGCAGAGCACCATTCGCCAACTTCAGGGCAGCCTCTCTGTCCAGCTGGTACCGAAGACCGACATCATTCGCATCGGCTACAGCGGACTTTATCCAAAGCTTGCGACCGAGATCGTCAATACTGTCATTTCCGCCTTTATTCAGCGCAGCTTTCAGACGCGCTATGACTCCACCCGGCGCGTCTCGAACTGGCTTCAAGGGCAGCTTGATGACTTGAAGCAGCAGGTTGAGAGCTCGCAGGAACAGGTGATGGATCTCCAGCGGCGGCTGGGTGTTTTGGGCTTTGATCCGAACCACAACCAGATCTCGAACTCGCTTGAAGATCTTTCCCGCGCGCAGGGCCAGGCCAAGCTGGCGAGAATTGTCGCCGAGGCGCGCTATCGCGTGCTGTCGGGAATGGATCCGGACACGATGGAGGGCTCAATTGAGACGACGCCCGGAACCGCGCCCAGCGAACTGAACCAGCTTCGAGGCCAAGTCGCCGTGGCCAAGGCGAGCTTTGCGCAGCTCGAGTCGACGCTCGGTCCCAACCATCCGCAGTCGAAGGCCGCCAAGGCGCAGATCGACGAACTCGACCGCGAGATCACGGCGGAGCAGAACCGGCTTCTGATTCAGGCGAAGCAAAATTACGTGGTCTCGCGCGCCAATGAAGACCAGACTACAGCGGCGCTTGAAGCACAGAAATCCGACGCGTACAAGCTACGAGACGACCTCGTAGAGTACACCCTTCGGCAGCGCGAATTTGAGTCGAATCGCACCCTCTACGAGGGCCTGCTGCAGAGGCTCCGAACCGCCGGCGTGCAAGCCGGCCTTGAGTCGCTCGAGATCGACATCGTCGACCAGGCGCTGCTTCCCGCCAGCCCCATGCTCAAGTCGCAGTCCAGCATTATTCTTTCCACTCTGGTCTTTAGCCTGCTCGGCGGCGTGGTCGTCGCCTTTCTCCTCGAGAGCCTCGACACCGGCCTGCGCTCGGTTGCCGAGATCGAGTCCATCACCGAACTGCCCTCGCTGGCCATCATCCCACGATCGCGTCGGACCTCGGCGGAGCAGGCCGGGCATCTCACGACAGCGCAGCGCAATATCAACGTCCTGACCCAACCCAAATCGCAGTTCACCGAGTCTTTTCGTTCCTTGCGCACTTCCCTTCTGCTCTCAACGACGGATCACCCGCCGAAGTACATCCTGTTTACCAGCGCGACGCCGTCCGAAGGCAAGACGACAGCCTCGACCAATCTCGCCTGCGTCCTCGCGCAGGGTGATTCCAAGGTGCTGATCATCGACGCCGACCTCCGCCGTCCCAATGTCCACCATCGCTTCGGAATTACGGGAAAGACCGGCCTCACCACTATCCTGACCGGCGCGACCAGGCTCGAGGACACGGTGCAGGTCGTCCCTGAGGTACCAAATCTCTCCGTCCTGCCCAGCGGTCCCGTGCCACCGTTCCCGACCGAGATCCTGAGCTCAGACGCGATGCAGAAATTGCTCGTGCGCTGCGGCGAACTGTACGACTACGTTGTCATCGACTCGCCTCCGATTCTCTCTGTCACCGACGGCGTCATCCTGGCGCGAAACGCCGACACGGTCGTTCTGGTTGTCCGCCACGGGAAATCGAGCCGCCACGTCGTCCGGCGTGCCCGCGATCTTCTTGTCCGGTCGGGCGCACCTATCACCGGTGTGGTTCTGAATGCGGTCGATCTGAGTTCGCCCGAGTACTACGGCTACTACGGCTATTCGGGCTACGGCTACTCGAGCGAGGATGCAGGCAGCTGGGCGCCACAGGCCAAAGGCAAAGACGATGCGGGCGAAACCGGAGGGACGAAGTGAGATCTCGCCCACCCCAGCACGCATTTCGACCGATGGGACACGTTCTCGTCCGTCTTCGGCCGACGCGGAACATTCTGACCCGCTCAAAAATCTCCTGTGCCCTGCTGCTTTTTGTTCTGCTTCCCCCGGTCCTGCTTCACGCACAATTCAGCGGCCCGGCCCTTGGGGCCAACTCGCCGGTCAACCTTCCCCAGAGGATCACCACAGATCCGGCGATCCTCTATCCTGCCGCCCGCGAGATCATTCTTGGCCGCGGCGATCAGATCGTCGTTCATCTCTTCGGCACGGTTGACTTTGCCCCGGCGACGCGCATCAGCCTCGACGGCTCCGTTCAGGTCCCGCTGCTTGGCATTGTTCCCGTTGCCGGGCTCACGCTGCATCAGGCCGAGCGCCTGATCGCCGATGACCTGATCGCCGCCGGCATGTACCGCGATCCGCAGGTCAACATACAGCTTACGGACTCACCGAACCAGATCGTTACCATTGTCGGTGAAGTGCACGGTGTCGTCCCGGTCCTCGGCTCAAAGCGGCTCTACGACGTCATAGCAGCCTCGGGTGGCCTGCCCGCCACGGCTAGTCACACCATCACCATCAACCGGCCGGGCATCGACCAGCCGATCGTCATTGATCTTGGAGTGGACCCGGCCAGAAGCGCGTGGTCCGACGTACCGGTCTTTGCCGGCGACACCATCATCGTCGCCCGCATCGGTGTCGTTTACGTACTCGGCGCCTTTCAGACTCAGGGAGCTATCCCGATCCAGCAGAACGCTCCCTTGACGCTGATGCAGGTCGCTGCCCTAGGTGGCGGCCCCGGTTTTCAGGGCAAACTAAGCGACCTGCGGCTTATCCGGACCGTTGGCGTTGAGCGCAGGGTTGTCCACGTCGACCTCGATAAGGTCATCAAAGGCCAGGCGCCCGACCCTGTGCTTCAGGCCGACGACATCGTCTTTCTTCCGACCAGCTCTCTCAAAGCCGCCATCAAGGTGGGGGGTATCGGAACGCTGCTCGGTGTTATTTCCCTGTTGATTTTTACCATCCGGCAGTGAGCTACTCTGTTGTCATCGGCGGTGTTACTCCGGTGGACGGATCGCCGGCTCAAGACCGCTCGCACCAAGGGCACAATCATGAACAACAAGGTTCGGCTTGCCTATCTGGTGAGCCACCCTATCCAGTATCAGGCGCCCCTCTTGCGACGCATCGCCCAGGAGCCCGGGATCGACCTTACCGTCTTTTTTGGGTCGGATTTTTCGGTACGCGGGTACCAGGACGAGGGCTTCGGCGTGGACGTGAAATGGGACATTCCGCTGCTCGATGGATACCGGCACAAGTTCCTGCCAGTTGTCCGCGACAATGGCACCGCCGGTGTGGCTGCCCCGCTCAACCGCGGCATCGCTCATCGGCTGCGCGGCCCCGCGGGAACACCTGGCCCAGCCTTCGATGCCCTCTGGGTGCACGGCTACTCCACCGTCAACAGCATGCATGCCATGATCGCGGCCAAAGCTCTAGGCATCGCGGTACTTCTCCGAGCCGAATCCTGGCTGGGTGATCGTCCGCGCCACGGCCCAAAGCTCCTCGCTAAGAGAGCCTTCTTCTCCGGGCTTGCGGAGCTGGTCGATGCCGTCCTGCCGATCGGAACGCATAACGCCCTTTACTGGAAGCACTATCTCGGCGATGCCGTTCCGCAGTTCTTGATGCCCTACGCCGTCGACAACGCTTTTTTTCAGCAGAGATCGGCGCAAGCTAGCGCGCGACGTGGCGATCTTCAGCGGGAGTTCGGATTGGAAGCCGGCCGCCCGGTGATCCTCTTCGCCTCCAAGCTGCAGACGCGCAAGCGTTGCGAGGACCTCGTTCTGGCCTACGCTCAACTCGTCTCCAAGGACGGATCCCAGCCCTCCCACAAAGCCCCCTACCTCTTGATCGTCGGGGATGGCGAGGAGCGTGCCCGTCTTGAAGCGCTCGCTAGAGAGAGCGGGCTCCCCGGCATTCGCTTTTGTGGCTTCAAAAATCAATCGGAGCTGCCGCGTTTCTTTGATCTTGCCAGCGTCTTTGTCCTACCTTCGCGTCATGAACCCTGGGGCCTGATCGTCAACGAGGTCATGAATGCCGGCCGAGCGGTCATCGTCTCGGACGAGGTCGGATGCCAGCCGGACCTTATCACCGACGGCGTCGAAGGCGCGGTCTTCCCTGCCGGAGACATCGACGCGCTGAGCCGGGCGCTCAGCCGTGTGCTCCAGTCGCCTGAAGTCTGGACCGAGATGGGCAGATGTGCGCTCCGGCGCATCCAAAGCTGGAGCTTCGAGGAAGACGTCCAGGCACTACGCCGTGCCTTGGACGCAATCACCGAAAGTAGCCATGCATGAGTACTAAGGTTTTAGAGTGCGAAGGGACTCCGACTGCTATGCTCGGGAACAGTAGCGGCGACCGGCTCATGCGCATTCTTCACATCATCGGGACGATCAGCCCCGAGGCGGGTGGACCCACAGAATCCGTCCGTGTGCTGCTGAGTTACGGCCCGATCGGCTACACCGGCGAGGTGGTTACGCTTGACGACCCCGACGCGCCGTTCCTTAAGGATTTCGATTTCCCCATCCACGCGCTCGGGCCGACCCGCACGGTCTATGGGTATAACCCGAAGCTGCTCCGCTGGCTGCGTGACAATCGTCATCGTTTTGACGGTGTGGTCGTCAACGGCCTGTGGCAGTACTGCGGGTACGCGGCCTGGCGAGCGCTTCGCGGAAGACTGCCCTATGTCGTCTTCACGCACGGCATGCTCGACCCTTACTTCAAGCGCCGTTTTCCATTGAAGCACCTTAAAAAATGGTTTTACTGGCTCCTGGTCGAGTTCTGGATTTTGCGTGGCGCCTACCGCGTGCTTTTTACCTCGATTGCCGAGGAACGGCTCGCAAAACAGAGCTTCTGGCTGCACCAATGGAAAGGCCTTGTCGTTCCCTACGGCGCTAGCGGTCCACCCGCAGGAGATTCCGTTTTCCTGAAGGAGGCGTTCTTCAAGCACGTGCCCGCAGCTCGAGGAAAGAGGTTTTTGCTCTATCTCGGGCGTATTCATCGCAAAAAAGGCTGCGATATGCTGATCGACGCTTTTGCCGGAGCCGCGCAGGCAGACCCCGATCTCCTGCTTGTTACGGCGGGGCCCGACCAGCAAGGCTGGACCGCCGACCTCCAGGCAACCGCGCAGCAGCACGGCATCGCCGATCGGGTGCTCTGGCCCGGAATGCTGAAAGGCGACGTCAAGTGGGGTGCCTTCTTTGCGGCCGAGGCGTTTATCCTTCCGTCGCATCAGGAAAATTTCGGCATCGCGGTCGCCGAAGCTCTCGCCTGTTCGCTCCCGGTTCTGGTCGCTGACAAGGTCAACATAGCAGCAGAGATCGCAGGGGATGGCGCCGGCTTCATGGAGCCTGACACCCCCTCCGGAACGCTCCGTCTCCTTGAACGATGGATCGCGCTTTCCCCGGACGACCGTCTCCGAATGCGCGTGCGCGCACGCGCTTGCTACTGCAGCCGCTACGACATGCGCGAAAATGCAAAGATGATCATCCGCTTGTTTGAGAGCGCTTCCACTCGCAAGGATCAGCACATCCTGGAAGCCGCAGTGAGCGCAGACTAGAGAGGTTGCCCCGGTGGCCTCCACGTGAGACAAAGATGCCGAAAGAGGTCTTCTACAACGCGGCCGAGCACATTGCGGAGGAGACCGCCGCCGACCCGTATCTGCGGCCAGCTTTCTCACGCCGCGAACGGTCTCGCCGGCTTCTCTGGAACCTGTGCTGGGGCGTCCTGTATCGTATCTCGCCACGGCCGCTGCACAGCTGGCGAAGCGCTCTTCTCCGCATCTTCGGCGCGACCCTTGGTCCCAACTGCCACTTCTACCCACGATCCCGAGTGTGGGCGCCGTGGAACCTCGTCTGTGGCGACAGTGTGGGCGTCGCCGACGGCGCAGAAATCTATAATCCGGCACCAATCTGCTTCGGCTCGCACGCTATCGTCTCGCAGGACGGCTACATCTGCGGAGCAACGCACGACTACGACGACCCCGGCTTCCCGCTCCTCGCCTACCGCATGGAAGTTGGCGCCTACGCCTGGATCTGCGCGCGCGCCTCGGTCGCCCCGGGCATCAACGTGGGCGAGGGCGCCGTGCTCGGGTTGGGTTCGGTGGCCACACGGTCCCTCGAACCTTGGGGCATCTACGCTGGAAGTCCGGCAGTTAAGGTGAAAGAAAGGCGGATCCCCCCGACTCGCCCAGGCACGCATGAGGGATAAAATCGCAGCCTTCGAAGGCAGCCCTTGCTCTCCGGCGCAGTTGCCGTGATGATGATCGTCAGAGGTTTGGGATGTGGAGCGGAGCTCGGCGCCACGGGAGGGGTCGGGGACAAGCTATGGCGACGGAACCTCGAAATGCGGGCGAGAGTGGAAGCCAGAGCGGCGCAGAGGCGGGTCTGGCGCGGGAGAACCCGGCATCGGCCGAAACTGGCGCGCTAATGCAACGACCGAGTCTGAAGCTGCTAGCCGAGTATCTGGACCTGAGCCCGTCGACAATCTCGTATGTATTGAATGAGGTGCCGAATCGATCGATTCCGTCCACGACTCGGGAGCGTGTGCGGGCGGCGGCGCGAAAGTTCAACTATCACCCGAGCATGATTGCCCGGAAGCTGCAAGGGCAAAGAATCAAGACGGTCGGGATTTTGCTGCCGGAGCTGGGGGAGGGGTATCACTCGCAGGTGATCAGCGGTGCCGGCGAGCTGTTGATGCGGGAGGGCTACTTTTATTTCACGGTGCATCATCGGCATCGGATCGAACTTCTGCGGGCGTACCCGGAGCTCTTGCAATCGCGAGGTGTGGAGGGAATTCTCGCGATCGACACGCATCTGGATGCCGAGAGTCATCTCCCGACGGTGCTGGTGGGCGGGCACACGGAGCTGCCTGGGGTATCGAATATTGTGCTCGACAGCGCTCTGGGGGCGGAGCTGGCGCTGGGCCATCTCCATGCGCTGGGGCATCGGGAGATCGTATACATGCGCGGACAGCCGTTTTCGACCGATACGGTGGCGCGCTGGGCGGCTACGATCGAGGTGGCGCGCAGGCTCGGCCTCGAGATGCGGGAGGAGCTGGTGATCCGGCTGGAGCAGGACTCGCACTCGCCAGAGATAGGGTACCCGGGGATCAAACGGATTCTGGGCGAGGGACGGCGGTTTACGGCAGTGATGTGCTTCAACGATGTGTCGGCCATGGGTGTGATCAGGGCGTTGCATGACGGCGGCCTGCGCGTGCCGGACGATGTTTCAGTGATTGGGTATGACGATATCCAGTCGGCCTCGTACCATGTGCCGAGTATCACGACGATCCGGCAGCCGCTGCAGAAGATGGGGTGCATCGCGGCGGAGTTCCTGCTACGCAAGCTCGCGGGCGAGGAGACAGAGGCCCTGGTGGAGGTGGAGCCGGAGCTGATTGTGCGGGAGTCGACGAGCCAGGTGCGGGTGGGCCGGACGCGGGCGAGCGCTTAGGGCGGTTCGAATGAGCTATTTGCGGCTGAGGCCTGGGCCCGGCGTGTAGGTGACAGGCGAAAGGGTGCCGCCCTGCTTCAGCGTGTAGAAGCGGTCGGCGGCGACGTGCTCAAAGTGTTGGGTGGTGCCGTCGGGCCAGAGGATTTCGATGCGGTCGATGGTGAAGGCGCGAGCGAGGCCGAAGTGGAGGCGGAGGTCGCTCTGGGAGAGATAGCTGCCGCCCGAGCGGACCTCGCCGAGTTGGGTCTGAGCGCCGGTGGTGACGCGGACGCGGGTGTTGAGCGCGAGACGGTTGACGGACGTGCCTGTGAGCGCAAGGCTGACCCAGTGGTTTGCCGGGTCGGGGCGGGCTTCGAGGATCATGGGGCCACCGACCAGGTTCTCGACCACGACGTCTAAGCGGCCTGTGTTGAAGAGGTCGCCGACGGCGAGGCCGCGGCTGACCTGGGGCGTTTTGATGGCGGCGCCGGAGCTCTGGCTGACGTCTTCGAAGGTGCCGTCGTGGAGGTTGCGGAAGACGAGCTTGGGCTCACGGTAGGTGACGCCGGTGCCGACCTGATCCACCTGCGGGTAGACATGACCGTTGACGAGAATGAGGTCTTGCCAACCGGAGTTGTTGAGGTCGAGAAAGGCATTTCCCCAGCCGACGTAGGGGACGGTGGCGCGGGCGACTCCGGCGGTGTGGGAGGTGTCCGTGAAGCTGAGTTTGCCGTCGTTGCGGTAAAGCGTGGCGTACTCGTCGGAGAAATGAGAGACAAACACCGAGAAGCGGCCTTCGTTGCGCGGGTCGCCGAGAGCGACGCCCATATTGGCCTGCTCGGTGCCGTCTTCGGAGACGGCGACACCGGCATCATAGGCGACATCCTTGAAGTGACCGTCGCCTTCGTTGTGATAGAGGAAGTTGGGTTCGCCGTCGTTGGCGACGAAGAGGTCCAGCTTGCCATCGCCGTCGAAATCGGACCACACGGCGCTAAGGCCGAAGAAGTGCTTTGGGTCGTCGACGCCGGCCTGTTTGGAGACGTCGGTGAAGGTGCCGTCGCCATTGTTGTGGTAAAGCGCGTCCGGCGAGCCTTTGAGACCGCGCGGACCGCATTGGACGGCAATCTGTTTGTACTGGCAGGTTTGTTTTGAGCCGAAGGTGGGGAGGTCGTGGGTGTCGAAGTCGACGTAGTGCGGGACGAAGAGATCGACAAAGCCGTCCGCGTCGTAGTCGCCGAAGACGACGCCGGTTGCCCAGCCGTGATCGTGGTCGAGACCGGTGGATTTGGTGACATCGGTGAAGGTGCCGTCGCCGTTGTTGCGGTAGAGAACCACGCCGCCGAAGCAGGAGACAGCGAGATCGGGGCGACCGTCGTTGTTGTAGTCGCCGACGCTGACGCCCATCGCCCAGCACGGGGTGGCGACGCCGGCGCGGTCGGAGACGTCGGTGAAGGTGCCGTCGTGATTGTTATGGAAGAGGGCGGAGCGGGCGGACTTGCCGCTGAGCGCCATCGAGACCGAGGGTGCGTTGGTGAAGTAGATATCGAGCCAGCCGTCGCCGTCGTAGTCGAGGAGAGCGACGCCGCCGCTCATGGACTCGACGATGTACTTCTGCTCGGGGCTGGAGAGGTGCTCGAAGTGAATGCCGGTTTGTGCCGTGATGTCGACGAGTTGCGGGATAGGGCTCGTGAGCGGGGAGGTGGTCTGGGCGAGAACCAGGTGGGCGAGCGCGAGCAGGGCGAAGAGGGCGAGGCGGCGAGCGAGTGAGTGCATCTCTACTTTGGACTCGCATCGGCGCTGGATTGGGTGTGGTCGGGCGATTGCTGGCGCATTTCCTTGTAGAGGAGGCGCATCCGATCTTTGATCTGCTTGAGATGCTGATAGGCCTCGAGCTCGCGTTTGGCATCGGCCGTGCGGCCGAGCTTGCGATACGCTGCGCTAAGACGGAAGTGCGCGAGGGTGTTGGTCGGGTCGGCGGCGATGACCTGTTCGAGAATCGGGACGGCGGCGGCAATGTCTCCACGTTCAGTGTCGGTGTGGGCGAGGCCGATCTGCGCTTCCGCAAGGTGCGGATCGAGCGCGAGTGCTTGCTGGTAGAAGACCGTGGCGCCGGGGAGGTCGCTGCGGGCGGTGGCAATGTCGCCGAGAGCAGCGGCGGAGCGGGCGTCGTGTGGGTTGTGCGCGAGGGCTAGCTTGTACTCGGCTTCGGCGGCGGCGCGGAGTTTGGGATCGTCCGATTCGGCCAGAGCCTCGGCGTACTCGTAGTGGATGCCGGGGAGGTCGGGGTCGAGTTCGGCGGCTTTTTTGAGGTTTGCGACGGTAGCGGGAAGGTCGAGGTTGCGCTCAAGCTCGTGGGCCATGGCCTGGTGCATCTGCGCGGAGTCGGGGGCGGCGAGCGAAAGGGAGAGGAGGGCCTCGCCGGCCTGGTCGGTCGCAATGCGATAAACGGCGTAGAGAACGCGAGGGTCAGTGGGAGCGACCTGGCGCAGAAGGGTGAGCACGGCAGAGGCTTTGTCCAAGTCCTGGCTGGCGACGTCGAGCTCGACGAGGGCAAGCCCGGCCTGGATGCGAATGGGAGGTTCGGCAAGCTCCGGGACGGCGATCTCGAGGTCGGCGCGAGCCTCCGCGGGGTGGCCGAGGTACTTCTCAGAGAGGCCGAGGAGTGCGCGGATTTTGCTGAGGTTCGGTTGCTGAGCGACCGCCTGGTGTAGGAAGGGTTCGGCGCCGGCGTAGTCGCCCCGGAAGAAGAGGAGGACGCCGAGGTTGGCTTGGGCGTCGAGGTTTGTCGGATCTGCGGCGAGCACGGCCCGGAACTCGGGAATAGCGAGGTCGGGCTTCTTTTCGGTCAGGAGTCGGTGGGCTTGTGCGGCGTGAGCCTGTGCGGCCCCCGGCGCCTGGGAGAGCAGGATGCGTGGAGGAGTGAGGAAAGCGGCGAGAGTAGCACTAAGGAAGAGGCTACATGGGCGAACTGGTGGAGTTCTGATGCGGTGGTGCACGTGTCTGATCTTAAACGAAAACGGGATGGCGGTGGACTGCCATCCCGTGGGGGTTGAGGTTAGAAAGTTAGGCGACCGGTCTGTTTTTCGCCTGCTTCCTCTTAGAACGACAGTCTTGCGCCGAGTTGCATGACGCGCGGTCCGAAGGTGTTGTTGGTCGAGTTGTAGCTGTTGGTTGTGGAACTGATGATCCCGCCTGCCTGGCCGGGACCGATGTTTCCACTGGGGTTGGAAAAGTTGGGATGATTGAGCACGTTGGATGCGTCGACCTTCACTTGCAGGCTGACCCGCTCACCGAACGGCGACAAGGCGAACGCCTTCGCCGCCGACGCATCTGTTCCGATCAGGCCTGGACCTTGCAGGGAGTTTCGGCCTGCATTGCCAAAGGTACCGGGTGCTGGAATTGCATAAGCAGCGGTGTTGAAGTACGCATCAAGCGTCTTGTGAGCGAGATTCGGGTCACCAACCAGGTTGGGAAACCAGCTTCCCGCAAGCGCGCCACTGTTGTTCGCTGTTCCGACCACTGGTGTAAACGGCGTACCAGTCTCCAGAACAAACACGGTGGACGCCTGCCATCCGCCGAGCACCAGGTCGACTAGAGTGTTGTTGTTGAGGAACATGCGTCCCTTGCCGAAGGGCAGTTGATACAGGGCATATCCCTTGAAGGCGTGCCGAACATCGAAGTTCGACCGAGCGTAGTTGGCACGCGGGTTGTAGGCATCCTGAACGATCTGCCCGCCGTCCCGGCTGCCCCAGCCGGAGGAGTCCTGCTCGTCAAGCAGCTTCGCCCAGGTGTAGTTGAGATCGAGGCTGAGACCGTGGCTCAGCCGTTTGATCGCGGAAACCTGCAGCGAGTCGTAATTGGTGTACGAGTTGAAGGTATTGCCTTGGATCGACGTGTACTGCGGGTAGGGACGCAGCGCTTGCTGGTTGGTGCTGACCGCTGCTGCAGCCTGTCGGCTGGCTGGTACCTGGTTAGCATCCGCCGGGAAGGACATGTTGTAAGCGTGGCTGCCGACGTACGCCACCTGCATCACAACACTGCCAGGAATCTGCTGTTCCATGCTGAAGGACCATTGGTTGTTGCGTGCAACCGGTGTGTGGTAGGGGTCATACGGCACGGATTGATTGTTGTACGCAGATGGCGAAGTGGAGGCCGTCGTGTAATTGGTCGGCGGATTGCTGGCCGAGATCAGGAATGCAGGATTGATGTTGTTGACGGCGGTCGCTGACCCATTGCTGAATGCGCCAAAGCCCTCGGCTCCGCCAACATAGGTGTCGATGCTCCAACCATAGGCGAACAGACCGTAGCCGCCGCGGAACACCGTCTTTCCGTCCTTTGTAGGAGTCCAGGCAAAGCCCACGCGAGGAAGGACAATGTTGTAGACGTTCGCTTCGATGTTGCCGCCGAACCGGATCGCACCATTTGTGCCAGTCGCGGGATTGAGCACATTGGGATCAAAGGTGCCGACCCGATTGTGAATCTCATTCCACCCAGTCTGGATCTGGTATCGAAGTCCCAGGTTTAGCGTCAGGTTCTGCTTGAGCTTTATGTCGTCCTGAACGAACAGCTGGGGCTGCCATTGCCGGAGGCCCACACGAGAGCTATTTGTCGCGCCGTACGACTGCACGTCGCCGAGAAGGAAGTCAGCATATGCGAAGCCGGTGGGTGGTGGAGTAGTGCCGTCGGGCAGTTTTGGCGCTCCGTTCGGATACTGCTGCGTGTAGACGCCAGTAAAGGTATAGTTTCCGGCACTCACGGCACCCCAGGGAGTCGAATTGTCCTGGCTACGGAGGAGCTCGCCACCAAAGTGAAGAACGTGTTTGCCGCGAATCAGGGTTACAACGTCGGAAGTGTCGAAGCCGTTCTGAATGTAGCTCGCATAAGTGCCGGGGCCAATGCTATCGATCACGTTGCTGTTATTTGGGCCGATGTTGATGGTCGGGAAGGAATCGGCAGGGGCGTAGGTGATGCCGAGTTGCGTGGGATACCCCTTGCCAAACGTGAACGGCGCAAATGTGGAGTTGTAACGCGAATACCCGAAGCGGAACTCATTCACCAGGTTGGAGTTGAACGTCCATGCGTCTGTGACCTGGAAGTTGTAGTAGCCGAGGTACCCCGCATCGCAGTTCAAAGGGCAGGCGACATTTGGGTAGAAGTTGTTCTGCTGACCTTGCGCGGTGGAGTAGGTGAGACGATTGTTGGGCGTAAAGTTATAGTCGATGCGCCCGGTGTACCGCGTATAAGGGCTCGTCTGGGTGAGCGATCCTTGCGTGTTGTCACGCACCGTGGTGAGGTTCGGTGTCGGATAGAAGGCCTGGATCTTGGCCGATACGGGATCGATCCGATTGGGGCAAATGACATTGAGTCGGCCGTTGCACGAGATCTGCTGGCGCTGGCCTGTTACAGGATTGTAGGTGGAAGGATCGTAGATCGCCGGATATCGCGTCATATCTGAGAAGTCACCGGCACGTGCGTCTGCGAGAGGAAATGTGTTGTTGTAGGTGCTGGGGGATTTCTGGTCAATCTTATCGATATTGAAGTAGAAGAAGAGTTTGTCTTTCCGAATCGGACCACCGACCGCGCCGCCGTAGTTGTTGTAGTGAAGTACCGGTTTCGATCCCGTCCGGCTGAAGTAATTGCGCGCGTTGAAGTAGGTGTTCTCGTCGTACTCGTAAAGCGCGCCATGAAACGTATTCGTGCCGCTCTTGCTGATCTGGTTGAAGGTCGCGCCACCCGATCCGGTCTGCGCCGAAAACGTCGAAGTCTGAATCTGAACCTCGGCGACGGTTTCCAGCACCCCTGTCGTAGTGTTGGCGCTGTGCATTCCTTGCACGTTTGCACCATCGGCCTGGAAACTCGAGTAGAACGGCAGCGTCCCGTTGACTGCCACACCCTGGCCGGAGCCGACCGCACCTGGAATCATTTTGGTGAAGTTGGCCCAGTCCTGCCCGACATCCGGCAGTTGCAGCATGGTCTGTGATTCGAGCGTAGTCGACTGTTCCGACGTTTCAGTCTGAAGCAGAGGAGCGTCTGTGTTGACCTCCACAGTCTGCTTTTCGGCGCCGATGGTGAGTTGCGCATCTACAGTGACACCTGAGAGCGTCACGTCCACGCCGCTCTTCTCAAGCGTGTCAAAGCCGGCGGACTTGAAAGTGACCCGGTACCGGCCGATCAGAATCGATTGGGCGTCGTAGATGCCGCTCGAGTTCGTCGCCAGGGTCCGCGATACACCGGTATCTATGTTGGTGACCGTAACGCCGACATTGGGGATAACAGCGCCCTGGGCGTCGGTCACGGTGCCGGTGATATGGCCTGAGCTTGAGTTCTGCGCGACACTGGCCGGGCCTGTCCCCGCCAGAATCGCTAATACAAGAAGTAGAACGTATTTCTTCACAACGCCTCCAAAATGAATGCCGGTTCCTACGCAGCTCGCTCCTGGGCCCGAGTTATTTACGTCTTTGCAACTGGGCCCTTGGTCAAACAAACGTTTGTCTAGTTCGGTTTCTGACTGCGGGCATGATTCAACAGGAATCGAGCAACCCTTGTCAAGGAAGTCTTTCGAGCGTGTATACAGATGGGGCACTGAGAGGTTCCCGCCGAGACCCGATCTGCATATTTAGCCCATATTATTGCCCTTTTAGCGAAACATTGACTCCATGACGGCACGGTACCTTCGGTTTGATCATCGGAGAAACGGAGCTGTGTGCGTATACCACTTTCGGGGAGGTTCCTCTGGAGTAAACAGGAGCGGGCTTCGGGCTTTGCGAGAGGTGGTCTGGTGCCCGGAGGGGGACTTGAACCCCCACGACCGGTTAGGGTCTGCGGATTTTAAGTCCGCTGTGTCTGCCGATTTCACCATCCGGGCGGGGAGGTCGTGGGGCAGCTTCTTGAGAAGAGTATCGCAGCCGGCGCTTGCGAGGCGTAGGTGGGCTAGTGAGGGTTGTTGAGAGCGCGGTAGAGCTCTCGGTTGCGAAGGATCGCCTGGACGTACTCGCGGGTCTCTGTGTAGGGGATGGACTCGACGAACTCGGGGATGTCCTTGTAATCGCCATTGGACATCCATTGCCGGACGGGGACGTCGCCGGCGTTGTACGCGGCTAGGGCGTACTCGGGGCGGCCGTTGAACCGGTCGAGGACCTCGCGGAGGTTGGCGGTGCCGAGCTGGATGTTGAGCGTGGGGTTGAGCAGCTGGTTGGCGTTGAAGCCTTTGATTCCCTGCTTCTTGGCGATGGACTTGCCGACTGACGGGAGGAGCTGCATGAGGCCGTAGGCGTTGGCGTGGCTGACGACGGATGGGTTGAACTCCGACTCCTGCCGGATAAGCGAGGCGACGAGGTTGGGGTCGACGCCGTTCCGGGAGGAATTGGCGACGATGTCCGTCCACCAGGGCGAGGGAAAGAGGAGGCGCCAGTAGACGGTGGGGACCTGGTCGAAGGGGATCGAGAAAAAGGAGATGCCGGAGTGCTTGATGGACTGGAGAGCGCGGGTTTGTTCGCCGAAGGAGGTGTAGATCTCGGCCTGAGCGAGGGTGCCCCACTGGGAGCTGGTTGGGCTGGCCTGGATCTCGGGGGGGATGTACTCGTTGAGCGAGGCGTTGGCGAGCAGGCGTGCCTTGATGAGGTGGGGCTCGTTCTCAGGGAGGGTGGCGATGAGCTCCGGGATGACGGGCTTTCGGACGGAGCTGAGGACGGGCGCGGGCGGGACTTCGGACTGGTTTGAGAGGACGGCGAGCCGCTCGCGGGCGAGCATGCCGTAGTAGAAGTTGACGTAGTTGGCGGAGAGCGAGCGGTAGTAGTTGACGGCCTGCGGGAGGTTTTTTTCTTCGTCCTCAAAGATGCGGGCGCGCCAGTAGAGGGCGCTGGGGGCTTCAGTTCCGGCCGGGTAGCGCGCGATCTGCTCGTCCATGAGCTGGGCGGCGAGGTCGTAGTGGCGCAGGCGGTAGTTCATCCAGGCGGCACGCCAGTGGGCGGAGGGCGCATAGGTGGACTCGGGGAAGAGTTTTACCAGCAGCTGGTAGTGATAGGTGGTCTGGCCGGCGTCGTGCTTGAGCAGGTACATGTTTCCGCCGGAGTAGAGGGCCTCTTCGAGCCATCGGCTGTGCGGGAAGCGCTGGACCATCTGGGCGATGATGGCGTCGTGCTCGGAGCGGTTGTCCTCGGAGCGGGAGAGTTCGGCGAGTATGTAGAGCTTGAGCGCGGCGGAGTCGTCGGTGGTGTCGGGGAGGTGCTCGGCCTCGTGCCGGCTGAGGTGTTTGAGTTTGAGGTCGCACACGGCGGCGTAGATCTTGAGGGCGTCGCGATCGGGTTGGGACAGACCGGAGTCGTTGGCTTCGATGCTGTGGTACTCGGCGCCGGCTTCGGCGAAACGTTTGGCGTTGAAGAGCTGGTCGGCGTGGGATTTGCGGTCGGCGGCGGAGAGGGACGCCCCGAGGTTTTGCAGCTGCTGGCGGGCTTGGCCAGCCTCTGGGGAGAAGGGGAGGTCGAGGTAGAGGGCGCGAAAGATCTTAACCGCGTGGGCGTTGTCGCCGGTGCCGGCGTAGGCTCGGCCGAGGGCGTAGCGGAAGTCGGCGTGCGCGGCTTCAGGTGTGTCGGCTAGAGGCGTGAGGATGCGGAGGGCGCCCGCGGCGTCTCCCTGTTGGAGATGGGCGTTGCTGAGGGCCACAGGCGCGCTGGCTGCAAAGATGCTGTCCGGGTGACGCTGGGCGAAGTGGTCGAGCAGGGGGTACGCGTCGGTGCCGTGGCCTGCCTGCACGTCGGCCTGTGCGCCGAGGTAGTCGGCGTAGTCGGCGAGGGCTTCGCCGGTAGTCGCGGCCGTGTGAAAGGCAGTTGCGGCGTCTGCGTAGCGCCGGTCGAGCGAGTAGCTGTGGCCCATGGCGAGCCAGGCGGCGCTGGCGGCCTCGCCGGGGTGGGTGCGCGCGAAGCTCTGGACGCCGGCGTAGGCCTCGGGGGAACGGGTAAGGGCGAGCTGCTGGGCCATGGGCCGGAGGTCGGCGGAGGCGGTGAAGGCGCGCGTGAGGCGGATGCTTTCAGGCGAGGGACGGAGGTTGACGACGTGGTGGCTGGACGGAGATGCGCCTTTCGCGATGGGGGCAGAGCGGCGGCCCGTGTGAATTGAAGTGCGCGTGGTCCGGGTGTGGGCCGATGTGTTGGCTTTGGAGATGGAGGGCTTCCCTGCCGCGGATCTGTGCGGTGTGCGGGGCTTTGCCAGCGAGCGTGAGGCGGCTCGGACGGCGGCGGGTCGACTCAAAGAAGCAAAGAATCCCGGGAAGAAGAGAGTCAGGGCGAGCGACAGGATCAGGAATGGGATGTCTGCCTGAAGAGTCCAGCGGTGTGCGAATGGGTGCGACTTGGCCACAATGACTACTTTATCTGGCCTCGCGAAGGCGGGCACGTGTACCGTGCTGGTGGAATCTGAGCAGATACGCTGGTAACGGTGAGCTATGGGCGCAATTTTGCCCTTGTCGCTGGAACGATTAGTATGGTGAAAGTGTTTTGATCCTGCTCGGCAGCTACTGTCCTAAGGACAGGCTGTGAGGGCGAGAATCCGAACCGTTTGCTTATGGCTGCCATCCAAACACCAGTGCCGGAAGAGGTTCACCCTGACGTTGCCCTGGTTGCGCGGGCGAAGGACGGAGATACCGCGGCATTTGAGCAACTGGTACGGCAGTACGAGCGGCAGATCTTCCGGGTGGCGCAACATATTACCCAGAATCGTGAAGACGCCGAGGACATTACGCAGGATGCGTTCCTGAAAGCGTACGAGAAGCTGGATCAGTTCCAGGGCAACTCGAAATTTTCGACGTGGCTGGTACGGATTGCGGTCAATGAGAGCCTGATGCGACTCCGCAAGCGAAAGACGAGCAAGACGGTGCCGATGGACCAGGACGTGCAGACCGAAGAGGGATCGATTCCGCGGGATTTTGCGGAGTGGCGACCAAATCCGGAGCAGATGTTTGGACAGTCGGAGCTGAGCGATATCCTTCGACGTACGATTCAAGGTTTGCCACCGGGGTTTCGGACCGTGTTTACTTTGCGGGACATCGAGAACCTGTCGACAGAAGAGACGGCGCAGGCGCTCGGTTTGAGTGTGCCGGCGGTCAAGTCGCGGCTGTTGCGGGCGCGGTTGCAGTTGCGGGAACGCCTGAGCCGGTACTTTCGGCAGGAGAAAGCAGAGGTCTAGCGTGTATGACCTGCACGGATTTTTTGAGCCAGTTGACGGACTACTTTGATGGACAGATCGAGCCTGAGCTGTTGGCGGAGGTACGGGCGCATACGGCGTCGTGCTCGCACTGCGAGGTAGTGTTGAACACGACGCGGCAGACGATCGAGGTGTACCGGGACAACGAGCTGTATGAGTTGTCAACGGAGTTCCCGGAACGTTTGCACTTGGCGATCATGGCGCGCTGCCAGACGAAGCCGTAAAGAGTTCTGGGCGGTCGGGCCGGGAGTACATCTTCTACTCTCGTCTGAGGATTCCTGTGTCCGTTTCGTGTTGAGCAGAGCTCAGGCTCGCGCCGGCTTGATGCGGTCCATGTAGAGTGAGCTTGTACGCTGTCGGGTCGCGGCTTTCCCGGGTGTGATCTCGTCTATCCGAATTAGGGCATCAGGACGGCTGCTCGTGTCTGTGCCGGCTCTTCTCTAGGAACCTATGTGGATTGTTAGGCTGGCGCTTCGTCGCCCCTACACGTTTGTGGTGGTGTCGATACTCTTGTTGCTCCTGGGCGCGGGGTCGGCGGCCGTTGCTCCGAAGGACATCTTTCCGTACATCGACATCCCGGTGGTGACGATTGTCTGGACCTACGCGGGTCTGACGCCGAATGAGATGGAGGGTCGGGTTGTTACGGTCTGCGAGCGTGCGCTGACGACGACGGTCAACGATATCGAGCACTCGGAGTCCGAGTCGTACCAGGGCGTTTCGGTGATCCGGGTGTACTTTCAGCCTACAGTCAAGGTGGAGCTGGCGCTCTCACAGATTACGGCCATCGTGCAGACGATCCTGCGAACGCTTCCGCCTGGAACGTTTCCACCGGCGATCCTGAAGTATGACGCGTCGAGCGTACCGATCGTGCAGCTGGCACTGAGCGGCGAAGGTCTGAGCGAGGAGGATCTGTATGACCTTGGGCTGAGCTTTGTGCGGCCGCGTCTGGCGACGGTGCGGGGGGCATCGGTTCCTCTGCCGTATGGCGGCAAGGTGCGGCAGATCATGGTCGATACCGACCCGAATCTCTTGTATGCAAAGCACCTTTCGGCGACAGATGTATCCACGGCGATCAACCAGCAGAACCTGATCTTGCCGGCGGGTACGGCGCGGATGGGCGACCGGGAGTTTGTGGTGCGGATGAACAGCAGTCCGGCACAGGTTTCGGCCTTGAACGACCTGCCGATTCGCGCGGCCAACGGAGCGATCGTCTACATCAAGGATGTGGCGCAGGTGCGGGAGGGGTACGCTGTCCAGACAAATATTGTGCGGCAGGATGGGAAGCGATCGGCGCTTTTGACCGTGCTGAAGAACGGAAAGACGTCGACGCTGGACATCGTCAAGCAGACGATCGCGGCGCTGCCGAGAGTAAAGGCAGGGCTTCCGCCGAGCCTGAAGATTACGCCGCTGTTTGATCAATCTATCTTTGTGCGCGAATCGATCTTTGAGGTGGTACGCGAAGCTTCGATCGCGGCGCTGCTGACCGGTCTGATGATTTTGCTGTTTCTGGGCAGTTGGCGAAGCACGCTGATCGTCTGTACGTCGATTCCCCTGTCGATTGCGACTTCGCTGGCGATCATGACGGCTCTAGGGGAGACGATCAATGTCATGACATTAGGCGGTCTCGCCCTGGCGGTCGGCATCCTGGTGGACGACGCGACCGTGGAGATCGAGAACACGCACCGCAACATGGCGGAGAAGAAGCCGCTGGTGCGGGCGATTTTGGATAGCGCGCAGCAAGTGGCGGCGCCGGCTTTCGTGTCGACGTTGTCGATCTGCATTGTGTTTGTGCCGGTGGTGCTTTTGACCGGCGCGGCGAAGTACTTGTTTACGCCCTTGGCGATGGCGGTGGCGTTCGCGATGATGGCGTCCTACTTTCTTTCACGGACCTTGGTGCCGACGATGATGCACTTCCTCTTGCCGGCGGAGCTGCCGTTGTACCAGGACGAGACCGCGGCGGAACAGGAAACGAAGAAGAACTGGATCTGGCGCTGGCACCGCAAGTTCGATCACCAGTTTGAACAGATGCGGCTGCGCTACAAGCACCTCTTAGCATGGTGTCTGGATCACGCCGCGCTGACGCTTGGGATGTTTGCGGCATTTGTGCTGCTCTCTTTGCCGCTGGTGTTTTTGATCGGGCAGGACTTCTTTCCGTATGTGGATTCGGGGCAGATGCGTCTGCATGTGAGTCCGCCGGAAGGTCTGCGTATTGAAGATTCGGAGGTGTACTTTGCAGCGGTCGAGCATGAGATCCGGCGGGTGATTCCGGCCGATCAGACGAAGCTGATCCTGGACAACATTGGTCTGCCGAACGGCGGCATCAATCTGGCATTTTCAAACAGCTCGACAATTTCGAATTCGGACGGAGAGATCCTGATCGCGTTGACGCCGGGCAAGCGTGAGACGGAGAAGTACATGCGCCTACTGCGGGCGGATCTTCATGAGAAGTTTCCGGACGGCACGTTTTTCTTTACGCCGGCAAACATTACCAATCAGATCTTGGACTTCGGCCTGCCCGCGCCGATCGATCTGCAGGTGGTGGGGCGCGGAAAGAATAACTACGCGATTGCGCAGGGGCTGATGAAGAAGATCGCCGCGATTCCGGGCGCAGTCGACGTGCACCTGCACCAGCAGGTGACCTACCCGACAATGCAGGTAAACGTGGACCGGAGCCGGGCACGGCAGATTGGGCTGACGCAGCAGGACGTCGCGCAGAGCATGTTGATCTCGCTGACGGGAACGGGGCAGACTGCACCGAACGAGTGGCTGAATCCGGTGAACGGCGTCAACTACCAGGTGGTGGTGCAGACGCCGAACTACCGGATCAACTCGCTCCCGGAGCTGGCGCGGACGCCGGTAACTTCGCCTTCGGGCAACACGAGTCAGCTGCTAGGAAACTTGGTGAACTTTCGCCGCGATGCGTCGCCCATCGTGATCGACCACTACAACATCCAGCCGGTGTTTGACGTGTACGCGGATGTGGACCGGAGGGATCTGGGCGGAGTTTCGCGCGAGATCCACAAGATCATGAATGAGACGGAGAAGACCTTGCCGGTCGGAACCACGCTTGAGCTGCGAGGCGAGGTGAAGACGATGAACGATTCGTTCTTGCGGCTGGGGATCGGCATCATCTTTGCGCTTGGTCTGGTGTATCTGCTGATGGCGGTGAACTTCCAGAGCTGGCTCGATCCGGTGATCATCCTGATGGCCATTCCGGGCGCATTCTGCGGCATTGTGTGGATGCTGTTTGTCACACAGACGACGTTTAGCGTGCCGTCGCTGATGGGCGCGATCATGACCATCGGCGTCGCCACGGCGAACAGCATCTTGATGGTGGTGTTTGCGAACGACGAACGCGTCGCGGGCAAAGACCGGGTCGAGGCGGCGCTGAATGCCGGCTACACGCGGCTGCGCCCGGTGCTGATGACGGCCCTGGCGATGATTATCGGCATGCTGCCGATGGCCCTGGCGTTTGGCGAGGGCGGAGAGCAGAACGCACCGCTCGGACGGGCGGTAATTGGCGGTCTGCTTCTGGCGACGGTGAGCACGCTGTTTATCGTTCCGGTCATCTACTCGCTCCTGAAGAAGTCCGCGCCTGCGGACTTTGATCAGGAGATCGACCGGGAGTATGGGACCGAGACAACACAGCCAGAGGAGCAGCACGCCTGATGCCGGATGATTGGAGCAGATTGAGGGATGGCCGGGGTGGTGCTGGCGTGGACGTTGCCGAAGGACGCCGTCTGGGCGACAGCTTCGCCGACCCGAACAGCATGGACGACGCAAAGATCGGGCGCTCGTTTGAGGACGCGAACAGCACCGGCAAGCACAAGCACCGTCGACCGGAGCAGCCGAAGAAGCCCGTCAATCGCCGGGTGTTACTGCTGTTTGTGCTCGCCGTGGTGGTGGTCTTTCTCGTGGCTTTTTTTGCTGGGTACCTCCCGCGGCACCGTCGCGACAAGGAGAATCGAGAGAAGGCGGATACCGAGCGCAACGCTGTTCCGGTGGTCACGGTGAACCAGGTACGCCGCGCCGCGAGTGGAGCGACGCTCGTGGTTCCGGGGACGACGACCCCGCTGACCCAGGCGTTTGTGTACGCACGCGCGGGAGGATACCTGAAGCGGCGGCTCGTCGATATTGGCGATCATGTGCGCAAGGGGCAGCTGCTGGCGGTGATCGATGCGCCGGATCTTGACCGGCAGGTGGATCAGGCGCGCGAGCAGGTGCGGCAGGCGGAGGCGCAGAGAGCTCAGCAGCAGACGCAGCTGGCGCTGGCACAGATTACGGTGGAACGATACCGCGTGCTGGTGACCAAGGGTGTTATAGCCCGGCAGGAAGGCGATCAGCGCGAGGCGGACTTTCGAGCGGCGCAGGCCAATGTCGCTGCAGCGGATCGCAATGTCGAGGCGTTCCGGGCGAACCTTGGGCGGGTCCTCGCGCTGCAGGGTTATGAGCGGGTGACAGCGCCATTTGACGGTGTGGTGACCGCGCGCAACGTGGATGTGGGCGCGCTGATTTCGGCACAGGGATCCGGCGGAAGTGCACCCAGCGGATCCGATGCACAGAGTGTCGGAAGCGGAACAGGGTCCACAAATACGGGGGGCGCGACCGGGAGCGGACCGGCGGCTGCAACGCCGAGCACGGGCGGCGGGGCAGGCGGACCGTTGTTCAGCATTGCGCAGGTTGGACGGTTGCGGATCCTTGTCTCGGTGCCAGAGGGGTACGCGAATGCGGTAAAGGCGGGACAGAGTGCTGCCGTGCATTTTCAAGAGTTCCCGCGTACGGATTTCCATGGCGTTGTGACACGAACCTCGGCGTCGATCGACCAGAACACACGAACGCTCCTGACGGAGGTGCAGGTGGATAATCGCGACGGCCGGCTGCTCACCGGGATGTACGCGGTGGTCACGTTCACTGGGCTTGGTGGACAGCCGCCGCTCACGGTCTCGGGCGACGCGATCGCTGTCCGGGAGGATCGCAACGTGGTGGCTGTGGTCGAGAACGGCGTTGTGCATCTGCGGCCGGTGGACGTGGGACGCGATCTCGGGCCGACGGTCGAGATCGTAGGTGGGTTGCGCGAGGGCGAGCTGATCGCAGCGACGATCACGGACGACGTCCGAGAAGGTGCGCCAGTGCAAACGCGCCTGGCGGAGAGCACGACGGCGGCGGGCGGCGGAGGTGCGGCTCCAAAGCCCAGCGCGCCTCCGGGTGGATCGACGCAGTATACAAATCCGGCAGTGACCGACGCCAATATGGCCGGGCAAGCGGCAAAGCAGAGTGGCGGGAAAGCCGGTGGGGGCGGGGGCGGCGAGAGCAGCGGAAGCGGTGGACAGAAGGGTCAGAGCTCAAACGGAGGCGGCAGTGGGAGTGGGGGCAGCAAGCCATGACGGAGCGCGTGGAGGGCTGCGTGCTCGGTGGGGTAGTCCGAAGGCTGCAAAGTTTGATCAGGCCTGGCGTGCACGCCGGTGTTGCTGTGGTGATCGGGATGTGCCCGGTCATGGCCAAGTCACAGGCAACAGCAGCGCCTCTCCCGGGCACAGGGCAGACGGGGGCGGCTGGAGCAGGAGCTGTCCCAGCGCCGGCGAGAGCTTTGGCCGTGCCGGCGACCGACCGTTTGCCCGGGGCGCCTGACGTAGCGCCGATCGCGCCGGTGACGGTCCCGGTGCCGCTGCCGGGGTGCAGTATCAATAGCGCCGCGACGCTCGCGCGGAGGCGCTCGGCCACCTGCATCGCTCCGTTCGCGTCCGTGACGGGGAGGAGGATGCCGAACTCCTCGCCACCGATGCGCGCCGCCATGTCGGCCGGGCGGTATGCCTGGCTTGCCAGCGCTCCGGCGACGGCGCGCAGGCAACTGTCGCCTGCGGGGTGGCCGTAGCGGTCGTTGAACGCCTTGAAGCAGTCGATATCGACCATGAGCAGCGACATCGGGGTCTGCTCCCGCTGCGCGCGGCGCCATTCCG
>CAXTYQ010000033.1:0-25035 GCA_964248505.1 uncultured Acidobacteriaceae bacterium
CCCCCGTACACGCGACCCCCGGCAGCCCAAAACCCCAACACCCCCCCGCCCCCGGAAGCGGCCCCCCCCCCCCCCCCCCAGGGCCCCCCTGTTCGCCCCCCCGCCGCAACGCCGCAATAATCGGCTCGTCCTCTCCGCCCGGCGATCCGACCGCCTGACCGGCCGCCCCCTGCCCCGCCACCCCCTTCCCCACTGCCCCCTGACCCGGCACCCTCGCTGGCAGAAAGACCAGCAACGACGCCACCGCACACACAAAGAGCAGGCGTCCGGCAAAGACGCCTGGTCCTCTTCGAACTCCTCCAGCCGAATTGAGAGTGCAAAAGCTCGTTGTTCCTCCCCCGCGTGCCCAGTCGATTCTAGTGTGTCCGGCTCTAGCTAGCGCGTCCCGGGCAGATCGTCTCTCGGCCAACATCGGCCCATCTCCCTGGCCTCGCCACGAAATCAGAATCTCCCGGCGCCTCGGAACCGCTCTCCTCCCCAAACGCCCTACCGCGTCGCCGAAATGTCCGGTCCAAGCGCCTGCTGCGCCGAGGGCGCCGGCTCCACGGGAACCGGCGTGCGCTCGCGAGCCTCCGCCACCTCCAGATGGTGCTCCGTCAGCCCGGTCTGCAAAATCGCAACCGCCGCCTCCGGCGTGTCCGCAAACTGGAACAGACGGAGGTCGACCGCGCTGATCACCCCATGCTCCGCCAGTAAATCGAAGTTCAAAACACTCTTCCAGTACGCCGTGCCGCACAGCAGAATCGTGATGTGCTTGGCCAGCTTCTGCGTCTGCGCGAGCGTCAAGATCTCAAACATCTCGTCCATCGTCCCGAATCCGCCGGGAAAGACGACCAAGGCCTTCGCCAGATACGCAAACCAGTACTTGCGCATAAAGAAGTAATGGAAGTTGAAGTTGAGCTCCGGCGTAATGTACGGATTCGGCCGCTGCTCAAACGGCAGCTTGATGTTCAAACCGATCGTCTTCGCCCCCGCCTCCCAAGCTCCGCGGTTTGCCGCCTCCATAATTCCCGGGCCGCCACCCGACGTCACCACAAATCGATGCCGCGGCCCTGGCAACGTCCTCGCCCAAAGCGCATGCGTCCGTGCCAGCGTCCGCGCATCCTCGTACATCTGCGACATTTCGACCCCCGCCAACCGCTGCGGCTCCGTCCCGTCTCGGTGATCCTGGCCCCGGTGATGCTGGCCCGGCGCCACCCGGGCCGATCCAAAGAACACCACTGTATCCTCGATCCGCTCGTGCCGAAACCGCGCCAGCGGCTCCGCGTACTCGGCCAGTATGCGCAAGGGACGGCCGTCCGGCGAATCCAGAAACTCCGCATCCTTATACGCCAGCGGGGCCGCAGACAACGGCTCGGCTCCGTCGTCCCCGCGGTCACCCACGGAACTCTCGCGTTCACCCACGAAAATCCCGGTAGTGCACCGCCTCCGAGATCCCGATCCAGATATCCAGAAGCCCCAGCCCGGAGATCACCCCCCTCACCGCCCCAATGTGCAGAAAAGCGTTGACCGCCGGATAGGCCTCGAGCAGCATATTGTGATCCCAGATCCGGGCCCACCACGGCAGCACCATCACCAGAACACCCAGGTAAACGCAAAATAGTACCAGGACAAACAACGAGACACGTTGCAGCCACACAGGAGCCGACCGGGTCGTCAGCGCCTCATCCGGCCCGGTGCTATCGCTGGCCGAGCGAACATCCACAGGCGTCGGGACGGGGCCAGGGTCGGGAAAAAGGTCGGGCTGAGATGGCATCAAAGGCTCACCTTTGACGGTAGCAGAGCGCTCCGGCGCTTGTCTCTCCCCAAAGGTCCCCACCCGGAGCACCCTTGCTTGAACAGCCGCCGAACTCACTGGACGGTAAGGGTCAGATTGACCACCTTGGTTGCGCCACCGCTTGTCGCCGAGATACTCAGGTTGTAGGTTCCCGCAGGCGTGACGCTCTGGGTCACTCCGCTCGACCCATCGCCAGTCCCGCCGGAGCCGGGGATCAGCCGGCCTGTGGCACATCCTGCCGTGAAGACCACGCAAACCACCAGAGAACAGAGCAGCACCCGCAACTTTGAGCGTCTTGGAAACCACCATAGACAGAGCGGCAGCGCCCCCGCGAGCCACGCCGCGGAATCCCGTCCGCGTCCGCCGCTCTCGTGCGTCGACCGTGCGTTCTGGGCTGCTCCCGGGTCCGAGATCGCCTGAACCGCCGCGCTCGCCACACCTGTGTTCACAGTGACTGAAACTACCGTAGTCGAACCGAGAGTCACTGTGGACGGCGATATGAAGCATGTCGCGTTCAGGGGCGCTCCGGTGCACGTCAGCGTCGCCGTTCCGCTCGTCTCCGCGCTGGAGCTGAGCAGGAGCGGAAACGTCGCGTTGCGTCCGTTCTGAACGGTAAGGGCCGTACCACCGTCCGGGCTCAGCGAGAAGTCCAGGCCGTTGCCGCTCAGCGACAGTGTGTTCGGCGAGTTTCGTGCGTTGTCGGTAATCGTGAGGTTGCCTGACCGGAGCCCGCCCGCCGATGGCGCAAAGGCGATTGGGATGGTGCAGGTCCCGGAAGCTGCCAGGCTGGTGCCGCATGTGCCGCCCTGCGCGATCACAAAGTCTCCGCTCGTCGCGATGCTCCCAATGCTGAGCGGCAGCCCCCCATTGTTGGTCAACGTCACCGCCTGCGGAGCGGAGATGACCCCGAGAGCGGTCGCCGGAAAGCCGGGCATCACCGAGGGGGACAGCGAAACTCCCGGAGGTGCGATACCGTATCCCGCGAGGCTCACCTGCTGGGTACGGTATACATCCGCAATCACGAGCACACCTGATCTGGCGCCGACTGCGGTCGGCTGAAACGTCACGGAGAGGCCGCAGGTCGAGTGTGCGCTCAGCGATGTGCCGCACGCGTTGACCACACTGAAGTCCCCGCTTGCAATGTGCGCGTCGATCAGGATCAGCGGCACGTCGCCGGAGTTGGTCAGTGTGATCTGTTGACCAAGACTCGACGTCGTAAGTTGCTGCGGTGCGAAGGTGAGCAGAAGTGGCGAAACGGTATCCGTAGCCGGAGCAGTTCCAACTCCGGCCAACGGTAGGCTCTGCGCAACGGAATCGACGAGCACGGTCAGGCTGCCCGATCTGACTCCGGACGATGTCGGGGAGAAGGCGATCGAGAGCGTACATCCGACCTGCGACGGCAGCGTCGCTCCGCAGCTATTAAACGTAATCCTGAAATCGCCCGAGACCGCCGGCTTGCCCAACGCAGCCGTGATCCCGCCAGTATTGGACAGCGTTACATTGCGCACCGTGCTGGTTGAACCGACATTGATGTTGCCGAAGTTGATGGCAAGCGGGTTCAGAACCACCGCAGCGGGTGTGGTTCCAGTGCCTGACAGCGACGCCGCCGCCTGGCCGCCACTGACGTTGCCGAAGACTGTGACTATGCCGGTGCGTATTCCCGTCTCCGTAGGCACGAAGCGGACCAGGACGGTGCAGGACGAATTCACCGGAACCGTGACGCCGACGCACGTGTCGATCGAGGTGAAATCTCCGCTGAGCGAGACCTGGCTGACCAGGAGAGGCGCAGTCCCGGTGTTGGTGACCGTGACGGTCTGGCCGGCGCTCGCGGTCGACACCGATTGTGTGCCAAAATTCAGTGCGAAGGGATTGAGGGCGATCACCGGCTGAGCCGGGTAGGAAGCCGTCAGGAGCGGGATCTGCCAGATCCCCCGACCGTAGGTGGCTGCGCGCAGTTCGCCGGTCCGATTGTCCCCCGTTGGAAGCGCCGCCGATACGGCAAGTTGCGTTACCGGAGCATTCGGCAAGCTGGTGCCATAGAGACTCCAGCAGTTAATGGCAGTGCATTTCGCGACCTGCGTCGTCACCCAGACGCCCGTATCGAGCGCGATGTAGACCGTATTCGCGTCGTTTGGGTCGACGACAACGCTGTTGGCAGGCGAATTTGGAAGGTTGCGGGAGAGGTCGGTCCAATGCGCGCCCGCGTCGATCGAGCGATAGATCTTGCCTGTGTTGATGCCGTTTCCCGCAAAGCCCGCGACGGTGACATAAACCGTGCTCCCGGTCGTGTCATGCGGGTCAACAGCAACAGACGTTATGTCAAAGCCGCCGACGTTGAACGGATTGTTCATCAAGTCAGGGTTGGTCATCGGGGACAGGCCGACGTCTGTCCAGACCGTGTTGCCGCTCGCGATATCCGCGGCCGTGGTTCGGAAGACGTGCGCCTGGTAGACACCATGAGGATCGACAAAGCTGGACATTCCGGCGTAGATCACCTTGGATCCCAGGTTCGCGGCCGCACTCGACGAGTTGGCGGTCTGGCCCCCCGCTCCAATCGATCGGACAAAGGCGTTGCTGCTGTTGCACGATGTGTTTTGCGGACCGACAAAAGCGCGACTGATCGCGTTGGAACTCGACCACGAACTCCCCGACGCTGCCGTGCCGCGCCACATGCGGCACGTACCGACAATGAGGCTCGAAGGTAGGGCCGGATCGAGCAAAAATGGCGCGTCAAGCAGAGCTGCGTCGTGGCTGGTCTGCGCCGGACCGATGTCCGCTGCGCCGGACACCTGCGCCGACGTGCACCCCGAGCCGCTGGTGCAGCTTCGAATGCTGACGCCGGCTGCGGTCGACAAATACCAGAGCTGCGGATGCGTCGGGTCGATCGCGACGGTCCCGCCTTCACCCGAGGAGAGTTGAGGCCAGGAGTTGAAGGAGTTGGCAGCCCCCGTCCCTGCCGTTCCCAGAACTCCGAGACCGGCCAGGAGGACGCCGGGATCGCTAGGGTCCTGGGCGAAGCTGACCACCTCCGCCAACGATCCAAGACCTCCGTTCAAGTTCTGAAAATGCGAGGCATCGTCGGCCGAGCAACGGGAGCCCTGCTGGTTGACGCCATCCGTCGACCTCCAGAGACCACCGTCGTTGCCGACGTAAAGCAGCGGTGGACCGGACGCGCTCGGCAACGTGGCGATCGCATGCTGTGCCGGAGCGACCCGGGCCGGTGCCGCGCATCCGTTCACGGTGTTGGTGCTGTTGCGCAAGCTGCATCCAGAGCCCAACGAGCAGCGAAAGAGATCCACCGTGCCCGCGTACAGCAGGGTGTCGGGCAAATTTGTGCCCGCGCCGGTCGCGACAGCGTTCAGGGCCAGGTTGTAGTCCGCCTGCAGGATGACGCTGCTTCCGTTGCCCACCTCAAGAGCCGCCGAGTTGAGTTGCGTGCCGAAGCTCACGGAACTGGTCGTGCAGCCGGCTCCGGCAGACGAAGATGCGCAAACATCCTGCCATAGCCCCTGGTCGTGATTGCCCATGTCGGTTGTCAGGGCGAACATGTCTCCGGTAACCGGTTGAACCGCCAGCGCGCCGCGGAAGACCGGGCAGGCCGGGCTGCCGGAGCTCCCAGGCAAGCTCGGACACGCAGTCATGCTCAAGCCGCTTCCCGGCTGGTGAACGACCCGCGTCCACGTCATGCCGTCGGCCGATTCGTAGTAGCCGTGAAACCGCACCGCCGCATAGAAACGCTGCCGAACGGGGTTCCAGACCACCGAAGTCACAGCCAGACCTCCGGCAGCGTTTCCTGACAGCTGTGACCGCTGGATCCACTGGTCGATGTCCGTGATGGTGGACATCTGCCAGGTCACGCCCGCATCGGTGGAGTAAAACAGGCCCTTGGAGCTGTACGTCGAACTTCCCGCGTTGACCAGACCGCTCTCCGCCGCCTGTGAAACGGCGACCACAACCAGGTTCGGCGTCAGGGTACTCCAGGCGAATCCGGCGATGCTTTCCCCCTGAAACGACGGGTGGCTGTCCGAGCTATCGACCGCTTGCGTCGCCAGTGTCCAGGTCAGGCCGCCGTCCGCCGAACGCAAGATCCCCGAGCCATAATAGGAGTCCGAGGCGTCGTTCGGGTCACCCGTTCCGGCCAGGATGATGCCGTTATAAACGCTAAGCGCGCCGATGCTGAGGGAGGGTGTGGTGTACTCCTGCTGATACGCAAAGACCGGAAGATTGTCGGTCAAGGGAACGAAGCTGACGCTCGCTGGATCGCTGCTGGCGGCGTTTGTCGATTTCCAGACGCCCCCGCCCGTGGTCCCGACGTACACCGTGTTTCCGGATGGGTCGGACGGATCGATCGCAATGCTGGTAACACGGCCGGAGGTCGCGCCGTAGAAGAGGCTGTCGACGTGGCTCGGGCCGAGAGGCTGCCACGCTGCGTTCAACGGTGTGGGTGAGTTCGCTGAGCTGCTGATCGCCATGGGCCGCGCGGACGTTAGCGCGGCAGCGGAGCCGGCCTGTACGCGTGCAGCTGCTCCCACCGCGGTTCGTCCCCGGAGAAAGCGTTCGGTTCGCGCGGTGTGGTCGCTCGATCCAGCCACCCCGATGCGACTGGAGGGAGCCGAAGTCCCGAGGGCTTCAGGACCGGAGCTCTCCTGCGCGGCCCCGGAACGACAGACAACAAACAGCAAAACAACAACGACTACAAAGCAGAAATCTCTTACCCACGAGACACGTCGGCCTCGGCGGCTCGGGTGCAGGCTGCAACGGCGGCGGCCAAACGAGATGAGAAGGCGACAGAGGACCATAGCAGGACGTCAAGCGGTACAAAGAAACAGGGATACGCGGCCGTCTCCTGCTTTTCAGGAGATCGTAGGGGTGTTATCGGCACAACCCCGCCGGATGTTCAAGCTAAATAGAAATTTTCTGCGGAAATCTTCCGTACTGTAGAGAGGCCCGCGCACACCCCGCCACGATCCGAACCCTCACCCGCCGGTCCCGCCGCCAAACCTCTAGCATCGAACGATCTTTTCAGAGTGGATCGATCGAGTCGCGTTGCGGGAGTCGACCACCAGCCGCGACCGATCGACAATATCGTCGAAGTCGTAGACCGAGTGGTCGGTCAGGATAACCACAGCATCGTACTGCTCCAAATCGTCCAGCGGCGCCGAGTGCATCTGCAGGTCGTACTTCCGGCCGCTCCCCACAACCGGGAAGAACGGGTCGTTGTACAACACCTCCGCCCCCCGGTCGCGGAGCAGATCGATAATGCGCAGCGCAGGCGACTCGCGAAGATCGTCCACGTCGCGCTTGTACGCCACCCCCAGGATCAGAATGCGCGCCCCGGCGATCTCCTTGCCCTGACCCTCCAGCGCCCGCCGCGTCGTTTCGACAACAAAGCGCGGCATCTCCTCGTTCACCTCGCCCGCCAACTCGATAAAACGCGTCTTGAAGCCGAACTGCTGCGCCTTCCATGTCAGGTAAAACGGGTCGACCGGAATGCAGTGCCCACCCACGCCCGGACCAGGATAAAACGCCTGAAATCCAAACGGCTTGGTCGACGCCGCCTCGATCACCTCCCAGATGTCGATGCCCATCTCGAGGCACAGCTGCTTCATCTCGTTCACCAAAGCAATATTCACGCAGCGATAGATGTTTTCCAGCAGCTTCGTCATCTCCGCCGCGGCCGGAGAGGACATCGTGACCGTCTTCTCGAACACCGCCCCGTAGAGCGCCGCAGCTGCCGCCGAGGCTCGCTGATCGACACCGCCAACCACCTTGGGGATCTCGCGCCGCGGCGTCACCACGTTGCCCGGGTCTTCGCGCTCAGGCGAAAACGCGACCAGGATCCCGTCGAGCTCCGCAGCCGTGTCCGACGCGCCGTCGCCCGGGTTGACCAAAACATTCGCGCCGGAGATCCGATTGATCGTCTCGACGATGATCTCGGTCGTGGTGCCAGGATACGTCGTGCTCTCGAGCACCACCAGCTGCCCCACCCGCAGATGCGGCGCGATCGCCTCGATCGTCGAAACAACGTAGCTCATGTCCGGCGTGTGGTCGTCGTTGAGCGGTGTGGGCACGCAGATCAGAACCGCGTCCAGATCACCGATCTCGGCAAAGTCCGAGGTCGCGCGGAAGCCCCGCTCGCGTGCGGCCCCAATCTCTTCCCTACCGATCCGGTAAATATACGATTCCCCGCGATTCAGCTTCTCCACCTTGGCTCCGTCCACATCGAAGCCAGTCACCCGAAATCGCTCTTCGCTAAACAAAAGGCTCAGCGGCAGACCGACGTACCCAAGACCCACAATGCCGACGTGCGCGGTTCGCTCCCCAACTGCCCGTATCCATCCATCCAGACTCGTCGTACTGGCAACGCACACTTCCATCGGTGACATCGGTCGATCTCCTCCCTACAAATGCTGCTTGCGGTACCAGGCGATCGTTCGGCCGAGACCTTCTCTAAAACCAATCAGATTGCCGTACCCGAAGGCTTGCCGGGCGGCATCGATACTCGCGATCGACATGCGTACATCCCCGCCACGTGCGGGTTGGTACACCGGCGGCTCCTTGAACTGGAGTTCCTCCGCAAGCATTTGATACACCTCATTGAGAGAACGGTTCTCCCCGCAAGCAATATTGAACACACGTCCGGCGACAGAAGTTGCGGGAGCCTCCAAAGCCGCAAGATTTGCCTGAATGACGTTCTCGACGTACGTAAAGTCGCGACTCTGCTCGCCGTCGCCAAAAATAATCGGCCGCTCCCCACGCAGCATCTGCAGGATGAACCGCGCCAGCACACCCGAGTAGGCGCTCGTCGGGTCCTGCCGAGGTCCGAAGATGTTAAAGTACCGTAGCGATACCGTCTCCAGACCGAAGACGCGCCAGTAGCTCTGCATGTAAAGCTCACCCGTCAGCTTCTGCACGGCGTAGGGCGAGATGGGCTCGGGCCGCATCGTCTCCACGCGCGGAAACCCGGGCTGATCGCCATAGGCGGAGGAAGATGCGGCATACACAACGCGCTTCACACCGGCCAGACGAGCGCCTTCCAGAACGTTGAACGTGCCGTCAATGTTCGCTTCATGGCTCGGCGGCGGGTCGGAAACCGACCGTGGAACGCTCGGCAGAGCGCCCTCATGCAGGATAAAGTCGACCCCCTCGCAGGCACGCCGAACATCGTCGCGGTCGCGCAAGTCCGCTTCGACCAGATCAATGCGATCGCGGATCGCCGCAAGGTTCTCGCGCGACCCGGTCGCAAAGTTATCGAGCGCCCGCACCCTCTCGCCGCGCTCCACTAAAGCCTGCGCAAGGTGCGATCCAATAAATCCAGCCGCACCCGTAATGAGATAAGTTGCCAATCAAAGTTGCTCTACAAGCCGCTTACCAACGGCCCCAGGCACGGCTGACGTAATCGCTCATCGTCATCGTGATCAGAACCAGAAAAGTGAAAAAGCCGGCGGCAACCGTCATCTTGATCAAACGCGATTGAAACTTCACGTGCATAAAAAACAGGATCACCACAACCGCTTTAGCGCTGGCAATCGCAAGCGCAATAATCGGGTTGAACGGACCCATGGGGATATACGCCGCGCCCACCGTGATCCCGGTCCCGACCAGCAGCGCGATAAAGACCAGCATGTACGTGAACGGCGTGACAATGTGCTCGACCTCCTGCTCCGGGTCGGTAACATTGGCTGGATCTTCAGGATGCGTCGACATAAAGTTTCCTTAGTTTAGAAGGATCGCAAGTTTAGAAGGATCGCAGAGCTCCGACCCGAGGTCCCGGCCGAGGCGCCGCCATCAGTGAATCGGATGCCGGTTGATGAGATACAGCAGAGGAAACAGAAAGATCCACACAATATCGACAAAGTGCCAGTAAAGCCCGAAGTTCTCAATCGGCGCGACGTACCCGGTATTGAACTCGCCCCAGTGCGCGCGCAGCGTCAGCCACGCCAAAATAGCAATGCCGATAATCATGTGGAGCGCGTGCATGCCGGTCATCGCAAAGTACAGCGAAAAGAACACCTGCGTGTGCTCCGCCATATCCGGCGCCAGCGGTGCCTCGTCCTTGATGCCGTGCGCCGCCGGGTTTACAAACTCCGAAATGTCGAAGTTGTTCCCCGGAATGTGGTGCTTCTCCCACTTCTCGTGATACTCGTCATACTTCACGCCCAAGAAGATCAGGCCAAAGAGCGTCGTCAGCAGAAGCATCATCACCAGGAACTTCTTCCTGCGAACCTCGGCCGCCCATACGCCCAAAGCCATGCAAAAGCCGGACGTGATCAGAACCGCCGTGTTGATGGCCCCCTCAGCGACGTTCAGCTGATTCGAAGCGGCGGCAAACGCCGGGTAATACCAATTGCGATACAGCAAATAGGCAAAGAAAAGACCGCCAAAGAACATGATCTCGGTCAGCAGAAAGAGCCACATGCCGAACGTCGCCGCTTCCCGCTGCTGCGCTTCGGTCTCAAAGTGATGCCGATGCTGCGGCAGGGTGACGTGCTCGTGCTCACCCTCCACATAAACCATCGTGTGGCGCTCTTCCCCCACCGCTACCGCGGACGAGGTCGTCGGGGTCAAAGGGGAGACTGTGATCGCGTTATCCAACGGTGGTCACCTCCTGGCTCTCCTGGCTGGTCTTTCTGGCGAGCCACTCGTAGTCGTACGCCTCGTGATCGACCACAGGCACTTCAATGAAGTTCTCGGTCAGCGGCGGCGATTGAATCTGCCACTCGAGGCCGGTCGCCTGCCACGGATTCGCACCCGCGATCGCGCCGTACCGCAGCGACCAGGCAAGGTACAGCAACGGCAGCATGTACCCAACGCCAAGCACCGTGGCGCCCGCCGTCGACAGCACATTCAAGACCTGAAACTCGGCCGGATACGAATGGTAGCGGCGCGGCATGCCGAGATACCCCAGAATAAACTGCGGCAGAAACGTCAGATTGAAGCCGATAAACGTCGTCACCGCCGCCAGCTGCGAGAGCGGCTCCGAGTACATCCGGCCCGTCATCTTCGGCCACCAGAAATGAATGCCGGCAAGAAACGCCATCAGCATCCCGCCAACCATCACGAAGTGAAAGTGCGCCACAATAAAGTACGTCTCGGTCAGGTGAATGTCCATCCCGAGCGCGCCCAGGAAGACCCCCGTCATACCGCCGATCGTAAACAGACCGATAAACCCAAATGCATACAGCATCGGCGTCTCAAACGTGATCGACCCCTTCTGCAACGTAAACGACCAGTTGAAGATCTTGATCGCCGACGGCACCGCGACCAGCATCGTCAGCAAAGAGAACACCAGCGCCGAGTAGTTCGACACACCCATGATGAACATGTGGTGCGCCCACACAAAGAAGCCGAACAACGCGATCGCCACCGACGAGAACGCCACCGCCGTGTAACCGAACACCCGCTTCCGCGAGAACGTGCTGATCACCTCCGAGATCACGCCCATCCCGGGAAGAATCATGATGTACACGGCCGGGTGCGAGTAGAACCAGAAAAGATGCTGAAACAGGAGCGGATCCCCGCCCTTCGACGGATCAAACACGCCAATGCCGATCGTCCGCTCGAGCGCAACCAGCACGATCGCGATCGCCAGCACCGGAGTTCCAAGCACCATCAGGATCGATGCCGCATAGTTCGACCACACAAACAGCGGCAGCCGAAACCACGTCATCCCCGGCGCGCGCATCCGGTGGATCGTGACAATAAAATTCAGGCCCGTAAAGATGGAGCTGAAACCCGCGATAAAGATCGCGCTCGCCGCCGTGATGACGTGCGTATTCAAGTAGTGCGTCGAGAGCGGCGTCGTAAACGTCCACCCCGTATCAACGCCGCCCAGCACAAGCGCCGCCAGCGTCAGCGTCCCGCCGATTAGATACAGATACCAGCTCAAGAGGTTGATCTTCGGAAACGCAAGATCCCGCGCCCCGATCATGATCGGAATCAAAAAGTTCCCCAGCGTCGCCGGAACCGACGGCACAAGAAACAGAAAAATCATAATAATGCCGTGCATGGAGAACATCTTGTTGTACGTGTCGGAAGCCGTAAGATCGGCCTGCGGCGTCAAAAGCTCCAGCCGGATCAGACCCGCGAACGCACCTCCGATAAAGAAGAAAAACGTGATCGAGATCAGGTAGAGCATGGCAATCCGCTTGTGATCGCCCGTCAAAAGCCAGCTCATCAGACCGTGCTCGTTGTTCAGGTAATTGCGCTTCGGAATCGTCGCCGTCGTCTGGTCCGGCAAGTTCACGATCGTCGTGGAGGCAGTGCTCATGGCTTCACCATTCCTGACGCCGTCGGCGTCGTCTGGTTGGACTGTGATGTGGTCAAGGTCTGCTGCACACGGTAGTTCGTCTGCAGATTCTTAATGTATTCCACCAGGTCAATCAGGCCCTCTTCACTCACCTGACCCTGGTACGTCGGCATGATCGGAGCGTATCCGGCCGTCACGTGCTGCGACGGGTTCAAGATCGAGTCGCGCAGGTACGCATCGTTCACCTGCACCTGGCTGCCGTTCGCCAGCTGCAACGTCGACCCATACACGTTCGCCAGGCTAGGTCCGCGCGCCGCCGCATTTCCGTTGTGGCAGGCGTTGCATCCCATGCTCGCAAACAGGCGCTCTCCGTTCTGCGCCAACGACATCCCGCTGGTCGACTCCTGCGTCCACTTCTCGTAGTCCTCGGGCGCGAGCGCCGTAATTTCGCCGATCATCGCCGAGTGATCCGTCCCGCAATACTGCGTGCAAAAAAGATGATAGACCCCCGGCTTGGTCGCCTGAAACCACACCGTCGTGTATCGCCCCGGAATCACCTCGCGCTTCACCCGAAAGTCCGGAATCGAGAACGAATGAAACACATCGTGCGAGATCATCGTCAGCTGCACAGGCCGCCCGATCGGCACGTGCAAAGCGTTGATCTCATGCTGCCCGCCCGGATGCTCCGCCTTCCACATCCACTGCTTGCCGACGATATACACGTTCATCGCGTTGGTCGGCGGCGTGTAAATCCGGAAGTACAGAAGTGCGCCCCACACAAACACAATCAAAAACAGAGCGAGCGGAATAATCGTCCACGTCGCCTCCAGCAGCGTCGAACCCTCAATCTGCTCGGCCACCGGGTGCCGCGACTTGCGGTACCGGATCGAGAAGCCAAACACCAGCGTCGCCACCAAAGCAGTTCCAATAACCGTGATCAACAGCAAAAACATGTAAAGCGCGTCGGTATACGGTGCGATCGTCGACGCCTCGCGCGGAAACAGCGCGGAGTCGTTGAGCCACTTCACCAAAAATTCCCACAAAACTGGACTGATCCCCATGTTTACCCTTTATCCATCTTCCCTATCGGTAAGGTCGTGCTCACGCCCCAGCTTCAGGTCCCGCCGAAACATCACAAACATAAATCCGCCCAGACCGGCCATCGTCACCATGCCGCCAAACTGCACCACCCGCGCTACCACCAGAGAATGCTTGTTGGTCTGCGGATCATAGTGATAGCAATATGTCAAAATATTCGCGACCGGCGATCCGATCTTGTTGCCCGAAGCCTCAATCAGGCCAAGCATCAGGTCCTTGGGCGAGTACTCAACGCCAAGATAGTACTGCGCCAGCTTGCCGTCCGTCGTCACCAGCTCGATCGAACTTGCGTGCGCGTACTGCGACAGCGTTCCGTCCGGCCCCGGCACACGCACATACCCAAATCCGACCGCCTTTGTGAGCGCGTCGATCGCCGTCTTCTGCCCCGTCAGGAAATGCCACCCAGCCGCGGTCTCCGGCCGGCCGTAGCGCTTTATGTAGCGCGCCTTTGTAGTCGCCGCAAGCTCCGGCGTCTCCGTAGGGTCGATCGAGACCACGATCACATCGAAGTCCTTTCCCGGAGTCAAGTGCACCATCTCCAAAGCTCCGGTCAGGCCGTCAAGCTCCTCCGAACACAGCATCGGACAGTTGTAATACACCACCGCCAGAACCGCCGGTCGCTTGCCGAAGTAGTCGCCGAGACGCACCGTCTTTCCCGTCTCATCCACAAAGCTCTCCTCAAGCGGCAGCGGCTGATTCAGGTGCTGCTCAATCCCGACCCTCTGCAGCACCGTCGGCAGCTGATCGCCCGTGTTCGGTCCGCTCTGCTTGTCGCCATACGACGAGACCTGCGCGACAACCGCAACAGGGAGCAAGCAGGCGGCAGAGAACATCGTTGCCAGGCCCACCGTTCGGATTGTGCGGAGCAGCTTCATCGGTCCCTCTCGCTTCAGAAATCTCGCCATAACACCATCTTAAACCTTACAGACGAGCCCCGTTCAGCGCCGGTCCTGGAGGTTCTGCTTCGGCCCGTTCTCGGCATGTCCATAACTCAACTTCTGCGCGCGCCCTTCCATCACATCAAGTTCATACCCCGTGCGGGCAAAGCCGGTCGTCAACGGCTTCAACACCGCCGGTCGAAGATCTCCGGCCATCTGCGCCCCCTCGGCCGCGGCAGACGGAGCCATCGGCAGACCGCGCTGCGCAATCAGCTCCATCGCGCGCCCGATCGGTATGCGCATCGTCCCGTCCTTGCCCGTGCTGTAATGCTCCAGCAACAGATCCTCGCGCGCATGGAGATCCGCCGTCGCCTGGTTGCCGTCGTCGATATCGAGCCGCGGCTGAGGAAACGTCGACGTCATCTGGCCAAGCTCCTTCTGCTCCATCTCCGGATTACTCTCAAGGTCGCGCCGCTTGCTGTCGGCCGGCATCGCGCGGGCAGAGTGCGCCTGGTCCTGATGCCACTGGTTCGCCGGTCCGTCCTCCTTCTTGAACGCCGTATTGATCACCCGGCCCATCACAAAGCAGAAGATAAAAAAGACGGCGACAAACGCGGCCAGGCCGGTGAGAAACACAACGACTCCGCCGACGTTCACGTCCGTCGTCTCGTATCCGGGACCGGGGTTCATCGGATCCTCCGACGCGCGATTGTCAGGCGCCGGTGCGCTGTGCTTCGGATCATGGTTGTCAGTGGGCATGGTCAGGCTCCAACATTCCTTCAAGATCGGCGTCGTTTACGTTCAAGAGCGGTCGCGCCTGCAGTTGACCGAGATAAAACCACATCCACAGGCTGATCACCGCGATCGGCACCGTGATATAGGCGAGAATGCCAACGTTCCCGGCCAAATGCAGATTGCCGGCAGCATCCTTGAAGTTCGGCTCAATCAGCCAGAACATGTCCAGACACCGGGCAAAGATCATAAAACACGTCAGCAGAATCATCTTGTGCTTCGATCGCTTCAGGTCGCGCGACAGGAGCAGGCAGAACGGAATCAGCCAGTGGCACACCACGTCCAGCGTGCATATCGTCCACCAACCCCCGTGAATACGGTTCAAATACCACGGGATCTCGTCCGGCAGATTGCCCGACCAGATAATCAAAAACTCGGCAAAGGTCAGATAGATGTTCAGCATCACAAAGGCAAACATAAACTTGCCGAGATCGTGCTGCTCGGTCACCCGCAGCAACGTCTGCATCGGCTGAAATCGAGACAGCAGGATCACCGTCAGCACACCGAGCGCGAGCACGGCGTATCCCTGGCCGACAAGAAATTGCAGACCCCAGATGGACGAATACCACGTCACATCGAGCGACTTGATCCAGTCGATCGCGCCCACCGTCAGCAGCACCACGTAGATGAAAATGCCGATCCCCGAAAGGTTCTCGGTCTTCGTGCGCCAGTAGTCAAAGCTCCCTTCGGTTCCACGCGCCGGGTCGGCGTCGCGCTGGAGCGACCACTTGTTCAGGAAGTACACAAACGTCAGGAGCACGGCGAAGATCACAAACGTCTGAAACAGCACGCTGCCCGGATTCAACATCGCCACCTTCGACTGCGCCGTCAGCTGCTGCTCCTGCGTCATCAGGCCGCTGCGCACCGCCTGCAGCTTCGCTTCGGCCGTCGGAAACGCCGCCCACTGATACAAATGCTTCCAGAAAAACGGGATGGGCACAAACATCAGGAGCACCATCCACAGACTTCGGCTCATCGCCTCGAGCGGCCGCCGCAAAAGAAGCCCCCACTTGCCGCCCGACACGTACTGCAGCATCAGCATCACCAGGCCGCCGCCCGAAAAGCTGAAGCACATCATGTAGCCCATCAGGTACGCCCGCAGGAGGTGATTGCGACCCTCGTGCGTCCACACAAAAAACAAGAACGAAAGCACGCCAAAGACCCCGGACAGAAGCAAGGCGCGCGTCCGCCACACACCTACAATCGCCGGCGCGCGCAGGTCCGACGGAATCGCCCGCGGACCCCCGTGTGCGTGCTCGTGATGACCGAACTGTGCCTGTGCCGATGCCATCTGATCTAAACCCCTGCTCCTGATCCCGTCTAAAATCCCTGCCCGTAAATCCGTCTAAATCCCGCCGGAGCGCGCTCTCTTTTACTGCTTCCCGTTCGCATAGTTCGCCCCGGCCGTCGGAGGTCCCGGCCGCGGTGGAATCTGCTGCGGCGAAGCCGCCGGCGGACCTCCATTCGGAGCATTGCTGGTTCCCGTCGGGATCGGGTAGTCGTCCCCGCTCGGCGTCCCCTTCACAGCCGTCGGCGGAAGCGTCCAGTCGTCGCCGAAGCCCCGCGGAAATCCCTCGCGCTCGGCAATGTCGGCCAGCGGCTCCACATGCGCTCCCGCCGCCACGTCCGCCGCCGTCGCCTTCTGGCTCAGCTGCAGCGCCCGCACATACGCCGTCACCGCCCATCGATCTTCAACCGGCAGCTGCGCCGTATAATCCGGCATCGCTCCATACCCATTCGAGATCACGTTGAAAAAATGCCCCAGCGGCATCGTCTGCAAACGAGCCGTGTTCAGATTGCCCGCCGCCGCGTATCCCCTCTGCACAATCATCCCCGCACCGTTGCCCACGCGCGAGTGGCACGGCGTGCAGTAGATGTTGTAGCGCTCCTGCCCCCGCTGCAACACGGCCAGCGTCACAGGAAACGGCATCCCGTCGCCCTCCTTGCCGTCGCCGATAAATCCCGTGTGGTAATACGTATCCGCCCGAAGCTGGTTGCGCGCCACCGTGTTCTCCACCTGCGGCCGCACCGATCGTCCGTCCGGATAAAACTCCGACCCGCGCTGTGGGTAAAACTTCGGCTCATTCTGCATGTCCTGCCGGCAACCGCTCAGGCTGAGCGTAGCCGCCAACGCCCCCGCACCCACCACCACCCGCGCAACCAAGCCCCAACGCCGCGCCCGCATACCCCCGCCCGCTGTTCCCTGTTCCCTGTTCCCTGCTGTCCCCTGCCTCCGCATCTAGTTATCCACCTCCACCACCGACACCGCGGGAAACTGCTCCAAGAACTTCCTCGTCTCCGCCGGCGAAAACATCGGATCGGTCGCCTCCAGGCACAGAAAAAACTTGTCCGTCGTTGCCCCGGAACGGAAGTTCGGCGCGTTGAACAGAGGGTGATACAGCTGCGGCATCCCGTTCAGCGCAATCATCCCAAAACACGCCGACAACCCCGCAAACAGGATCGTCCACTCATACGCCGGAATAATAAACGCCGGCCACGAAAACAAAGGTCGCCCCGCGACGTTCAGCGGATACGAGTACTTCGAGATCCACGTCTCCATCAAAAACGCCGTCGTCAAACCCATCACGCCGCCCAGCAAAGTCAGCAACGGAACCCGCGTCTTATGAAAGTGCAGAGCCTCGGCCGCTTCTTCCACCGGATACGGCGTGTAGCACTCCATCCGGCGGTACCCCGCGCGCCTCGCCGCTTCGGTCGCGTACACCAGATCGCCCGGCGTGTTGAACTCCGCTAAGTACCCGTAGACTCCCTCGCGTGGTGGCATCAGACAGCCTCATTGATAACAGTTTCAGCCTCAGGACCGCCGCGGCGCACCTTGGTCTGCGGCAGCATCATCCGGATCTCAGACATCGGAATCATCGGAAGAAATCGGGCAAAGCACAGAAACAGCGTGGTAAACAGACCCCATGTCCCGATAAAAATCATGTAATCCCAACGCGTCGCCTTGTAGGTTCCCCAGCTCGACGGCAGGTAGTCGCGATAGAGCGACGTGACCACAATCACAAAGCGCTCAAACCACATGCCGATATTCACAACAAACGACAGCAAAAAAAGATACCCCACATTGACGCGCAGCTTGCGCGACCACAGCGTCGTCAGCGGAATCGCAAGGTTGGTCAGGATCAGGATCCAGTACGCCCATCCCATCGGCCCAAACATCCGGTTCCACATCATGAAAAACTCCCAGTGCGACGCCGAATACCAGCTCATGAAGACCTCCATGGCATATCCGTACCCAACAATCGAACCGGTCGCAAGCATCACCTTCGCCATGTTGTCGAGGTGCCGCAGCGTCACCAGATCTTCCAGGTGATAAAACTTCCGGATCGGAATCGCCAGCGTCAACACCATCGCAAACCCCGAGTACACCGCGCCCGCAACAAAGTACGGCGGAAAGATCGTCGTGTGCCAGCCCGCCAGCGCCGCCACCGCAAAGTCAAACGAAATCACCGTGTGCACCGAGAGCACAAGCGGCGTCGACAAGCCCGCCAGCAGCAGCGAAGCCGACTCGTACCGGATCCAGTGACGCGTCGATCCGCGCCATCCCAGCGACAGGATCCCGTAACAATACTTCGCCAGGGGCATCGTCGCTCGGTCGCGCAGCGTCCCAAAGTCCGGGATCATGCCCATGTACCAAAACACCACCGATATGGTCGCGTAGGTCGAAACCGCAAACACGTCCCACGTCAAAGGCGACCGGAACTGCGGCCACACGTTCATCGTGTTCGGATACGGCAGCAGCCAGTACCCCAGCCACGGCCGTCCAATGTGGATCAGCGGATACATGCCGGCGCACACCACCGCAAAGATCGTCATCGCCTCGGCAAACCGGTTGATCGAGTTGCGCCACGTCTGCTTGAACAGGAGCAGAATGGCCGAGATCAGCGTCCCCGCGTGGCCGATACCGATCCACCAGACGAAGTTGATAATCGCAAATCCCCAAGCGCCCGGCATCGTGACGCCCCAGATGCCGGTCCCTGTCAGCACCAGCCACGTGATGCCGATCACCACGCCCTGCGCAACCGTCGCCGCAAACAGCAGACCCACAAACCACGCAATCGGCGTGTTCGACGTCAGGACGATGCCCGCGATCTTCTGCGTCACCGACCTGAAGTTGTGCCCCGGCGCAATCACCGCGTATTCGCCCGTGCGCGGGTCAATCATCGGGTCAAGCACTGGGTCGCGCGTCGTCTCGGGAAGAGGTCCTTTGGTCGCCATCTATGCCAGCTCCGGATGCGGGTTAATCACACCAGCCGTGTAGGTTGTGCGGGGACGGTAGTTCAAGTCGGCCAGCACCTCGTAGTCGCGCTCCTTTGCCTTGCGCTTCGCTACCCGGCTCCCCCCGTCGTTGATATTGCCGAACACAATGGCGTCGGTCGGGCACACCTGCTGGCACGCCGTCACCACCTCACCGTCGCGGATCGCCCGGTTCTCCCGGTCGGCGACGATCTTTGCCGTTTCAATGCGCTGAACGCAGTACGTGCACTTCTCCATCACGCCGCGCGATCGAACCGTTACATCCGGATTGCGCATAAACTTCAAGCTCTCCGTGTCGTAGTCCGAATACAGGAGAAAGTTGAAGCGACGCACCTTGTACGGGCAGTTGTTCGAGCAGTACCTCGTCCCGACGCAACGGTTGTACACCATCATATTCAGGCCGTCAGGCGTATGCACCGTCGCTCCCACCGGGCACACCTGCTCGCATCCCGCGTTCTCGCAGTGCTGGCACAGCATCGGCTGAAAGTGCGCGCGCGGCGCATGGAGATCGCCTTCAAAGTACGTATCGATCCGGATCCACTGCATGTTGCGCCCGCGCTTTACCTGGTCGCGACCCACCACCGCCAGGTTGTTCTCCGCATAGCACGCCACAATGCACGCATTGCACCCAATGCAGGAGTTCAGGTCGATCGCCATGCCCCACTTGTTCTGCTTCACACCGGAGCTGACGTCGACGTTGTCGTAACGCCACGTGCCGTTGAAAAACGTCTCCTCCGGCGTCGGCGCCTCGCCCTGCACGCCGTACCCAACCTTGTTCACCAGCGTCTCGCTCGCGCCCTTGTGCGCAAAGTCCGGATCGGCCTTTGCCTCGGAGACGGTCGCGTACCGAATGATCGATCGCTCCTCCGCCTCATGGCCCGCCATCGAATACGTGCCCTTCGTGTCGTACTCCTTGCGCTCAAGATCGCGCTGCGCAAACGCCCCGCGATGCTCGATGTTATGCACCTTGGTGACGCACAGATCGTACGTCCCCTTTGCCTTCACCAGCTTCGCTCCACCCGCCGCGCCGGTCGCCATCGACGGCCGGATCAAGTACGCGTTGAAGCCCACACCCGCGGCCACGCGGCCCGCCTCCACCCTCCGGCCCATCCCGAGATGCACCGTCACAACCCCGTCCGGATGCCCCGGAACCATCAGCACCGGGGCCCCAATCGTCTTCCCCCCAAGCGTGATCTCCGCGAAGTCGTTCTCCTCGAACTTCATCCGCTCCATCGTATGCAAGCTCATCAACGCGGCATTGTCCCAGCTCATGCTCGTGACCTGCCGCGGAAGCTCCTGCATCCATCCCAAATTTGCAAACCGGCCGTCGTACACAGAGGTGTCCGGACGGAAATCGATCTCGATCACATCGTCCGCCGAACTCGCCTGAATCTCCGTCGGCAAGCTGGACGTCCGCGGCGTCAGCCCCGCGCGCGGCTGAAACGCCGTCCCCGCGACCCATCCGTCATGCACCGCCTTTCGCCAGCTCGTCGCAAAGTCGCCCTGGATATACGTGCGCGCCGTCCTCTGCACCGCATCCGAAGCCGAGCTCTGCGGATCGTCGAGCAGCGCCTGAAAGATCTCGTGCGCCGAATGCCCGCCGTACATCGGATCGATCATCGGCTGCACGATCGAGATCGTCCCGTCGTACGCACGCGCGTCCGTCCAGCTCTCCAGGTAGTGCGCCTGGTTGATGTGCCACACCGACGCCGTCCCCGTCTCGTCGTTATACAAGCCCAGATGCACCGTCGTCGGCACCCGGCTGAACGCGCTCGGGAAGTCCAGATCGGCCGGAGCGTCGTACATCGGGTTCACCCCAAGCATCACCAGCGTCTGCACCTTGCCGGCGTTCATCTGATTCACCAGCGCCCGGAAGTCCGCGTTCTGCTCGGTCGGAATCGCCTGAACCGTATCCGTGTACACCACCGTCTTTCCAACCGCGCCGATCTTCTGGTTCAGAACGATCGCCGCCATATGCACCGCCGGCGACGCCTGCGTCCCCGCGATCACCACCGCCCGCCCTCCACTCGCCGCCAGATCCTTGGTCACCGCGCGCAAAAACGCGTCCGCCTCCGGGTTTCCCAGCCCCGTCGACGTCCCACCCCCCGCCAGCGCCTGCGCAAACCGCTCAATATCGCTCGGCTTCAGCGCCAGCCGATGGTCCGCCTTGAACCCGGTCACCGTCGGCATGGCTTCAACGACGTACATCCGGTTCATCGGCTTGTCTTCCTCGTACCTCCGCCGCTCGGCAAAGTCGGCCGCCATCGGCAGGAACCCCGGAAACGCAATGCTGCTCAAAAAATCGGCGCCCAGCGACACAATCACGTCCGCCTCGGCCAACCTGTACTGCGCGTCCACATACTCGCCAAACGCAGCCTTCGACGCCGCCCGCGCGCCGTCCATGTTCACCGGACTCCACTGCACCAGACGCGCCTGCGGATACTTCCCCTGCACCGCCTTCCACTGCCCTGCCAACGTCGGCGATGTGATCGGCTCACTCAGGAAATAAATCCCGTCGCCGCCGTTTGTCTTGCCCGCCGCCGTCGCGAACTCCTGCGCAAACTTCGTGTACTGCGCCGTCTGCCCACGCAGGAGCGAGTGCTGCGACCGGTCCGGGTCATACAGACCAAGCAGCGTCCCCTGCGTCATCGCGTCCGTCTTCCCCCGGCTCATCGGGTGCTCCGGGTTGCCGTCCACCTTGATCGGTCGAAACTCCTGAGACTTCACCAGCAACGGTACAGCTCCCGTCGGAAACGGAAACGCCGTCGCAAAATACATCGGTTTGCCCAGCACCAGGTCGTCCGGCTGCCGAATATACGGATAAATCTCCTCGTTCGGCTGCTTTGTGCACCCCGCCATGCCCGCCATCGCCAGCGACGCCCCCATCACCTTCAGGAAGCTCCGCCGGCTCACCCCATCCACCCACTCGCCCACACCCGAGCTCTGCCGCGGAAACTCCTCCCGCATCAACTCCTCAAACTCCGGAGTCTCCGCCAGCTCGTCGAGATTCTTCCAGAAACGCCGCCCCGACTTCCCCTCCAGGCGTCGCCGCACCTCGGCCAGCGTTAGCTTGGCCGGCGCAATCTCGGTCACAACCACTGCTGCCGTCCCCGGCGCCGAGCTCCCAGTCGTTGCTCCATCTACTGCCTGTTTCTTCATCATCGGTGGCAAGTCTCGCAGCTCGAAAGCTCGTTCGGTGTCCTGATGTGGTACTGCTTGGTCAAATACCGGCCCAACTCGGCCTGACTCGTAAACTTCTGGTAGTTCGCCGGCACCAGCACCCGCGAAACCGGAACATCGCTCAGCGTCTTCCCGTCCCCCTCGGTCGCGTGCGGCTCCATGTACGCTCCCGAATGTGGTCGCGGCAGACCGCTCTGCCCAATCGGGCTCTCCATCTGCGCAATGTCCGGATTTCTTCCCGTCCCCGGATCCTCGGTCGTGCACGTCACCTGCTGCGCCGTCGGCCCGCTGTCCGCGACCTTTGCGCAATACACCGGCTTCTCCCGGTTCGGCCCCGCCCACGACATGTTGTAAATCTCCGACGTCGGCCGCAAATTCACCGCCGGGTTGCGATGGCAGTTCAGGCACCACTCCATCTGCAGGCTGTTCTGCATATACATCAACGGCATCTCGTCCACACGTCCATGGCACGAAGCGCACCCGATCCCCTTGTTCACGTGGATCTCGTGATTGAAATACACAAAGTCCGGCAGGTCGTGCACCCGAATCCACGGGACCGAAGCCCCCGTCGCCCAGCTCTGTCGCACCGGCTCCAGCAGCTGCGCGTTGGTCCAGATCTGCGCATGGCAGTTAATGCACGTCTTGGTCGGCGGAACCCCGGCATACGCCGCCTTCTCCACCTGCGTGTGACAGTACTGGCACTGCAAGCCCAAACCCTGCACATGGTGCTTGTGGCTGAACGGAACCGGCTGCTCCGGTCGCTGACCCTGCCGCGTCACCCAGGGCGACCGCTGCAACTGATCCAGCGTCACCCCGAGCGCAATCACAATCAGGCCAGTCAACACCAGGCTCGCCCGAGCCAGAGCATTGGAACTGCGATCAAAAACTTGCGGCATGGCGAGGGTCCTGCTCCCTTTTCATCAAAAATCTGAGGTCGTGCTCGATGGGTTTTGGTCGAACTCCAAAACAAATCCCGGCCAACGTCCGCGCGAGAGATCCATTTTGTTCTAACGAAAGCTGAGTATAGCAGCGGCTCTCTTTCACTTTACGACCAGGTCCGCGCTGGACCAAACAATTCATCGGCGAGGCATCGATTATCGAACCCTGATTTCCAAAGGAGCTCCGGAGCCCGCTCTTCTCTCCCAAATCGGAACCGCCAAAAACGCCCCTAGACGCCCATCCGCTGTTGCCTTGCTTTTCTTGTTGTCATTCCCAGAGGGAATCTGCTGTTGCCTTGCTCTTCTTGTTGTCATTCCCGAAGGGAATCTGCTGTTGCCTTGCCCTTCTTATTATCATTCCCGAAGGGAATCTGCTGTTCTTCTGCCTTCTTGGTTGTCATTCCCGAAGGGAATCTGCTGTTGCCTTGCTTTTCTTGTTGTCATTCCCGAAGGGAATCTGCGTTTGTCCTTGGTGTTGTTTGTTCTCCAAACCATCCCCGAATCCGCGCCAGGAGAGAGCTCCAGCTCCAAACGCCCAAACTCCAGATCCGTACCTCTATATACACGCCCGAGCCACCCGCACGCCAGAGCCCCCCATAAACTCTCCCTCCGCAAATCCGGCCCGCCAGTAAGATCGCCAGATGCCCGATCCGCTCCGATCCCGCCGCCCGCCGTACAACGCCGACGAGGCCATCCGGGCGCTCTCGGCCGCCGACCCCAAACTCGGTCGCCTCATCACCCGCGCCGGACCCTTCAACCTCCGCCTCCCCCAAACCCAGTCGCCCTTCGAGGCGCTCGTCCGCTCCATCCTCTACCAGCAACTTCACGGCAAAGCCGCCGCCGCCATCCACGCCCGCCTCATCGAAGGCTTCGCTCCGGTCGCCGGCCTCGGCCAACATCCCTCCCCCATACACCTCCTCGAAGCCCCCAACGAACAGCTCCGCGCCGCCGGCCTCTCGCACAACAAATGCCTCGCCCTCCGCGACCTCGCCGCAAAAACCATCGACGGCACCGTCCCCACCCTCGCCCAGATCCGCCGCCTCTCGGACGACCAAATCATCGAGCACCTCACACAAGTCAGGGGCGTCGGTAAATGGACCGTCGAGATGCTCCTCATCTTTCGCCTCGGCCGCCCCGACGTCCTCCCCGTCGACGACTACGCCGTCCGCAAAGGCTTCGCGCTCACCTTCGGCAAACTCAAACCCACCGACAAAGTCACCCCCGCCGACCTCCCCAAACCCGACATCCTGCTCCGCCGCGGAGATCGTTGGCGCCCCTGGCGATCCGTCGCCAGCTGGTACATGTGGCGCGCCTGCGATCTCGCCTCCGCCAAACCTCCGTCCCCCAACTAAGCCAACTTCAGGTATCGACATAGAGGAAATCTGCTGTTGCCTTGCCCTTCTTGTTGTCATGCCCAAAGGAAATCTGCTGTTGCCTTTCTCTTCTTGTTGCCATTCCCGAAGGGAATCTGCTGTCGTTCTTGCTTTCTTGTTGTCATTCCCGAAGGGAATCTGCTGTTGCCCTTGCCCTTCTTGTTGTCATTCCCGCAGGGAATCCGCTGTTGTTCTTGCCCTTCTGGTTGTCATTCCCGAAGGGAATCCGCTGTCGCCCTTGCCTTTCTTGTTGTCATTCCCGAAGGGAATCCGCTGTCGCCCTCGCCTTTCTTGTTGTCATTCCCGAAGGGAATCCGCTGTCGCCCTTGCTTTTCTTGTTGCCATTCCCAAAGGGAATCTGCTGTCGCCCTTGCCTTTCTTGTTGTCATTCCCGAAGAGAATCTGCGATTGTTCTTGCTCTTCTTGTTGTCATTCCCGAAGGGAATCCGCTGTCGCCCTTGCTTTTCTTGTTGCC
>CAXTYQ010000033.1:25135-32005 GCA_964248505.1 uncultured Acidobacteriaceae bacterium
TTGTCATTCCCGAAGGGAATCCGCTGTCGCCCTTGCTTTTCTTGTTGCCATTCCCGAAGGGAATCTGCTGTCGCCCTTGCCCTTCTTGTTGTCATTCCCAGAGGGAATCTGCTGTCGCCCTTGCCTTTCTTGTTGTCATTCCCGAAGGGAATCTGCGGTTGTTCTTGCTTCTCCTTGTCATTCCCGCAGGGAATCCGCTGTTGTTCTTGCTTTCTTGTTGTTATTCCCGGAGGGAATCTGCTGTCGCCCTTGCCTTTCTCCTTGTCATTCCCGAAGGGAATCTGCTGTCGCCCTTGCTCTTCTTGTTGTCATTCCCGAAGAGAATCTGCTGTTGTCCTTGGGGTTGTTTGTTCTTCATACCATCACCGAATCCGCTCCAGCCTCTCAGCCTCCCCCCTACACCTTTCGGTGCATACCCAAATCCGCCAGCTGCCCGTAAGCTCGGTGGAGCACCACTGTCCAAAGCCGGAGAGCTCCACCTCACATGCCCCACTCAGCAAACGGTAACGGCCACCGGTCGTCCCAGCCCCCCTCCAACTCCAGCCAACGCTTTGTCACCATCCACGGACACTTCTACCAGCCGCCGCGCGAAAACCCCTGGCTCGAAGCCGTCGAACTCCAGACCTCGGCCGCCCCCTACCACGACTGGAACGAACGCATCAGCTCCGAGTGCTACGCCCCCAACGGCGCCTCGCGCATCGAAGACCGCGACCGCCAAATCATCCAGATCGTCAATAACTACAGCGAAATCAGCTTCAACTTCGGCCCCACCCTGCTCTCCTGGCTCGAGAGCAAAGCCCCCCGCACCTACCGCATGATCCTCGACGCCGACCATGCCAGCGCCGCCAACTTCGGCGGTCACGGCTCCGCTCTCGCCCAGGCCTACAACCACATCATCCTTCCCCTCGCCAGCCGACGCGACGCCCAAACCCAGATCCGCTGGGGCATCGCCGACTTCGAACACCGCTTCGGCCGCCGCCCCGAAGGCATGTGGCTCAGCGAAACCGCCGTCAACCGCCAGACCCTCGACCTCCTCGCCCAAGAAGGCATCCGCTTCACCGTCCTCGCCCCCAACCAGTGCGCCCGCGTCCGCCCGAAATCGACAGCTTCAGACGCACATCCCCACCCCTGGACCGAGACCCCGCACAGCACCGTCGATCCCACCCACCCCTACACCGTCCCTCTCGATAGCGGACGATCCATCGCCGTCTTCTTCTACAACGGCCCAAACTCGCGCGCCATCGCCTTTGAAGGCCTGCTCAACAACGGCGAAGACTTCGCCCGGCGCCTCCTCGGCGGATTCGACCACAACCGCCCCGGCCCCCAGATCTCGCACGTCGCCACCGACGGCGAAAGCTACGGCCACCACCACAAACACGGCGAAATGGCCCTCAGCTCCGCCCTCCGCTCCCTCCGCGAGAACACCGACGCCCAACTCACCAACTACGCCGAATTCCTCGCCAACTTCCCGCCCGAGTCCGAGGCCGTCGTCGTCGATGACAGCTCCTGGTCCTGCGCCCACGGCATCGAACGCTGGCGCTCCGACTGCGGCTGCAACGGCGGCAAACCCGGCTGGAACCAGCGCTGGCGCCGACCCCTCCGCGAAGCCCTCGACCACCTCCGCGACACCCTCATCCCGCTCTCCGAACACCTCGCCGCCCCTCTACTCCGAGACCTCTGGGCAGCCCGCGACCTCTACATCCGCGTCCTCCTCGACACCTCCCCCGCCACCCGCGAACGCTTCCTCGCCGAGCACACCCTCCGCCCCCTCTCCACCGCCGATCGCATGGCGGTCTGGCAACTCCTCGAACTCCAGCGCAACGCCCTCCTCATGTACACCTCCTGCGGCTGGTTCTTCGACGACATCTCCGGCATCGAAACCGTCCAGATCCTCGCCTACGCCGGCCGCGTCCTCCAGCTCGCCCACCAACTCTTCCCCGAATCCGCCCCCGATCTCGAATCCGCCTTTCTCGACCGGCTCGCCCAGGCCAAAAGCAACGTCCCCTCCCAGGCCGACGGCGCCGAAATCTACCGCCGCCTCATCTCCTCCATGCGCGTCGGCCTCCCCCAAGTCGCCGCCCACTACGCCATCTCCTCCATCTTCCGCGCCTACCCCGAGCACGGCGAACTCTTCGGCTTCGACATCCACCGCTGCGCCCACGAAATCTTCAGCTCCGGCCGAAGCCGCGTCGCCCTCGGCCAGGCCCAGATCCGATCGCGCTCCACGGAAGAAACCGAAATCTTCCTCTACGCCGTCCTCCACCTCGGCGACCAGAACCTCTCCGCCGCCGTAAAGTCCTTCACCCCCGCCAACTCAGCCGAAACCAAAGCCTTCCACACCTTCTCCAACTCCTGCCGCGAAGCCCTCCGCCGCGCCGACATCCCCGAGGTCATCCGCCTCATCGACCGCTTCTTCGGCGAAACCGCCTTCTCCCTCACATCCCTCTTCCGCGACGAGCAGGAACGCATCCTGTCCACCGTCCTCGACCAGACCCTGTCCGAGATGGAAACCTCCATCCGCGAGATCTACGAGGATCACAGCTCCCTCCTCCACTACCTCACCGAGGCCGGCATCGGCGTTCCCCCCGCCCTCTCGCTCGCCGCCAACTTCGCCGTCAACGCCCAGCTCCGCCGAGCCCTCGAAGCCGAAGTCTTCAACCGGGACGAGCTCGCCAACCTCCTCGCCCGCGCCGGGGCCGACCGCGTCACCCTCGACACCACCGTCCTCAGCTTCTCCGCCGCCCAGCGCCTCAAACGCGCCATGATCGCCCTCGACGCAGCCGGCGCAGCCATCGAGCGCAACCCCTCCGACCGAGCCGACCGGTCCCTCCTCCGAGCCCTCCAGACCGCCCTCAGCATCGCCCAGGCCGTCGCCGAACTCCCCTTCGAAGTCAACCTCTGGCAAGCCCAAAACATCTGGAACGACCTCGTCCAACAAGGCCAAACCTCCGCCTGGCCCGAAAAACACCGCTCCGACCTCCACAAACTCGGCCTCGCCCTCCGCCTCAGCCCAGAACTGATCCCAGACCAGATCCAGCCCACCGAGCCCACGCCCGAACCAGCCCCGCTCTAGCTCCGCCAGTGCAGCGTCACCGGCCCATCCAGCGGATGCTCCCCCACCCCCTTGAGCCGCCGCTGCTTCAACGCAAAGTACCACTTCGCCGGCTTGTCCGCGTCGTCAATCAGCATCAGGCCCGGATTGAACCGCAGACCCTCCGCCTGCTCCACCATCGTCTGCTGATCCTGCCCAACAAACCGCTCCCCAAAATACCTCGCGATCGCGGTCACAAACGGCACGTGGTAAAACACATTCCAAGCCGCCAACACATCGATCCGACACGTCGAAGCGGTCACCGGCGTCACCGTCGTCAAGCTCGAAAACCACTTCCCCCCACAGCGAATCGTCTCCAACCGCCGGTTCGGCAGGACAAAGTCGATCGTCGTCGTGATCGGCTCGCCGTACACCCCCAGCAGCTTGTACGGCGCGCTGTTGCCCGAAGGCGCATGCGCCGACATCCGAAACCCTTCGGCAATCGGCTCAAAATGCTTCTCCTTCTCGTGAATACTCGCCCGGCTCCGCCACCACCAGCTCTGATGGACAAACGGCCCATGCGCCGGATCCATCAGCCCAATAATCCCGTGATCGACGTTGCACGGCAGATCGGCCTCGAGATGCGCGCTCCGAAACCGCTCCGAAAACTTCGGCAACTCCGGCACCGCCGGCAAATCGCCCCGCACCCGACCCACCCCCGGCCCCGGCACATACACCCAGCAGTACCCGTCCCGCTCCTCGGCCGGAAACGCCGATGCATAAATCTTCGTCGGGTCCAAGGTGTCCGCCGACGTCAGCGACGGAATCTCCCGGCACTGCCCCGACATCGGATCAAACCTCCATCCGTGGTACTTGCACGCCACCGTCTCGCCATCAAACCACCCCGCCGACAGCGGTATCCCCCGGTGCGGACACAGGTCCCGCATCGCAAACACCCGACCCTCGCCCGTCCTTCCCAGCAGCAACGGCAGCCCCAGCAGCAGCGCCTTTGACGTCCGCCCCCGCTTCAACTCGCGCGCCCGCACCGCCGGGTACCAATCCCCAAAGATCAGCTCCGTCGGCGGCCCCGCCCCCGCCCCGCCAAGCTGCACCAAACCCGCATCCGGCATCCTCCTATGCTACCAACCGCCGACCCAGTCCCCCAGCGCTCAAAGAAACCGCGGCTTATCCAGATCAAAGTAAACCCGGTACGGCTGACGCTCGCCAAAACTGGAAAACGGCCGCAGCCCACCCACCTTCTGCCCACCCTCATCAACCTCCGCCGGCTCCGTCCGAGACTTCTCCCCACCCTCATCCAGCCGCGCCGCGGACCTCGGCCCCAGCTCCAGCACCAACGCGTCCTCCTTACCCGACCCCGCAGCCCGCCGCAGACGCCGCGCCAGATCCCCCGCCTCCCCATTCAGCGGAAACGAAAACCGCGCATCCTGCGCCATCAACAACGGACCATACATCACCGCCACCCGCTCAGGATGCTGCACATCGACCGGCACCAACCGCGCGCGCATCGGAAACCGCGCCGCGACCACGTCCCCCGTCTGCCATCGTCGCCGCACCGTCGCCCACTCTCCCGCCACGCACTTCGCCCCCGCAACCGCCTCCCCATTCACCATCACCGAAGCATCGTCGCTCCAGCTCGGAACCCGAACCCGCACCGCAAACTCCGCCGGCCGCTCCACCTCCACCCGCAGCCTCGTCTCCTCCGCCTCCGGAAACCGAGTCTCCTGCGTCAGCCGAACCGTCTGCCCCGCCTGCGTCCACTCGGCCGTCGAAGGCACCGCCATGTTCACGTAAACACCGTCCTCATCATGGAAATAAAGCAGATTGTGGAAGTCCGCCACCGCCTGGATGTACGTTCCCGAGCAGCAAGGCCACTCATCCCAGAAAAACGTCTTCGCCCCCATGCCCACGCGATAGTCCGCATAGTAAAACGTCCGTCCGTCCGCCTCCACCGGCAGCGCCGCTCCAATGCCGTTGTACAGCAGCGTCTCCGCCCAGTCGCCATACCGCGCCTCGCCCGTAAACCCCATCAGGTAGCGCGACAGCTTGAACCCCGCCCACGACCCACACGGGATCTCCGCCGTATCCAGCCGCAGGTCCAGCGCCCGCCCCAGCGACCCATCCGCCGGCACGCTCCACTCCCCCGGACCGTAGCCGCCCGAGGCATACGTCTGCGTCCCACGGACCCAGCTGTAAAAATTCCGTAGGATCGCAAGATACCTCGGGTCCCCCGTCACCTCATACATCATCGCCGCGCCGCACAGCGTGTTCACATGGCTGTAAGAGTGCAGAAACTCAACCCCCCTCGGCCGGTCCGTGTCGGCAAACTTGTTCCAGTAGCTCGGATACAGCCAAAGGTTGGCAAACTCCAGAAACATCTTGTTGCCCGTGATCGCATAGGCGCGCAGGCTGTTCTCAGGCAACGTGTACCACTCCAGAGTCCCGTGCGGCCGCCGACCGTCGCGGTCCGCCTCCGTCGCCGGCGAGCGCGACCGGTCAAAATGCGCCCCAGCCCACACCGTAATCCGTTCCAGGATCTCCAGCGCATGCGGATAGTCCGCATAAACCCCAAGATCAACCAACCCGCACGACATCTTCTCCCAAGAGTAGGTGTCCATGCGCGCATTGCCGTCCGCCGGGAGCGTCTTCTCCCACTCCGTCGCAAGCCGGATAGCCTTCGCCCGCAGATCGGCATCCCCCGTCGCGCAACTCAGCCGAGCCATCCCACTGATCCACTGCCCAAACGTAGCCCCCGAGTTATTCCGAGCCCACCCCTTCAGATCATTGCCCGGCGCCGAGAGCCCCGCTGCCCGACGAAATCCCTTCAGCACATCATCGTCCGAGAGATTAAAGTAACGCTCCCGCGTCAAGACGACCTGCCGCTGAAACCGGCTCTCCCCCAGACTGCCCCCCAGACTCCCGCCAAGTCGAACGCCGCGATACTCAAAGCTCTTGATCCGCCCGCGCGAACCCCCGCCGACCGGCGTACTCCCCGCCACCGGTGAACTCGCCAGGCCGAACCGACCCGGCGCCATCGAAGCACTCGCGGCAACCACCAAAAACGATCGACGATCCATCACAGAAAACCTCCGTCCCCCACCATACGCCGGCCCTGTTGTCATTCCCGAAGGGAATCTGCGTTTGCAGTTGCCGTTGCTCGTTTCACCGTCGTCATCCTGAGCGAAGCGAAGGACCCCTGTAGTCGCCGTTGCCCTTGCCGTTGCCCTTGCCGTTGCCCTTGCCCCTCTGGTTGTCATTCCCGAAGGGAATCTGCTGTTGCCCTTGCCTTCTGGTTGTCATTCCCGAAGGGAATCTGCTGTTGCCCTTGCCTTCTGGTTGTCATTCCCGAAGGGAATCTGCGTTTGCCGTTGCCGTTGCTCGTTCCACCGCCGTCATCCTGAGCGAAGCGAAGGACCCCTGTAGTCGCCTTTGCAGTTGCCGTTGCTCTTGCCCTTGCCGTTGCCCTTCTTGTTGTCATTCCCGAAGGGAATCTGCTGTTGCTGTTGCCGTTGCCGTTGCCTGTTTCACCGCCGTCATCCTGAGCGAAGCGAAGGACCCCTGTAGTCGCCTTTGCCCTTGCCGTTGCTCGTTCCACCGTCGTCATCCTGAGCAAAGCGAAGGACCCCTGTAGTCGCCTTTGCAGTTGCCGTTGCTCTTGCCTTGCCCTTGCCTTCTGGTTGTCATTCCCGAAGGGAATCTGCGTTTGCCCTTGCCGTTGCCCGTTTCACCGCCGTCATCCTGAGCAAAGCGAAGGACCCCTGTAGTCGCCCTTGCCGTTGCTCGTTCCACCGTCGTCATCCTGAGCAAAGCGAAGGACCCCT
>CAXTYQ010000034.1:0-30930 GCA_964248505.1 uncultured Acidobacteriaceae bacterium
CCGGGGCGGGCCGGACGGCGGGTGGAGCAGGGCGCGGGGTGGAGGGCGCGTCGGGGAGCTGGTCGGGTTGGGTCGGGGCCTGGGCTTGGAGGGCGGCGGAGAGGAGGAGAACGAGGAGGGCGATGGGGGCTTGCGGCGAGCGGCGAAAAAGGGCGATCACCGCTTGATTTTAGCGGAGACGGGGCGGGATTGCGGATGGCGGGGGAGGTGCGTGAGGGTTGGTGGTGGTCTCCACTGCTGGTTGTGAGTGGAGGTTCTGAGTTTCTTTCAGATGTCAGTTAGTAGTTGTAAGTTTTCAGTTGGGGGTGCGGAGGTTGTGGAGGAAGGTGGTGAGGTCGGGGGGGAGTGGGCTTTCGAGGGCGAGGGGCTGGGCGGTGCGGGGGTGGGTGAGGGAGAGCCGGGCGGCGTGGAGGAAGTTTCGGGGGAGGGCGAGGTCCGCGCGGATCTCACGGGGGGCGCCGTAGAGGGTGTCGCCGACGACGGGGTGGCCGAGGGATTGGAGGTGGACGCGGATCTGGTGGGTGCGGCCGGTTTCGATGGTGACTTCGACGAGGGTGAAGGGGCCGGAGGGGGTTTGGAGGCGATCGAGGACGTGGATGTGGGAGCGTGCGGAGCGGACGCCGGGGCTGCCGAGAGGTCGGCGGGTGGTCATGCGGGTGCGGCGGACGAGGTCGCGGCCGATGGGGAGATCGACGGTGATGTCGGTGCGGGCGAGGTTGCCGTGGACGAGGGCAAGGTAGGTTTTGTGGACTTCGCGGGCGGCGAAGAGGTCCGCGAGTTGGCGGTGGGTGACGTCGTCTTTTGCGACAAGGAGGAGGCCGGAGGTTTGTTTGTCGAGGCGGTGGACGATGCCGGGGCGGAGATCGCCGCCGGTGGTGGAGAGCTGGCCGTGAAAGTGGTGGAGAAGGGCGTTGACGAGGGTTCCGGACGTTCGGGGATCAGCGGTTTCGGGACTGTGGGCGGCGGCTCCGGCGTGGACCTGCATGCCGGCGGGTTTATCGATGACGGCAAGGTATGGGTCTTCAAAGACGATGGCGAGCGGGATGTCTTCGGGGGTGGCATTGAGCGGCGGTGGGTGGGGTGCGCCGGAGATGGCGACGGTATCGCCGGGGTTGAGTTTTTGTTTGGGCTTGGCCGCGAGATTGTTGACCTGGACCTGGCCGTGCTCGATAAGGAGCTGGACGCGGGAGCGGGAGATCTCGGGGATGGCCTGGGCGAGGTACTGGTCGAGGCGGAGGCCGGCGGCGACGGGCGGGACGGTGATGGTGTGGAGGTTGGGCTCCCTGGGGTCGTCGGAGAGGTGGAGGTCAAGGGCGGGGATTTCTGGGGTGGAGGGTAGATCGACGCCGCGGGTGGCGACGTAGGCGGGGCGCACGGAGCGGTGGCGGTGGCCTTTGGGGAGCATGTTTTGGGAGGGCATCAGCGGGGCTCCATCTGGCGGGCGTTCGGGGATGGACGGGAGAGCGGGGTGGTGATGAGGGCGAGGATGCCGGCGAGGAGGAGCATGCCGAGGGCGAGGATCTGGATGGGGTCGAGTGGTAGAGCGGGGAGGTTGGGGTCGTACGGGAAGGGTTGACGGAGGAAGCTGAGAAGGAACTGAGCGAGGCCGGTGAGCGCCAGGGCGAGCGCGGCGATGTGGCCGGGGGCGTGCGGTCGGCGGAGTTGCCGGAGGTTGAGGGCGGTGATCCCGAGGGCGGCGAGCGAGACGAACAGGGCGACGGGAATCTGGAGGTCGGGATCGAGTGGGACGCGGACGGCCCAGGGGGCTCGGCTGGGGAGGCCGGGGTCGGAGCCTTCGGCGAGGTGTCCCAGGGCGAGAAAGGCCCAGAGGAGGGTGGCCGGGGCGGCCCAGGCGTCGAGGGCGGGCAGGAGCGGGATGCGGCGGAGCTTAAGGTAAGCGAGGCTAGCGAGGGCGGAGAGGAGGAGACCGGTGGCGGTGAGCGAAGGCCGGGTTAGGACGAGGACGGGGTAGTGGAGGAAGCTGTGGAGGTTGGCGGCGATGAGGAGGAGACGCGAGACGAGAAAGGCTGCGGCGATGAGGAAGAGGGTGGCGTTCCAGAGTGCGTCGGGGAGGAGGCCGGCGAGAGGGGCGGAGCGGAGGGTAAGGGAGAGCGCGGCCATGAGGCCGAGGGCCGCGAGCAGGCCAAAGGTGGGCAGGATGGTGCGGCCGAGGTGAAGGAGGACGGGGTGCACGCTGAGTGTTAGTTTAGAGCGGCTCTCCTGTTCCTGTGAGCCGGATAGAGTGTTGGAGTGCCGTTTTCATTAGGGAAAACGGCCATGAGACCCGTGTTTCGCTATACACCTACAGGAGAACCGCTCTAGCGGGCGGGTGCACACACTCCGCGGTGGAGCTTCGGTCGGGAGGACGGGTTGGGAAGAGCGGTTCACCCGGGGGCGGTGGTCGCACGTCCATCGCTGGTGGCGCAGGGCCGACGGAACGGGCGATGGCTTTAGGCGAGGGAGGTTTGGGCGAATTTGCGGACCATGGAGAGGAGGAGGCGACGGTCGGCTTCGCTGAGGTTGGCGGAGTAGCGCTGGATCTGGGTGAGGAAGCGGATCTCGTCCTCGTTGAGGTTGAGGCCGGAGATGTCCTTGCCGGCGGAGCCTTCGGCGAAGAACTCGGAGAGCTGGAGGTTGAGGGCTTTGGCGATCTTCTGGAGGGTTTCGAGCGACGGGATGGTGTGTCCGTTTTCAACGCGCGAGAGGTAGCAGCGGAGGAGGCCTGTGCGTTTTTCGATGTCTCCCTGCGACATCCCCTTTTCGAGACGGTAGCCGCGGATGGTGCTGCCGATGTTTCGGGCGAGCGGCTCTTCGGGTTCGGGGAGAGATGCGTTGCGGGGAAAGGTCTCCATATCAGCCATAGGCCGTACGCTACCGAGCCGTAGGGTGCGGGTCAATCGATATCTTGGGAGATGGGCCCTGGTGTACCCGGCGAGGTTCGGGCGCAGTGAGATGGCGGGATTTGTTCAAGGAATGGTTGAAGTGGGTTGGGGGTTGGGGATCAGGGTGGTTGATAACTGGCGAGTTAACAGGCCGAAAGACTTAGGGCAGGGAGCGGTTCGCGCGTGTCCGCACGAATACCCCACCCTTCACGACGGTAAGGCTGTCGCGGAGGATGGGGCACCCGGGTTTGTGGTGCATCCTGTTCGTTGATGGCCGAGGAAAGACAACTGCAGGTCTCTCCACTTCGGTCGAGGTGACAGGTTGGGGAGGCGGGCTAACCCATGTACATGCCGCCGTTTACGTCCAGGGTGTGGCCGGTGATGTAGCCCGCTCGGTCGGAGGCGAGGAAGACGACCGCGTGAGCGATGTCGAGGTCGGTGCCGGCGCGGGCGAGCGGGACGTGGCTGGTCATGGCGAGTTTCTGGTCGTCGGTGAGGACGGCGGTCATGGCGGTTTCGATGTATCCGGGGCTGACGGCGTTGACGGTGATGCCGCGTGAGGCGAGCTCGCGGGCGAGGGATTTGGTGAGGCCGAGCAGACCGGCTTTGGAGGCGGCGTAGTTCGCCTGGCCGGCCTGGCCGGTTTCGCCGACGACGGAGCTGATGTTGATGATGCGGCCGGAGCGGGCCTTGAGCATGGGGGGCATGACGGCCTGCGCGAGGAGAAAGCTGCCGGTGAGGTTGGTGCGGAGGACGTCGTCCCAGTCGGCGCGCTTCATACGCATTGAGAGACCGTCGCGGGTGATGCCGGCGTTGTTGACGAGGATATGGATGGGGCCTAGGCGGCTGGCGGCGGATTTGACGCAGAGTTTGATGGAGGCTTCGTCGGCGACGTCGAGCGAGAAGATTTCGGCGGTGCCGCCGGAGGAGCGGATCTCGTCGGCGACAACCGCGAGTTTATCGAGGTTGCGGGCGGCGAGGGCGACGAGGGCGCCGTCGCGCGCGAGTTCGAGGGCGCAGGCTCGGCCGATGCCTTGGGATGCTCCGGTGACCAGGGCTACGCGGCTTGTTGCTTCCGTCATGTTGCTGTGTCCTCCTGGGGTGCCCAGTTTATGATGCTGGGCTGCGGGGATGAGGACGGGGCTAACGGTGGTGCGCTCCCTCCGGCGCGGAGGGGCAGAGGTGCACGTTGTTTCCGGCTAGGGACGTGAGGGATACCGGGCGGTTGGATTCAGTTGACGAAGCGGCGCATTCGGATGTTCATGACGATGCCGAGGGCGAGAAAGGTGAACAGGACGGAGGAGCCGCCGTAGCTCATAAGGGGAAGGGGGATGCCGGTGACGGGCATGAGGCCGATGACCATGCCGACGTTGACGGCGATTTGAAAGAGGATGACAGAGACGATGCCCATGATGAGAAAGGCGCCCGGGATGTCGGAGGCGGTCTGGGCGTTTTGGATAAGGCGCATGAGGATGAGGAAGTAGAGGACGAGGACGCCGATGGCGCCGACGAAGCCATGTTCTTCGCAAAAGGCGGCGAAGATGAAGTCGGTGTAGGGGATGGGGAGGAAGTCGCCTTGGGTTTGTGTGCCGCGGTGGGCGCCCTTGCCCCAGACGCCACCGGAGCCGACGGCGATGAGGGACTGGCGGATCTGGTATCCGGAGCCTTTGGGGTCGGAGTCCGGGTTCATGAACGAGGTAAGGCGGGCCTTCTGGTAGGGCTTGAGGAGCTTTCCGGAGGACCATCCGATGCCGAGCAGGAGGGTGAAGCCGAGGAGGAGGATGCCGGCCTGTTTGGGGCGAATGCCGCCGAGGAGGAGGCCGCAGACAAGGATGGGGACGTAGGTGAGGGCGGTGCCGAGGTCGGGCTGTTTGAGAACCATGAGCATGGGGACGCAGACGAGGGCGAAGGCTTTGCCGATGTCAGGCCAGGTGAGGTCGCGTCCGCTGAGGTTCCAGAAGAAGCGGGCGACGGCGACGATGAGCACAAGTTTGACCCACTCGGAGGGCTGGAAGTGGATGCCGCCGGGGAGCTTGATCCAGCGGCGGGCGCCCATGACTTTGCTGCCGACGGCGAGGACGGCGAGGAGGGCGAAGATCGAGACGGCGTAGGCGCTCGCGGCGATGTCGATGAGGCGGTGGTAGTCGATGAGCGAGGTGAGGAACATGAGGACGAGGCCGACGGCGAGGAAGCCGACCTGTTTGGTTTCGAAGCCGTGGAATTTGGTATGGAGGGTGGCGGAGCTGATCTCAAGCACGCTGATGACGGAGAGGATGAGGACGAAGCCGAGGAGAACCCAGTCGAAGTCGCGGAAGGAGGAGAGGCGGGTCATGCTGACTTGAGTTTAGACCGGGGGCGGACGGTATGTGAGGGCGGATGCATGATGGCGAGGGCGTTCGTGTTGGTTTGGTTGGTGCTGCGGTGCCTAGGCCAGGGAGCGGAGCTGGGCCGAGGTGATAAGAGCGGGGGTGAGGGCGGAGACATAGCGGATTTCGAGGCGAAACGAGAGGGCACGATTGCGCGCGAGACTCCATTCGGTGTGCCACAGGGACGCGCAGAAGCCGACGAGCGTGACGTGAGCGTCGCGATTGAGTTCGAGTCCGGAGGCGAGAAGGGCGGAGTAGATCTCGAAGACGGAACAGAGCCGGAGGTCGAGTTCGAGTTCGACCGAGGTTGGGGAAGTTGGTTTACGACCGAGCAGCCAGCCTCCGTGAAGGGCGACGAGCTCGACGAGGTTAGGGAGGATGGCGTCGATGGGCTGACGAGTGAGAGACTTCAGAGGGACGGGGCTCATGATCCTGGATTCTCCATAGCTGATATAGGTGGTGCTGCGTTCGATCTTGATGTGGTTATCGGCAGGAAAGCGGATCGCGTGAGGAAGTTTCAGGTACGTCGGTCACGTGACGATTGTTTTGCGGTGTGCAAAGAATTGCGCCGAAGTGTTCTCGGGAGGGTGCAAGAATGATTTTGGGCGTTGGGACGGATCTGATCGAGATTGGGCGGATGCGCGACAGCGTTGAGCGATTTGGAGAGAGGTTTTTGGGCCGGGTTTTTACGCCGGCGGAGATAGCCTATTGCTTAGGCAAGAAGAAGGGAGCGGCGGAGAGTTTTGCGGCGCGGTTTGCGGCGAAGGAGGCGGGTGCCAAGGCACTGGGAACGGGGATCAGCCGTGGTGTCGGATGGAAGGACATTGAGGTAAGGAGGGAGCGCGGGGAGCGTCCCCGGCTGATGTGGAGTGGTCGGGCGGCAGATCGGGTGCGGGAGTTAGGGATTCTGCGTGCCGAGTTGAGCCTGACGCACAGCCGGGACCTGGCTATGGCGTTTGTGGTGGTGGAGGGAGATGGTGTGAGTGTGTGAAGCGCAAAGGTTATCTGCGGCATGTACGGAAGGGAATCCGTGGTTGGCTGTCCCAAGAGCGTGTGGACGAGTGTACGCCCGCTGCGGCCGGAACCTTTTTCGGCGAGTCGTGCGCCTTTCGGGGGGCGGTCATAGTACCTGAGCGAACTTTTTTCGTCTGCATCGCTCATGTATTCTCCGCTTACGCCGATAACTACTGTGTAGCTCGTTTGTAGCGGTGCATAGTGCAGCAGCTCTCGGGCGCAGAGGCTGAGATCAGAGAAGAGGAGTTTGGATGCCAAGTCAGCAGGAGGTACGGTGGTCGCAACTAAAGGTTGGTGTGATTGTAGTCGTCGCGACTGTTGTGCTGGTGACGCTTCTTTTCTTGATGACGAGTTCGACGGGACTGGGTTTTTTCTCGCATAAACTGACGGTCACGACGTACTTTGAGAATGCTGCCGGGCTGAAGGACGGCGCCGCGGTGAATCTGCAGGGCGTCACGATTGGGACGGTCAAGAGTGTGTCCATCGTCAATACACCGGACCGGAAGCTCACTCCTGTTCAGGTTGTGATGAAGCTGAATGAGAAGTATGCGGCCGACTTGCGCAAGGATTCGAAGGCGGCGTTGTCGACGATCGGTGTTCTGGGAGATACGGTGGTAGACATCAACAGCCAGTACGCCGTTGGACCGCCGCTCGAAGACGGAGACCAGTTGAAGACCGTGGAGACGCCGTCGATTCCGGACGTGGTGAAGGCGAGCCAGGGGACGATCGAGAGCCTAAATGTGATTCTGTCGAAGATGAACACCATCGTCGACAACCTCCAGTCGGGCAAGGGGTCGATTGGTTTGCTTATTAATAACCCGGATTTGTATAACCGCGCGAGCGCGACGGTGGATGAGCTGCATACGCTGACGGCGAACCTGAACACGAAGAAGGGGTCGCTGGGGAAGCTGTTGAACGACGATGCTATGTACAACCAGCTGAATAGCACGGTGGGAAAGCTTGACCAGATTGTCTCGGGTTTGCAGAACGGCAAAGGGACGGCCGGCAAGCTGTTGAACGACGACGCTCTGTACAACAACTTGAACTCTACGCTGGCGCAGACCAACCAGCTGTTGACGGACGCGAATCAGGGCAAGGGAGCGATCGGTCTTTTGGCGAAGGATCCGCAGTTCCGACAGCAGATCCAGGACACGGTAGCGCAGGTGAACAACCTTATGCGGGGCATCGATCAGGGCCGTGGGACTCTCGGAAAGCTTGCGACCGACGATACGGCCTATACGAATCTGAACCGGTTGCTGACGGAAAGCACATCTCTTGTGACGACCATTCGGCAGGATCCGAAGAAGTACCTTACCATCCATTTGAAGATTTTCTAGAGCCGGTGGCGCGGGGCGCCAAGGAGTCTTATGTTTCTGAGATTGTCTGCTTCCCTCTTGCTGCTCTCGGGCATGTATTGCTTTTGCCAGGGTCCCTCGATGTCGATTGCGGATCCGAATCTGGGTTTTGCGATCGGCGAGATGGCGCCTGGACCGACCTCGGAACCGAAGAAACCGGTGAGCATGGATCTTTCGGCGGTCGACAAGACTGCCGATCCTTGCACCAACTTTTACCAGTATGCGTGCGGTAACTGGAAGAAGAACAATCCGATTCCGCCGGATCAGACGCGATGGGGCCGATTCAACGAGTTGGGTGAGCGCAATTCATACCTGCTCTATGCCGATCTGAAGTCGGCTGCGGACGCGCCGAAGACGCCTCTCCAGAGGAAGTACGGCGACTACTTTGCGGCCTGCATGGATGTTGGTTTGGCGGATCGAATGGGCACAAAACCGCTGCAGCCGGCGCTTGCGACGATTGACGCATGGCGGGATCGCAAAGCTCTGGCGGGCCTCTTGAGCACGCTTGAGAACACTTATGGAGCGCCGACGTTTTTTGATTTCGGGTCGGAGCAGGACCAAAAGGATTCAACCAAGGTGATCGGAGCTCTGGACCAGCGTGGATTGACGCTTCCGGACAGAGATTATTACCTGCAGCAGGATGATCGAATGAAGACGATCCGTGTGCAGTATGTGGATCACATCACGAAGATGTTTGTGCTGTTAGGGGACACGCCGGACCGCGCTTCCGTTGAGGCGAAGAATGTGATGGCGATCGAGACAGCGCTGGCGCAGGGCTCGATGCCGCGGGTTGACCGCCGGACGCCGGCCAATGTTTACCACATTACGACGGTGGCACAGCTGGACCAGCTTACGCCTGACTTCAGCTGGACCACATACCTGGCAAGCAAAGGCGAGAGCAGCCTCCGATCGGTGAACGTCGGCGAGCCGGAGTACTTCCGGACGATGGATCAGCAGATTGCGACGGCGGATCCCGAGGCGTTGAAGAGCTACTTGCGATGGCAGGTGCTTCACCGGTATGCACCTCTGTTGAGTGAGCCATTTGCTAGGGAGAATTTCAATTTCTTCAATGCCACGTTGGTTGGACAGAAGGAACAGACACCTCGCTGGAAGCGATGCACGGCGAGCACGGATCGAGCGCTGGGCGAGGCTGTGGGACAGGACTGGGTAAAGCAGAATTTCCCGCCGGCGGCGAAGGACAATATGGAGAAGTTGGTTGCCGCTCTCGAGCGCGCTCTGGACGAAGACATCAAGCAACTGGACTGGATGAGCGACGCGACCAAGGTGGAAGCCAAGAAGAAACTTGATGCGTTTCGAGACAAGGTGGGATACCCCGAGAAGTGGCGCGACTACACGAGGCTTGAGGTGAAGCGGGACGATCCTGTTGGGAATCTTGAGCGGGTGACGGAGTTCAACGATCAACGGGAGCTGAGCAAGATCGGCAAGCCGGTAGACGAGAAGGAGTGGCACATGACTCCGCCGACGGTAAATGCTTATTACAACCCGGCGATGAACGACATCAACTTTCCCGCGGGCATACTGCAGCCGCCGTTCTATGACTTCAAGATGGATCCGGCAGTGAACTTCGGTGGGATTGGGGTGGTGATCGGGCATGAGATGACGCATGGTTTTGACGACCAGGGGAGCCAGTACGATCCGCAGGGCAACGTCCGGGTGTGGTGGACGGCGGAGGATCGGAAGAAGTTTGATGAGCGAACGGCGTGCGAGGTGAAGGAGTACGGCGGGTTTGAAGTTGCGCCGGGCCAGACGTTGAACGGGAAGCTGACGCTTGGGGAGAACACGGCGGATAATGGCGGTTTGCACATTGCGTATCAGGCGTTGATGGAGACGCTGGCGACGAGCAAGGATAACGCAGCCATGCGGAAGATCGACGGGTACACGCCGGCGCAGAGGTTCTTTCTAGGGTTTGGCCAAGTGTGGTGCGAGAACCAGACCGAGCAGATGGCACGGATGCGTGCAAAGACGGATCCACACTCGAGCGGGGAGTGGCGAACGAATGGAAGTGTGCAAAATTTCGATGCGTTTGGGAAGGCGTTCGGGTGCAAGGTCGGGCAGCCGATGATGCCGGTAAAGGCTTGCCGTGTCTGGTGACTGCAGCCTGGGACGATTGACGTCCGAGATGGTCGGTGAAGGTGCGGAGTTCTGTGTGGGCTCAGCAGGTAAACGTTACGAAGTGACCGGGCATCGACATGTTGTCCTTGCTCACCCTATCCTCTTTGTTGCATTCCGAGTTCTCTTGGACGGCGAGTCGATATAAGTTGGGTGAAGCACTATAGCCGAATTCGGGGCAGCTTCCCGCTGTGTAGGGCATGTGGGGGTGACGGCGGCTGACAACCGGCAGTTTATCAACGGTGTGCTTTTGGGTGCTGCGGCAGGGTGCCGCGGCGCCCATGATCCTACGCGGCGCAGCAGGATGTACGAGTGCGTACACGGGCGCTCCATGCATCACCCTGCTGGATCTCCAGCAAGCCCAGATGTGGGGTTGCGACGATGGATACGGCTTGGCCGAGATCGACTCGGTGGTCGAAGCTCACGGCGTAGGTGCCGTGATTCCGCCTCGACGGCATCGAAATAGCCGCGCGGCTAATGACCGCACCTTCTACAACAGGCAAGTGCATTGAACGCTACTTCAACTGCCTAGAGCATTTCTCCTATAGATACAGCTGTTGAAAGGGTAGCCTGAACCAGGCCTGCACATCGCCGGCGGTAAGACTGGGCAGGAGGCATTCGAGGTTTTGTACGCTGCGGGCCGCAGTGGCGCGCGGGCCTTTTGAGCTTCGACCAGGCTTTTTCGATCGGGTTCAGATCGGGGGAGTAGGGAGGGAGGTACAGCACCTCGGCACCGGTCTGCTGGATGCGCTCACGGACTCTGTGGACTTGTGGGCGCTGAGGTTGTTCAGGACGACCACATGGTCAGGGCGCAGCTTGGGGCAGAGCACCTGGTCGAGGTGGGTCAGGAAGACCTCGCGGTCTGGGCGGCCTAGGCCGTCATGACCGGTATGACCGGTCCATCGCACCCAGGGATGGTGAGCACTTCCAGTGCCGCCGGGCTTGGTATCGTGCACGCGTGGGCTTACGGCGCCCGCGCGTAGATGCGGGTCATTTCTGAGGAAACCCCGCTCTCGTCCAGATAAATCAGGTCTTCGCGCGCGATCTGGCCGGGCCGCGCGAGGAAGGCTTCGCGGTGGTGGCGGTTTTCTCTGGTGTTGCGCTCGGTGGCATGGAGCGACTTTTTTCAGCCGCAACCCAAGGCGACCGAGCACACGTGCCAGATGCGCGATGCTGACCCGCGTGCCGGCTTCCAGCACATCCTGCTGCAACTCGCAAAGAACGAGGTCGGGATGCTGCTTCACCAGTCTCCGCACCAGGTCCGCGTCGATGCGACTGGGACGCCCCCGGGCAATCTTGCGGCGGTCGCATCCGGCTCCCCGAGCGCCGCTCCACGGCATGGATCTTCGCCACCCAGCCGAAGCTCACCCCGAACCGCTCCGCCAACGCTTCCAACGTGCCCTTGCCCGCCGCATAGGCTGCAACACCTTGGTCCGCAGATCGCCGCTACACGCTCGCGCCATCGCAATAGACTCGACTCCGAGTCACCGGGCCGGAAAGCACCGCCAGCAACTGCGGCTGGGTAAAACTGCCGCTCACTGAACTTCGTCCGCTGCGCAGGCAAAACGTCGCGGCCAACCTCCAAAGCCAGCCGCGCGAAGCGTACCAGGCCGATCTCCTCCATCGCGGTCGCTAAGACACCAGAGGTCTCCAGCGTACCGCCTACAGACCTCCGCCAAACCTCCTGGACTCAGGATGTCAACAAAGCCAAAGAGGCTCTAGTCTAAGCAGTTCCGCCGCTTAGGGCAGCGGGCCAGCGGGAACACGACTTTGGCCGTGTTCAAGGCGCTGCGGTATGTGTCGAGAGCGTCTGTTCGCAGGCCCTGAGCCCGAAGGATCTTCCTCCCTGGGCGGTGTGCCAGCAGACCCGGCGCTGGATGGGTGAGCTGTTCGAGTGCTGGTGGCCGATGCGCCAGTCGATTGTGCGCGAGTGCCGGGCGCAAGGGCCAGCCCACGGCGGTCTGTCTGGATAGGCGCACCTTGCAGTCCACGCCGGAGAACGTCGTTGTACTTTCGGTGGCATCCGGCAGGTTCGCCCGCGCATGCCGGCGCGAATCACCTGCAGCACAGCGTTTCACAAACGTCGGTTATCGTCCTCCGTACAAATTCTTCTTGTCTCTGCACTCGATCCGCGGTGATCTCAACGACCAGTGAGCTTCCCCTGGAATGGGGCGCGACGTAGCAAGCGGTTGCGGATCTTCTCCTGATTGGTGGCACAAACGCACGATCACTTCTACAATTGGTAGAAGTATCCGAGATCCTGGTAAGTTTTGCGGAAGATGCTGCGGCCGATTGTGCATGTAAGGGCGAGGCTGGTGGCGGGAGTGGAAGAGACGCATGAGGTTGAGTAAGATTGGCCGGTTGTCCATGGCCTTGGTAGCTTCTGTCGCGCTTGGACTTGGCATGACGGCGTGTGGCGGTGGAACGATCGGGTATCTTTGGGTCTTGGGCAATCCGGCCACCAGTTCGCAAGCGAGTGCGATTGTCGGATTTAAGATCGATGACTACACGGGAAATCTGACAGCGATTCCCCATTCCCCATTTACTACGGGTGGAACGAATCCGTTGTCGATTGTGGTGAAGCCGGGCGGGCGTTTTGTCTACGTCGTGAACGGTGGATCGGGCACCGCGAACGACGCGAATGTGTCGGAGTTCAGCGTTGGCGGCGATGGCACACTGACCTTTCAGTCTTCGAAGTCGACACTGGCGGGAAGTCCGATCTGGGCGACGGTCGACAGCACGGGCAGTTACCTGTCTGTGTTGGACAGGCATGGGATCAAGGTGACGGCGAGTCCTCAGGATGATTACACCGGCGTCGGCATTATCACGGTTTTCTCGCTGGATCCGAACACGGGACGTATGACGCTGGTGACGAATCAGCAGATCAAGGATTCGTCGGGGGCGTACCTGAACTTCTTTCCAGTCGGTTCTGCCGGGACGCAGGTGGCGCCGATTACGATGCGTCTGGCCGCGAACTGTCTGTACATCCTGAATGGGAATCAGACGGTGTTTCCTTACTCGGTGACGGGTGGCGGGCAGTTGACGCAGACACCAAATGGAGCCATCGCGCTGAACACGGTGAACGCGAATTCGCTGAACACGAATTTGAGCGGAAGTTCAATCTACGTGACGGACTCGGGCAACAATACGATTGTGCCTTTCTCGAGTGGAGGCACTGGATGCGCTTTGACGGCGGTGTCTGGCGGCGCTGTAGCGAACCTGGCGAATACGTCCAATCCGAGTTACGTTCTGGTCGATTCGAAGAGTGAGTATGCCTATGTACTCAATCAGTCGGGGACGAACTCCAACCTTGCCTTTAGCACAATCTCGGCTTACAAGATTCTGCAGAACGGCCAACTGAGTCCGGTTGGGAGCACGAACAATGCGTATCCCGTAGGCGCCGGACCGGTTTGCATGGTAGAAGATCCGACGGGGCAGTATCTGTATACTTCGAACAACGTAGACGGGACGATTACGGGCAAGCGGCTTCGGCAGGATACCGGCGAGTTATATGATCTGGCGCGCGGGTCGACATTTCCGGCCACGAACAAGCTGACGTGCCTTGCTGTAAGCCCCAACGTGAGTTAGAAGCACGAACTGATCTGATCAACCTAGGCGACAGGACGATTGCAAGGAATGGTTGGGTGAAGGCCTGACCGGGAGTAAGGGTAGCGGATGACGAGCAATGGGATTAGGCGTGCAGCGACGGCGACAGCCGTTTCGCTTGCGTTGGGACTTGGGGCGACGGCTTGCAGCCGTGACTACACTGTGGCTTTCCTGTACGCGACGGCGTCGACGACCGGGACGGAGGGCGTGGTGAATGGGTACGCGGTGGACTATCAAGCAGGTGCGCTGTCGCAGCTGGCGAACTCCCCGATTCCGTCGGGCGGCAAGAATCCTGTGACGCTGGTGGCTGCGCCGAGTGGAAAGTTCATTTACGTAGTCAATCGCGACGACTCGAATGTGGTTGAGTTCGCGGTGGGGACCGACGGCAAGTTGTATGCGGAACATACGTACAACGTGATTGGAAGCTTTCCGACTTCGGCGGCGATCGACGCTTCGGGCAAGTTCCTGTATGTGACTTCGACGTATCAGCCGGGGTTTACAACCGCTCTTCCGGGACCGGGCGATGTCACGATCTTTCCGATTAACAGCGACAATACTCTGGGCACGGCGACGTCGGTGAATGTTGGTCACAGCCCAGTTGGAATCGTGGCTAGTGCGATATTTTGTCTGGCGGACCAGAGCGGACACACGTACTCGACGGCGACGTGCACGGCAGCGGGCGGAGGGGCGGGGCACCTTACGAGTCCGTATGTGTACGTGGCTGACCAGGAGGGCGGCGGCTCGGCGAGTCCGTTTGGCGTTCTGCTTGGATTTGCCGAGAACGCGAGCACGGGCGCACTTACGCCGATCGCGACATCTGGTGCGACGACGCCCGCGGGTGGATTTCCGGCGGGTGTTCAGCCGAGCGCGGTGGCGGAGGATCCGACGGGGCGTTTCGTTTACGTAACGGACTTTGCTTCCAATCAGCTGATCGGCTACACCGTGCTGGCGGGTGGCGTTCCGGTGCCGATGACCAATGGGCCATTTACGACGGGCAATCAGCCCGTGAACCTGACGATCGATCCACGGGCCAAGTTTCTGTATGTGGTCAACTACGCATCTTCGACAGTCGGGGCGTATGCGATCGACCAGGCGACGGGAACGCCGTCGAGCTCGAACGGGACTTCGAGCGCGGTGCCAGAGACGAATCCGCGGTGCGTGACGATCGAGCCGGCGCTTGGGATTTACATGTACAGCGCGAACTACACGGCAGGATCGGTTTCGGGATTTCAGTTGGACCCGCACACTGGAAGCTTGAAGCAGATTCAGGGCAACCCATTTAGCGCAAATGCGCTGCCGACCTGCGCGGTGGCGGTCGCGAATGGATCGCATGCGACGCAGGTGGTGAGCCCGTAGCGCCACGTCTTTGCAAGGGATGGGATCGGTGAGAGCTCCGCGCTGCGGGGCTCTTTCTTTTTTCAGGCGATTGTTGGGGAGCGGACTGTAACCAGGGGCGTCCACTAAGCTGCACAGAGCTCCATGTCGAGGCTGGTCGCTTGATATAGGACTATTCTTGTCGTACTTTGGTATTAGGAATTCCAAGTGGTTTGGCAGGACTCCTGAAGCCTGCTGCCAGTTAGAAAACGAGACCCCCTCGTAGCTGTCTTTTGGCGAAGCGCTACGAAGGGGCCGGAGATCGACAACCGAATGGGCTGACGACTGCACACAGGGTACAGTCAATCGGCCATAACCTTCAAGAAAGGCTTTGATGACTGACCATATCTCCACGCCTCCCGGGCGGTGTGCATCTTTATTTGGCTTCAGAAGCGCCAGCTTGCGACGAGTTTTCCAGGTGCTGTCCATCTTTGGCGTAGCCGCTCTCTCATCGCTTCCCGCCCAGGCCGACGAGCCGCTCTTCGGGTTCTCCTATACGACAGACCTGCTTCCGAAGGGCAAGTGGGAGTTGGAGCAATGGTCGACGACCCGATTTCACAAATATCCTGGACCTGGAGGCAGGTTCTTTTTGCAAGAGAATAAGACGGAAGAAGAGTATGGGCTGAAGGACAATCTTCAGGTTGCTTTGTACCAGATCTACGATTCCACCGCGGCCTATCACAACGGTCCATTCGGCCGGACAACGCCTCCGGAGCAGTTCTCTTATTACAGTCCGGCACCCAACGATCATTTTGACGCTTCGAAGTTCATCGGTGTAGCTGGGGAGGCGATTTACCGTGTATGGAGTCCGTATACTCACAAGGTTGGAATTGCCGTCTATGAAGAACCTACCTTTGGCGCCGGCTTTATCGAGAATGAAGCCAAGCTGATCTTGCAGAAGAACTTCCGCGATGATCGTCTGGTGGTGGTGGCGAACGGCACATATGCTCCGGAGTGGCGCCGGATCAAGGATCCGGACTCGGGTCAGGTGAACATGGAAGAAGAGACGGACGCGAATATTGACTTAGGTGTCTCTTATCGATTTATGAGTAAGTGGTCGGCGGCTTTTGAGATTTATAACGAGCGTGAGTTCAACAGTTACAACTTTACGCGCGAGTCCAATAGCGGCTACTACCTTGGACCGACACTCCATTATGCAGGTAGGAACTTCTTTGTTACTGCCAATTATGACCAACAGATGCCTTGGGCGAGTCACCATGTAGATACGGTCGACGGCGGCATCGTGAGTGGAAGAATTGTCGATAACGACTTCGAGAAACATCGCGTACGGATCAAAGTTGGATGGTACTTCTGAGGGAGTTCCGATCTAGGCTGCGGTGGGATTTCACGGCATGGCTGAAGCCGTGCCCATAACAAGACGGGATTTCGATCAGAGGTTCTCTAGAGATACTTATGAAAGCGAAGCTGATGTTTTTACCTTTGGCGGGGATTGTGTTGGCAGGTGGCCCAGCCTATGCAACGGTCTATCTCTCAGTGGAACAGGCGCAGGCGGTCCTGTTCCCTGGAGCGACGTTTCAACCGGACTCACGGACCCTCACGGAGGAGCAGGCCAAGGCAATTGCTCGGATGTCTGGGGTGGATGTGCGGAGCAAACAGATCAAAGCGTGGCGCGCCTCTACGGGCGGCTGGTTCATCGTGGACGAAGTCGTTGGGAAGCATGAGTACATTCCTTTCGCGTTAGCCCTTGATAAAGAAGGTGCTGTGAAGGGAGTCGAGATCCTGGAGTATCGCGAGGCCTACGGCGACCAGATCCGCAATCCGGAGTGGCGCAAACAGTTTGTCGGCAAGGTCGCTGGAACGAAGCTGCAGCTCGACAAGAATATCCGCAACGTTTCAGGCGCGACTTTGTCGTGCAAGCATGTGACGGACGGAGTGGAGCGTCTTCTGGTGACCTATGATGTCGTCCTCAAATAGTTGCATTGAGCGGGCCCAGCCGTGGCTTGGAACGCTGGTGAGCATTCGCGTGCAGGGCTTGGCCGAGGGGGCCGCACATCGGGCGATCGCTGCCGGATTTGAGGAGATCGCAAAGGTTCATCGGCTGATGAGCTTCCACGATCCGGACAGTGACGTCCGTCGGCTCAACCGCGGTGGTGCCGGACGTCCAGTCCAGGTGCATCCCGACACGTATGAGGTTCTGCAGCAAGCGATGCAGATGTCTGCGTGCTCGGATGGATGCTTCGACGTTACGGTCGGGGCAGATCTGGTGAAGTGGGAGTTGCTGCCTCGATCTGCCGATGTGGTGCATGCGGCCGGAGGTTCGTGGCGCGATATAGAGCTGTTGGGAGGGAACCGGGTTGTGTTCGGTCGGTCTCTCTGTATTGATCTTGGTGGTATCGCCAAGGGCTTTGCAGTGGATCGAGCGACAGAATGTCTGCGCGCGCATGGCGCGTTCGAGACCGTCATCAATGCGGGCGGGGACATCCGGGTGCAAGGGGAAGATCCCGAGCCGATTTACCTGAGTGTGGAATTTCCTGAAGGTCGAACACCTGTTCTCGAGTTGATGGACGGAAGCGTTGCATCCAGCAGTGGACACCTCCAGCGACGCCGGCATGGCGGACGGTTGTGTGGGCCGCATGTGGATGGTGTGCGTCGCATACCGGCGACCACCGACCGTTTTGTCTGTGTTGCTGCCGAGTGCTGCATGGTCGCAGACGCGCTTACAAAGATTGTGATGGTACGCGGCGAAGAGAGCGCGTCGCTCTTGCGGAGGTTCGATGCGTCGGCTTACTTCTACGATCCGGGGCAGGCGTGGCGGCAGATGGAAGCAGGGAGCGAGACAGGCGGATGACTGCCGGCATCCGGAGAGCAGGGATTCTTGGAAGCCGTCGCCGATGGGGAGTTTACATCGTGGGGGCGGGTGTCTGGTTGACGGGCGGGCTCTGGCTCGTTTCGCACTATTTTCTTGTGAAACAGGGGGAGTTTGGACCGACGGCGGATCCGCTCGAACCCTGGTGGCTCAAGTTGCATGGAGCGTTTGCATTCGGCGCTGTGTGGATATTCGGCCTGTTGTGGGGAGTCCACATTGCCAAACTGTGGCCGCACAGACGCAGGAGATGGTCGGGCGGCGTTCTGACAGGGGTCTTTGGTCTTCTGATCTTGAGCGGTTACCTGCTTTATTACGTGGGTGATGACAGGATCAGGCCGCTGATCTCCGCTCTGCACTGGGTGATAGGGCTGGCGTGTCCAGTGTTGTTTGCGTGGCATCGGTTAAGTCGCCGGGCTTGACCCGCTTTTTGTGTGGTGATCCTGGTTCATCTAGGGCTTTGGCGGTGCGGTGCGGAAGGCTGCGAGGATGCGCTTGCGGGCGGGGGTTTCGATGTAGCGGTAGGTGAGCCATGCCAGAAGAAAGATGGCGACGTAGGAGGTCCAGGGGTCGAGTGCGCTGAGGTGGAGCCGCTCTGGGATGCGGTAGGTGTGGAGCAGGAGAAAGCCGTTGAAGTGAATCAGGTAGAGGGCGAAAGTGGCTTCTCCGAAGAGGACGAGGGGACGCCAGCCGAGGGCGTGGGAGATGAGGTTGGGGCCGGAGAGACCGAGGACGAGGAGGCAGAAGACGGGCAGAAGAAGGGCGCCGTGGATGACGACGTAGGGCAGGCGCGGCGCTGCCATGTAGAAGAAGGCGACGAGGATGGCGATGGCCGATGTGGCGGCTGCGAGACGCTGACGCGGGGTTAGATGGAGGCGCAAGTGGAGCTTGCCGAGGGTGAGTCCGGCGAGAAAGGTACAGATGTAGGCCGGCGGTGTGAATTTGAGGACACGGATCCAGAAGAGGCCGGTGTAGCGGTCGGCCGGGGCGGAGAGGTGGTCGGGGTTGCGGAGGAAATACCACAAATGTGGCATGATGCCGACGGCCCAAAAGCCGATAAGGAGAGTGAGGAGGCGACTTGGGGTGTTCCAGTGCGGCGCCCGCGTGTTCCATGCGCGGAGGAGAAAGGGGAACGCGAGATAGAGCATAACTTCCGCAGAGAGGGTCCAGGCGACGGTGTTCCAGAAGGTAGCAAGGGTTGGGCTCCAGCCCTGAAGGAGGAGCGGGGTGAGGATGACACCGCGCCAGAACTCGGCGTGTGGGCGGGCGTGCCACTCGATCAGCAGGAAAGGGAGGGAGAGGAGGAGGGCGAAGATGTAGGTTGGGTAGAGGCGAGAGAAGCGGGCGAGCCAGAAGTCGCGCTTGACGAGGGAAAGGGCGCGGTCGTCATAGTTGTAGGAGAGGACGAAGCCGGAGATGAGGAAGAAGCAGCCGACGTAGACGTACGCGCCATCGATGATGGGGCGGATGCGGTCGATGTGACCTGGCGTGAAGTGAAAGAGGACGATGAGGACGGCGAGGAGGGCGCGGAGGCCGGTGAGCGCGGGGAGGGCGGGTTTGCGCTGGTAAGGGCGGGACGGAAGATCGGGTGCGGGGCTTTCTGCCATAAAGGATGCGGCCGGGTGCGGGCGGGTCTGACCTCCTTCTGCTGTGTTGTGCTCTGATGACAGCCGTTTTTTGGCATCGGATTCGGCTTCGGGTTTTCGGGCGTTTGAGAATTTCGGGAGAGCGAACCCTTTGCTGGTTAATGTAAATGGGCGGCGGCGAAACAGGTTCGGATCGGTGATTTGTGCGCGGGAGTGGGAGCGGAGGTGGAAGGGGGGTTCGCGCGGCTGATCACGCGGGAGTTCGATCCGCGGGATTGCGCACGGATCTTTGCCACACGCACGGCAGGCTGCCATTTCTGAACGTCGGCTTGACAAGCGGTTGATGGATGACATACAAAGATCGCCAACACTTAGCTGAAACGTTTCAGCAGTTGCTTGGAGGAGGTTGACGATGTCGATCCAATCGCAGACTTTGGCATGGGGGTTCTTACGGGAGGCATTGAGGCGAGGTGGTTCTGCTTTTGCTTCGGACGAAGCTCTCACGAGAGGCCGGGGCGTGAAGCTGTCTGGGTTGGCGAAGCTGTCTGGGTTGGCGAAGCTGCCTGGGCTCTTCCGATGGCTCGGATTGGTCTTGATCGTGTTGTGCCTGGCGAACGATGCTTCGGCCCAGTTCAGCGGAAGCATCCAGGGCACGGTTCTGGACGCGTCCGGAGCGGTGATTCCGTCGGCCAATGTCACGTTGACCAACATCGATCAGAACGTCACGCGCTCGGCCACGACCGACAGCTCCGGTATTTATCGCTTTCCCTCGCTCGCTCCTGGCAACTATCGCGTGACAGCGCAGTCGGCCGGCTTCAGCAAGGGTGAGGCCACCATCATCCTCAGTACGAGCGAGACGCGCGATGTTCCTGTGACGCTTGGAGCGGAGGGAGTTACGCAGGGCGTGACGGTGACGACGGAGGCGCCGCTCTTGAACACGGCCGAGACGCGCAACGAACTCACGATCGGGACGGAGGCGTTTGACAATCTGCCGCTGCCTGGCCGCAGCTTTCTGGGCCTGATCGCGCTGGCTCCGGGCGTTTCCGGCATTGGAACCGCGGGCTCGTACGCGGACAACTTCAACACAGAGACAGGCAACGATGTGAGCGCGAATGGCCGCGGCTCGAACGGCAATCTGTACGTTATAGATGGTCTCGATATCACATCGAGCGTGCTGCCGGGCGTGACGAATCTGTCGCCCAACCCTGACTCGATCGCCGAAGCCTCGATTCAGACCAACACCTTTAGCGTCGATTATGGCCGCGCCAGTTCGATTCAGACGACGATCACCACCAAGTCCGGATCGGACCAGTTTCACGGCTTTGCGAGTGACTTCTTCACGAACCAGTCCGTCTTCTCGCGAACCCACTTCCAATCAAAGCTACCGCCGTTTCACAGCAACAACATCTCGGCCGGCATTGGTGGGCCGATCTGGCGGGGCAAACAGGCCTTCTTCTTTTTCTCGATTGAGCCTTTGCGCGCGTCGAACTCTACCGGTGGGCAGAACGTCACGTTTGAAGATCCTGCTTTTATTCAGTTCGCCAAGACCACGTTTCCGAATACGGTTGGAACCAAGATCGTGTCCACATACGGGGTGGCGAATGTGAGCAACGTTGCAGTGTCTCAGACGGCAGCAGGTGTCTTTGGCCCAACGAGCGCGTCGCCTTGCGGCACGGCAGCTTCGAGCTTTTTGCCATGCACGACGCCGGTGATCGATTCAGGAATCTTCGATGCGACTTCGTTCCGGAACGCCGTGCAGTACAACGTTCGGCTGGATAAGTACTTCAAGAACGACCGGCTGTATGGCACGGTCTATCGTCAGCACCTGAACACCGGCGGACCGAACCTCCGACCTGCGTTTACGACGAACAACACATCGCAGAGCCAGGCCTACCAGGTGAACGAGACGCACACCTTCTCGGCCAAGACGCTCAACGAGGCCAGCGCCGCCTACCTCCGCGTTGAAGGCGTGAACGACAATACGGGCGACTTTACGGTACCGGCGATCGGCGTCTCCGGTGTTGCCGGCTACGGTGTCGGGTTCGCGCAGGGCGACTTCATCCAGACGAACTATCACTGGCGCGATGTCTTTACGCATATTGTGGGAAACCACAGCCTGCGCTTCGGCGTGGATGGCGTGTACTACACCGGCGATGCGCTGTTTGCGACGGTGCACACGCAACCGAACTTCAATTTCAATAACATTCTTGATCTGGTGCGCGACCAGCCTGTGAACGAAAGCACCCTGTCCTACGATCCCGGAACGGGCAAGCCGCTCACCGGCAACTACGGCTACGCCTCAGAGGTGAACGGTGTGTTCGCGGAAGACACCTGGAAGATCAACAAACGGGTGACGCTGAACTACGGCTTCCGTGTCGACGACTTTGGAAATTCGTATGGTAAAGACGGCTTGCAGTTCGTCAACTTCTTTCCCGGCTCGGGCGGATCGGCGAACCAGCAGATCGCCACCGGCGTCGCGAAGCCTGTGTCAAACGCCTTTGCCCACGCCATCATGGGTTACAGCCCGCGCGCCGGGTTCGCCTATGACGTCTTCGGCACGGGAAAGACGGTTCTGCATGGGGGTTTCGGCGTGTTTCACGACAGTCCGACCTTGCGGTCCACAGGCGACATCTTCAACGGAAATCCGTACATTGGCCCTAACGGCACATCGAACTACGTCGTACCCACCTTCTACAACGACGGTTCCACGGCCGCGCCGATCTTTGCGCTCGGCACCAGCGCCGCCCAGCCGGCGGGATTTCCGTACCCGGCATTTGTGGGCCAACCGCTGAATGCGCAGGGAGGTATCACGGGGCAACAGATCGGTCTCGGCGGGATTGACCGGAATCTAAAGACGTCGAACACCTACAACTACGTCCTCACCGTTGAGCAGCAGGTCACACCGCAGATTGTCGCGTCGATCGGTTACGTTGGTTCTTTCTCGAACAATCTGATAACGGGCGGCGGCAACACGAACAACGTGGGCTACGGCACGGACGTGAACCGATTTGATGGCGACCTGTTGCAGCAGACCGGCGTCGCCAACGGCAAAGGCGGATTTAGCTATCGGACAGCCCCAACCCGGCTAAACCCCAGCTTTGGGCCGATCACTTATATCCAGAGTCTGGCGAATTCTAACTACAACGCGCTGGTCACTTCTGTCCGGGGCCGACTCACCAACCGAGGCTTCTTCACCGCTTCGTACACCTACAGCCGATCGATGGACGACTGGCAGGTGTACCCGACCAATGACTTCGAGCACTTTTACAGCCGATCGAACTGGGACGTGCCGAACCGATTTTCGCTGGGCTACAGCTATGAGCTGCCCGCCGTTGGCAGTTCGCGCCTGCTCCGGAGCGCGACGGGCGGCTTTGTTCTGGCCGGCACCACGATCCTTCAGCAGGGTGGGCGATTTACCGTGTACACCAATGCCGGTTTCCAGCCGACGTTTGCGTCGAACGGCACCATCACCGGTCTGCAGCCGTCGAGCGGCGACTTCAATGCCGATGGTTTCAATCTTGACTACCCCAACGTGCAAAATGCCAATCAGCGCTACAACCGCAAGCAGTACCTGAGCGGCGTCTTTCCACTTTGCAATGGTGGCACTACCCCCTTCGGCACGGCCGGCACGCCCTGCGGACAGTTCTCTTTGCCGGCGCTCGGGGCGGAGGGCAACGAGATTCCGAACGGCTTCCGCAATCCGGGGTACGCCGATTGGGACCTGAATGTGAAGCGCTCGATCAAACTCTACGAACGGCTTTCGGTGGATGTGCGCTTCGATGTCTTCAATCTGTTCAATCGGGTCAACCTGCAGGGTGTGGATGGGAACGCAAACGATGGAGCGAACTACGGGCGATCCAACTCGCAGTATCCGGCGCGCAATATGGACCTTGGCGCACGGATCAACTTCTAACGGCGGTCGCTCTGGAGGGCTCAGGGCGACGCTGGCATGTCTGCTTTTCTTGTCGGCTTCGCCTAGCGGGAGGATGTTGGCGGAGCAGGCCTCGGCAACACCTCTCAACGGGCCGGCACCGGCGCGGACAGATCGTGAGCTGAGCAACGGGCACGTGACGGCCAGCTTCGGGCTGACGGGGATTACGGAGATCAGGAGCAGTGGGCCGGGAGAGACGGCGCACCGCTTGCGGGACTCGTGGTCGCTGAGCATCGACAACGATCGACTCGACAGCCAGGGCACGACGCCCACGGTGCGAGCGGGCGCGGGCGAGATCACGTATGTGTACCGCATGGCGAGATACGAGGTCGAGGTCGTATACCGGCTGCGCCCGGAGTGGAGCTTTGTCACGAAGGAGCTGGTGGTTGTGCATGCGCCGAGGGCGCGGTACATCGTGCATGGCGTTGCGCCGATGCTGCTTGAACTCGACGAGGCGATTGCGGACGTGCGGGTACCGACGAGCTACACGCCACAACTGGGGAGGACGATCGCGGAGACGCATCGGGCGCTTCCGGGACGGGACTTTGGTGTGTTTCTTCGTCTCGGCGGCGAGGTGCACGCGGGGTTGATGCTGCTGGCGCAGAATCCATATCTCGACGTCGCGCACACGGATCGATCGGCGAGCGTTCGGTATGCTCCGGAGCTCGGGTGGGACCAGAGCTGGGGTCTGTTTCACAGCGATGCGGCGGTTCTGAGACCTTACCGGATGGCGGGCCGGCAGCTGCCGCGCGAGATGCTCTTGGAATGGAAGCTGCCTGGAACCGAGCGGAGTTCGGACGGCCTGGATACAGCCGAAATTGATGCTTTTACGGATTGCGTCCGGGCCTTTCTCTTGTCGCCGCCGGCTGAGCCTAGTCGCGTCGAGGTGGGGTGGACGTTGAACGACTACCAGGTGGATGTTGCGACGAGCGCGGGCAAAGAGGAGTATCACCGCATCATCGATGCGACGGCGGACTTGGGTCTGAACACGCTCTTGTTCGCGCCGACGAATAACAGCTTGGCGAAGCGTGACGACGATACCGACTCGTGGCATTGGGAGCACACGCTTTGGCTAGATCTTGGCCAGAAGATTCGTAAAGGCGAATGGGACCCGGCGCTGAGTCCGATCCCCGCGGATGTGTCGGCGATGGTGGATTATGCGAAGTCGAGGCATGTGGGCCTGCTCGCGTACGTGTACCCGTCCGTGCCGTTTCTGCAGGATCCGACGTGGCTGGTGCATGGCGCTGGCAGGGACGCTGGTAACTCGTATGCGACGCTGGCTTCGCGGACCTTTCAGGACCTGCTCGTTCGGGACCTGATCGCCTTCAAGCGTCGCACCGGGATCGCAGGGTATTCGTTTGATTATGCGTTTCTCGATCTGCCGGGCAGCAGCAGCTACTCCCAGTGGTTTGGGTGGCGGCGTGTGATGGAGGAGTTGAAGCGGGCCGAGCCCGACATTGTGATCGATGGCCGGCAGAGTTATCAGCTATACGGTCCTTGGATCTGGCTGGCCGGCACGTACCCGCATCCGACCGGCCAGGACGAGCAGCCGGAGAGCTTTGTTCCCTACCCCGATCTTCACTTTGATCGGGTCTCTGCCGACCGCACACGCTACGTGAACTTCTGGTATCGGAACTATCAGTTTGCGCCATCCGAGATCGTTCCTGGATATGCGACGCACCAGACGGAGCGCTCGCGCAATGTGCCCGCCGATGCGGAGACTGGAGGCCACCCGCAGCAGGTCGAGGAGGTGCACACGGCGTTTCGTCTGCGCGACTGGGACTACCTGGGCTTTCGCTACTCTTTTCTATCTTCGATCGGCACGGGCGGATGGAACAACGTTGTGGATATGATTCCGGCGCGCGATACGGAGGAGTACAAGCATTTTTCGGAGCAGGACAAACAGTGGATTCGGACGTGGCTCGATTGGACGTCGACCCACAAGGAGCTGTTGCGGCACACGCGGACGATCCTGCATCAGCCGTCGATGGGAAGGCTCGATGGAACCTCCGCGATCGACGGGGATCACGGATTTTTGTTTCTCTTCAATCCGAACTATCGCGCTCTGAAAGATGTGCTGCCGCTCAGTAAGAGCATTGGTCTGGAGAGGGGATCGAAGTTCCTGCTGCGCGAGATTTACCCGCAAGCGGGCCGGCTCTGGGGCAAGCCGAATGCGGGTCTGTGGACGCTTGGCGATGCGGTCCCGCTTGCGCTTGCCGGTACCAGCGCCACTGTGCTCGAGATCGTGCCGGTGGCGGAGGCGCCCGCGGATGCTGTCTTCAACGCTTCGGCGGTCAACCGGCAGAAGCCTGCGTTTGTGCTCCATGGCGCGTCGCTTTCGATCTCCGGTGTGGCCGGAGAGCCGGGGACTTCGGCGGAGTTGGGCGTTCTTCTTCCGGACGGGCAAGGAGTGCAATCGGTGACAGTGAATGGGCAGCCGACGGCGTTTCGGCGGAACGCGGATTATGTAACGATCCCTGTTTCTTTTGCAGGAAAGAGGTTCGCTCAGGCGCAGCAGATCGGCCTCGAACGGTCGGCGGATGGGAGCATGAGCGGCACCGTCGTAGTTCCGCGGCGCGTCCTGGAGCAGCTTCGCGATCGCGCCCGGGCCTGGCCGATTCCCTGGACGGCCGACGACGATCAGACGACGTGGCTGGCGCCGGAGCGGCTTCTGCTCTTCGTGCAGGCTGCTGAAGCGAGCGACAGCATGTCGGCCAAGCTGACGATCGATGGCCAGCCGATGGACGTGAGGCGTGCGTATACCTCGACGCGGGTGCATCCGGCGGCGTTTGTGGGTCTGTATGCCGATGTTTCGCGCATTACGCCTGACGTGACGCACACCGTCAAGTTGACGGTTTCCGGAGTGACGCCTGAGCAGTTTCAGGGTGTGTTCTTTGACAATGTCGAGCCCCAGTTTACGACGGAGATCGGCCGCGTTCCTTGAACACAGCGTGGACCGAGGCTTCGGCCCGAGGCGCTGCGGTCGACTCGCGGATGACCAGAGTGGTGGGTAGGGATTGGAGTTTGCATGGATCTTTCGCGAGCAGTGCCGCGACCGTCATTCGGCTGAGCTCTGACCGTGAGACATCGACCGTGGTCAATGGCGGATGGAGAAATCGGCTGAAGTACGTGTTGTCGAAGCCGACGACGGAGACGTCGCCGGGGATACGGACCTCCCGCGATTGCAAGCCACGATACACGCCCATGGCGACCATGTCCGTCACGGCGATGACGGCGGTGAATCGTACTTTTCCCCCGCCTGACCGGAAGACGGAGGCGATCGCTTCTTCGCCGGCATCGGCTCCGGGGCCGTGCACGTCGACGACTGTGGTTCTCAGACCATCGACATCGCAAGCCCGCACGGCCGCCTTGAATCCCTGGTCGCGCAGCTTGTGGGAGAGCAGAGATTGGCCGCTTGCTTTTTGCGAGTTGCGAACGAAGAGGAGGTCGCGATGTCCGAGATGGAGGAGGTGCTCGACGGCAGATTTCATGCCGCCGCGCGAATCCACGCGGATGACAGAAGTGGTGTTGGTCGGCTTGCCTACATCCAGAAATACGGCGGGAACGCCGTTGGCGAGGATCAGATCGCGACTTTGATCATCGTGCTCGGACGTGATGACGGCGAGGCCGGCGAGGCGGGCCCCTAGCAGCTGCGTGACGGCCGCCCGATGCTGTTCCGGCGAGAAGTTGGTGGCCATGAGCGAGATCTGAAACCCATGCCTCGCGGCCTCGTCCTCGATGGCCTGTGCGGTCTCGGCGAAGAAGGGATTTTGCAGGTTCGAGACTACGACTCCGAACAGCTGCGTTTGGCGCCGGGCGAGGTTGCTGGCGTAGAGATCGGGCCGATACCCAAGGTCTCGGATGGCTTTTTGCACGCGATCGCGGGTCGCTTGGCTGACCCGGCCGTTGCCGTTGAGGACGGCCGAGACGGTGCCGAGCGAGACGCCCACGTGGGAGGCCACATCCTGAATCTTCGGCCGGCCGGCGCCCCCGCTGACAGCAGGCCTGGAGCTTGCCGGTGGGGCTTCGCTCACCGCCGATTTCTTGAGTGCGGACTTCACAAGGACAGACTACGCTGAAGGAGAGAAACAGCCACTTGACAGCCGGCTTCGCAACGCGAGATAGTGGCGCTGAAACGTTTCAGCATACCCGGAGGTTTCTTCCATGAGCGCGCTTGCGACCGAGAATTTTGCAGAGAAGATCGACGCCGCCTTCGACCTGACGCAGCAACAGATCGATTTTTATCGCGAGAACGGGTACGTCAAGCTGAAGCACGTCCTTTCGCCCGATGTGCTTGAGCACTACCGCGGAGCGATCCACGACCGGGTCGCCGATCTTTCGCGCGATGCTCTGCCGATCGATCAACGCGACACGTATGGCAAGGCCTTCTTGCAGATTATGAATCTTTGGACGAAGTCGGCCGAGGTGAAGGAGTTCGTCTTTGGCAAACGCCTGGCGCGGATTGCAGCGGAGCTGATGGGTGCGACCGGGGTCCGCATCTACCATGACCAGGCCCTCTACAAGGAGGCCGGCGGGGGCATTACGCCATGGCACGCAGACCAGTATTACTGGCCCGTGGACAGCGACCGCACCATTACGGCGTGGGTTCCGCTGCAGACGACGCCGCGCGAGATGGGGCCGCTCATCTTCTCCGAGAAGAGCCACCGGTTGCAGATCGGCCGTGACCTCGAGATCAGCGATGAGAGCGAGATAACGCTCAAGCAGGCGCTTGAAACTTTCACGCTCGAAAACAGCGACTATGATCTTGGCGATGTCAGCTTTCACGCTGGTTGGACCTTTCACCGCGCCGGCGCGAACACCACGGACAAGCCGCGCGAGGTGATGACCATGATTTACATGGACGAGAGTATCCGCGTCGCACCGCCCAAAAACAAGAATCACATCGCCGACATGGAGCGATGGATGCCTGGGCTTGCGCCTGGCGACCTCTTGAATTCGCCGCTGAATCCGGTCGTCTACACATCGTCGGAGGCGTCGGACTCGTCGAGAATCAACCCGGCGTGATGGCGCTTGACCTTTTGGCCGCGCGGCTGATCCCTCTCAACTGGCTCGATACGACGGTGATTGCTGTCTACTTCGTCGCTGTGCTCGGGCTTGGATTCTTGCTGCAGAAGCAGACGCACACCAGCGAAGACTTCTTTCTAGCCGGTCGAGAGATGAGCGCGTGGGTGGCCGGTGTCAGTTTTCTTGCGGCGAACATGGGTGCGCTCGAGCTGATGGGATGGGCCGCCTCCACGTATCAGTACGGTCTGTTGGCGGCGCACTGGTACTGGATCGGCGCGGTGCCGGCGATGTTGTTTCTCGGTCTGGTGATGATGCCGTTTTATTACATCTCCCGGACGCATTCTGTCCCTGGGTACCTGAAGCTGCGGTTTGGCGAGCCTACGCGCGCTCTGAGCGCCGTCTCGTTTGCGGGCATGACGGTGCTGATGAGCGGCATCAACATGTTTGCGATGGCGAAGGTGATGCAGGTGGTGCTTGGCTGGAACCTTCACTTCTCGATCCTGATCTCGTCGGTGACGGTGGCCGTGTATGTCACGCTGGGGGGCCTGCGATCCGCGATCTTGAACGAGGTACTCCAGTTTTTTCTTATCTGGGCTGGAGCTCTGGTGATTCCGATTCTTGGGCTGATTGAAACCGGGGGCTGGAACGGCCTGAAGGCGCGCGTGCTCGCGAACACCGGATCAAGCGGCTACCTTCATCTCTGGTCGACGCTGGGCGACCCGCGCGCGAACAGCATGGGCGTGCACTGGACAGGCATTGTCTTTGGCCTGGGCTTTGTCGGCGCGCTCGGATACTGGACGACGGACTTTCTGGTTGTGCAGCGTATTTTGGCGGCGAAGGATCTGCGCAGCTCGCGGATGGCGCCTGTGATCGGCGCGTGGTTCAAGATGGCGGTGCCGTTTATCGTGATTCTTCCCGGGCTGATCGGTCTCGCCGTCCTTCCGGGCGCGGGTCTGGCACTGGTTGGAGAGGGTTCGGCGCGTGCCGGGCAGCACACGTACAACGAGGTTCTTCCGCTGCTTCTGATCCGGTATGCCGGTCCCGGGCTGCTGGGCCTGGGTATCACGGCTCTGATCGCGGGGTTTATGTCGGGCATGGCCGGGAACGTGAGCGCGTTTTCCGCGGTGTGGAGCTACGACATCTACCGGCCGCTGCTCCGCCCCAAGAGCACGGACGCGCATATGCTGACGGTGGGGCGATGGAGCACGGTGCTGGGGGTTTTAGCTTCGATCGGGACCGCGTATTTTGCCATGCACTTTTCGTCGATTATGGAGTATGTGCAGGCGCTCTTCTCGTTTTTTGTGACACCGCTGTTTGGGACCGTGATTCTCGGCATGTTGTGGAAGCGAGCTACCGGCGCGGGCGCTTTCTGGGGTCTGCTGGTGGGCACGGGATCTTCGATCGGCATGTGGGCGTGGGTGCAGGCAGAGCCGAGCGCGCTCAAAATTCTTGCGCTTTCGCCGTATGCGCAGCCGATGGCCGAGTCGCTGTATCGGATGCTGTGGTCGTGGCTCGCGTGCGTGGTTGTCACGGTGGTCATCAGCCTGTTGACGACGCCTCCGCCGTACAGCACGTTGAACGGGCTCGTTTATGGATGCACGGCGGTTCCGTCGCAGGGGCGCTACCCTCTGGTGCAGCAGCCGGTCTTCTGGGCCGGCGCGGCGGCGGTCGTCTTTTTCTGGTTGCAATGGCTGTTTCGCTGAGTTGTAAGGGGTCTGGGCATGCGACGAACGTTTGAGGTCTGGTTCTACATCGGCGCTTTGCTGGGCTTTTACGGCGTCATGCTCACGCTGGCCGGCGTTTATCAGTGGGTGCATCCGCCCCCGACGGTTCTGGCGGGCAAGCACGCCACTTTTTGGGCGGGCATTATTCTTCTGCTGGTTGGGGGCGGCTACACGATCGGCTTCTGGCCCAAACCCGGACCCGGCGATCCGCATGACGGTTCGCGTGTTGAATAAAGGATGACTTGCGTGTTGATAGATGACGGCTTGCGTGTTGACGAGCCAACTATGTTGAGCGTTCAGGCAGCCGTCGGCAACGGCGACGGCACGTTTCAGATCGAGACGATCGGCATCGACGAGCCCGAGGCCGGCGAGGTCCTGGTGCTCATCCGCGCCAGCGGTGTCTGCCACACCGATTGGGACTCGCTCCGCTGGCCTCGCCGCATCATCCTCGGTCACGAAGGAGCGGGGGACGTCGTCCGTGTGGGCGAGGGCGTCACGCGATTCAAAGCGGGCGACCGGGTGATGCTGAACTGGGCGATCCCTTGCGGCGTCTGTTTTCAGTGCGCGCGCGGCAAGGAGAACATCTGCGAAGACCGCGGCACGGTGCCGGACGGTCGATTTCATCATAGCGCCGGGCCGATCAACGCTTCGTTTTCGCTCGGAACCATGGCGACCTACGCCGTTGTTCCCGAGGCCGCGGTGCTGCCTCTTCCTGAAGCTGTTCCGTACGAGGTCGCGGCCATCATGGGATGCGCGGTGATGACGGGCTTCGGATCCGCGGTGAACGCGGCGGAGGTGACCGAGGGCAGCACGGTGGTTGTGCTGGGTTGCGGCGGCGTCGGCCTGAGCACAATGCTGGGCGCGCTCTACCGCAAGGCGGCGCGGGTGATCGCCATCGACGTCAACCCGGCACGTCTTGAACTGGCGCGGAAGTTTGGCGCGACCGAGACCCTGCTTGCGGATCGCAGCGACAAGGGTCTGCTCTCTGTGGCAAGAGAGATCAAGCAGAGGTGCGGCGGTCGCGGGGCCGGCTTCGCTTTCGGGGGCTCAGCGGGTCCGGAGCTTGGCTCGGCGCCACCCGCGCAGGGGCGGAGGGCAGGGACCCGGGAAGGG
>CAXTYQ010000035.1:0-30668 GCA_964248505.1 uncultured Acidobacteriaceae bacterium
GGCGGTGCGCGGTGCCGGACGAGCGTCTGAGCTGGTCGATCTGCGCGGGCAGGTGGGCGTGCATCCGCGGATCGGGGCGGCGGACGTGATTCCGTTTGTGCCGGTGTGCGGGATCTCGCTGGCCGATTGCGCGACGCTGGCGAGGCAGGCGGGGATGCAGATCTGGCGGAGGTTCGGCGTTCCGGTGTACTTTTACGGGGCGGCGGCGACGCGGCCGGACCGGGTGCAGCTGGAGGATGTGCGGCGTGGCCAGTTTGAGGGATTGCGGGAGCTGGCGACGCGGGATAGCAGTCGGCGGCCGGATGTTGGCGGACCGGAGCTGCATGTGAGCGCGGGTGCGAGCGCGGTGGGGGCGAGGTCGTTTTTGATCGCGTACAACGTGTATCTCGGGTCGGGCGACATTGCGACGGCGCGGGCGATTGCGCGCGAGATACGGGCGTCGTCCGGTGGGATGCAAGGGGTGAAGGCGATCGGTGTGATGGCCGACGGTCGGCCGCAGATCAGCATGAATATCACGGATTTCCGGGTGACGCCGATGCCGGAGGTCTTTGGGACGCTGGAGCGGCTGGCAAAGCGGAAGGGCGTGAGGATCGCGGAGGCGGAGCTGATCGGATTGATTCCGGAGGCGGCGTTTGATGCCGGGGAGCGCTGGATCGCGGAGATCCCGAGCTTTAGCCCGGAGCAGAAGGTGATCGAGCGCAAACTGGAGCGGCCGATCGGCTGGCCTTGAGCTGCGATTTGGATGGCCTTATACCTGAGAATTTAGCTGGCCTCGAACCTGGGTTTAGGTGTCCAGATGCGCGACCTTCGTGTCTATCCCCCGTCCAAGCCATAGCACAGGTTGCCTGTTGCGGTGTATTTACGAAAGAATGGATCGGTTGCGGCAGTCTCTCGTTGCCGCTCTGACGGAGTCTCCTTTGCGCGCGTTCCCGATGTATGTTGCTCTCGTTTCGCTTGGCTTGGCCTCGCTGCCTGGATCTGCCGCTCAGCTTTCGAGCGACGGCAAGGCGGCGGTGCCGCACGATGTTCAGCAGCTGATTGTGGTGGATTACCGCGCGATGCAGAACTCGCCGGTGGCGATGAGTTTGAAGGATCGGACGCTGCCGCCGGACCTGAAGCGGCTGGAGACGGCGCTGAAGAGCTCCGGTCTGAAGGTGGATCGGGACGCGGATACGCTGGCGTTTGCGGCGTTTCGGGCGCCGGGTGGCGAGGGGACGCGCACGGTGGGGATCGCGCAGGGGCAGTTTCACACGCGCGAGATCCTGCAGAACTTCGCGAAAGCGAAGACCAAGCCGCTGATGATTCGCAACAACAGCGTGTATCCGATGGGTTCGGCCGGGATGAGTGTGGTGTTTCTGAACCAGACCACGATGGTGTTTGGCGATCGCGAGGCGGTAAAGGCGGCGCTGGACGCGCGCGACGGTTTGGCGCCGGACCTGCTGTCCAACGGCGACATGATGAACGAGATGGCGGCGGTGGACCAGCGCGCGGTATGGAGTCTGCTGGACCAGAAGGGCACGCAGACGATGATGAAGGGCGTGCTCGGCGAGGCGTCGGGGCTGGCCGATTACGAGACGGTGCGGAACCGGATGCGGAGTTCGCGGTACACGCTCGATTTCCAGAACGGCGTGAAGTTCAATCTGTCGGTTGTTATGTCGGACACGATGACGGCGGCGACGGCGGCGACGCTGATGAAGGGCGTGGTGCTGCTTAAGAAGACGTCGGGGACGCCGCTTGAGAAGTCGGCTCTGGAGCAGACGTCGATCGACTCGAACTCGGGGACGCTGTCGGTGGATTATTCGTCGTCGGATAGTCAGTTTGCGAGTCTTTTGACGTCGCCGCTGTTTCAGAGTGTGGTGCGATAGTTCCGGGCGAAAGTTTTCCACAGGAAAGTTTGAGGAACCGCTAAAGTATCTGCCATCGCTGCCGATAACCGGAGGAGAGGGATGAATTTATGATCCGTGGACCTCGAAACGGGAGTTGGTTTGGCGGCGATTTTGCGGAGAGCAGATCGGCTCGCGGGCGTGAACTGTTCGGCGATTTCGTGGCGTCACCGGCAGACGAGAGTTACTCGCGATGCGGGCTGGAGCCGATGGACGACGCCTCCCGCAGTGCGAAGATCGCCTCGTTGCGGGCACGGATCGAGGCGGGCGTGTACCTCGTTCCGGCCGAGTTGGTGGCAGACAGGCTGATGGAGGTGATGATGGTGCGCTGAGCGCGTGAGGCGTTTTTAGGGCGCGATCAGGCTTTCGCCGGTCATGTCGCTGGGCTTTTCGAGATGGAGCAGGTCGAGGATGGTTGGGGAGATGTCGCGCAGGCTGCCCTCGGGGCGCAGGCCGGTTCCCTTCCCTGTCTGGTCGGAGACCAGGATGAACGGGACGGGGTTGGTGGTGTGTGCGGTATGCGGTCCACCGGTTGCGGGATCGATCAGGAGTTCGGCGTTGCCGTGATCGGCGGTGATGAGGAGCGATCCACCGTGTTGGCGGACGGCGTTGTAGATCCGTTCTAACTGCGCGTCGACCGCTTCGACGGCGCGGATCGTCGGCTCTAACCTGCCCGAGTGGGCGACCATGTCGGCGTTGGCAAAGTTGACGATGATGACGTCGAATGTGCCTTCATTGACTGCCTTGACGACGGTATCGGCGATGCCGGCGGCGGACATTTCGGGTGCGAGGTCGTAGGTTTTGACCTTTTGCGAGGGGATGACGATGCGCTCTTCGCCGGGGAACGCCGCTTCGATGCCGCCGTTGAAGAAGTAGGTGACGTGAGCGTACTTCTCGGTCTCGGCGACGCGGAGGTTGCGCAATTTGGCTTTGGCGAGCAGGTTGGCAAGGAGGTTGTCCATGCTTTCGGGCGGAATGACGATGGGAAGACGGAATTTTTGGTCGTACTCCGTCATGGTGACGTAGTGGATGTTGTCAGGCGCGAGGCCGCGCGGGATCTCGGTTTCGAGCTCGGCTGATTTGGGAAGATCGTAGCCGTTCTCGGAGGTGAGGCCGCCGGGAACGTCCGAATTGCGGGCGAGGACGCGGGTGATCTGACGGACGCGGTCGGCGCGGTAGTTGTACGAGATGCACACGTCGTTGTCGCGGATTGGGCCGACCAGGGCTCCGCCCGCGTCGACGACTGAGAAAGGAGGGACGAATTCGTCGGTGATGCCGTTGTTGTAGAGATCCTTGACCCGATCGACGGGATTGGCGTAGCTGCCGCCTTCGGGCGCGCCAGTGACCATGGCATCGAAGGCCTGACGCTCCTTTTCCCAGCGCAGGTCGCGGTCCATGGCGAAGTATCGGCCGGAGACGCTTGCGATCTTGCCGACGCCGATGGTTGCGAGCTGGGCTTCGAGGGCTTCGATGTAGCCGGCGCCGCTGGTCGGCATGGTGTCGCGGCCGTCGGTAAAGGCGTGGACGAAGACCCGCTTGAGACCCTGGCGCGCGGCCATCTGGAGGAGGGCGTAGAGGTGTCTCTGGTGCGAGTGGACGCCGCCGTCTGAGAGCAGGCCGAAGAGGTGCAGCGCGCGGTTCCCGCCGGCGGCGATGTGCATGGCCGCGAGGAGGGTCGGGTCCGAGAAGAAGGTCCCGTCGGCAATTGCGGCGTCGATGCGGGTCATGTCCATGCGGACGACGCGACCGGCGCCGATGTTGAGATGCCCGACCTCGGAGTTGCCCATCTGTCCGTCAGGGAGGCCGACGTAGCGATCGCTCGCCCGGAGCAGCGTGTTTGGGTAGTCGCGCAGGAGGGCGTCGTAGACGGGCTTGCGGGCGAGCGCGATGGCGTTGCCGGCCGTCTCGGGGCGGTACCCCCAGCCGTCAAGGATAGTGAGGATGATCGGTTTGGCAGACATCGAGGTTGCGGGTCTCTACTCTCGGAAAGGAATATTTGGGGTCTAGGCGGTGCTGTCGCGCAGAGCCTTCACCTTGTCGTGGGATTCGAGCACGCGGGCCTGCTGCTGTGAGAGCAGATCGCGAATATCTCCCGGCAGATCGAGCTTGAGGATCTCCTCATAGGACTTTTTGGCGACGTCTTCGCCCTGCTCCGCAGTGGCGAGCAGGGCGTGATCGCCGCCGCCCAGCTTGGCTTTGAGCTCGCCCCATGTACGGTGCATGACGCCTGAGAGCATGCCGCTCTGGTGCACGTCTTTGACGCCGAGGCGGTGGAGCTCATTTTCGAGCTCTGCGGCGAAGTTTGCCCGCTGTTGAGTTTCTTCGAGGAAGAATCTGCGCGCGGCCGGGTCCTTGAGATTGGCCTCGAGCTCAGCGAAGCCTTTTTGGCTGTCTCGCAAGACGTCGACCAGCTTTTCGAGCGCTGTTTTTACGACTTCCAGATCAATAGGTTGTGCCATGTTCAGTCCTTTCCCGTGTTCTTCTAGGATGCCTTATTTTTGGTCATCGGAGCGGGGGCATGTGACGGCAATCTTTCGATCCTGGAGCGCAAACCTTTGCGGACTTCGTGGCGTCTGAGGGACTGCGACTTGCGACGGCGCGACACTGCCTCTCGGCAACTTCGTGGCGCCTGTTCACAACGCAAACGAGGTTCTGTTCCCATGCCCCTACTTGCAGGTAAGGTCGCCTTGATCACCGGAGCCGGATCCGGGATCGGTCAAGGCATTGCGGAGCGCTTCGCCCGGGAAGGCGCGAAGGTGGTGATCGACTACGTCGGCGAGAGCGAGGGAGCCGACGACACGCTTGCGCTGGTGAAGCAGGCCGGAGGAGAAGCGATTACCGTGCAAGGCGACGTGACGCGGATGGCTGACATCGAGAAGCTGGTGAACGCAGCATATGAGACATTTGGCGGACTCGATATTCTGGTCAACAACGCGGGTATGGAGAAGAAGGCGCCGTTCACGGAGGTGACCGAGGCCGACTACGACCGGGTGCTGGACGTCAACCTTCGCGGAGCGTTTTTTCTGACGCAGGCGTTTGTGCAGCGGCTGGAGAAGCTCGGAAAGCCGGGGCGCATTGTGAACATCAGTTCGGTGCACGAAGATATGGCATTTCCTGGGTTTACGAGCTACTGCATCAGCAAGGGCGGCATGCGGATGATGATGCGCAACCTGGCGGTGGAGTTAGCGCCCTTGAAGATCACGATCAACAACATCGCTCCTGGGGCGATCGCGACGCCGATCAACGCCAAGATGATGCAGAACCAGGAGCAGATGGCGGGGTTGCTGAAAAACATACCTCTGGGCCGGATGGGAGACGTGGGCGAGGTAGCAGGCCTGGCGGCGTTTCTAGCGTCGGATGAAGCGAGTTATGTTACAGGATCGACTTATGTGGTGGATGGTGGGTTGATGCGGAACTACCAGGAGCAGTAGGTTGGTTTTTAGGTGAGTTACTCTGGGTCGTACTGGCTATGTGCATTCGAAAGGTAGAAGGACTTACCGAATAAATGTATTGCATCAGAACATGCTGCGAATAGTCAGTTTATTCACAGAATTGTTTACTGATTCTGATCTGACGCGCTTACTCGGCTAGTTCGATCTTAGCTGCGTGTAAGACGGAGGACTTAGCCGAACGTTTGATGTGTCTTCCAAAATGTCGGCCAAGACTGTTTCGGGCCGTCACACACGAATATGTCAGGATGGTGCTGACTTTCCTCGTTCTTGAAAGTTGCAGCATTGCCATTATGACGGCCAGCCGACAACCCGTAAAGGCATCTTTAGTATTTCACGTGAAAATCCGATTAGTATAAGGGTTGAGGGCGGCGGCTTAGGGTAGCCTCGCGGCCACGCCGAGTTTGTCATGCTGATGGGAACGGGAAGGCCGAAAGGTGGACCGAGCACTTCGATGGCGCCCTGTTCACCGTAGTTCCCCACCACGATTCCGACGCCGGACCGTTGGTTAGCAGGCAAGGTATCGCGGATGGGGGCCACAGATCGAACAAGATCCTCCCAGCCCAATTCTTCGCGCAGGGCGTCGTTGTTTCTGAGAGCGAAGCGCATGATCGGGCCGCTGGAAGCGAGGGGCAGAACAAAGGCGCAGGAGTAGGCTCCGGCACCGAGGAGCGCCACGAAGAAGGCTGCCTGCAGGGCGACTCGCCATCGCGAGGACCGGGCTTCGAGCCAATGCGCACAGGTTGTCGCACCTGCCGCAATGAGGATGGGATAGGCAGGGCCAAGATAGTAGAAGATGCCTTTGCCAGATAGAAGGACGGCGACAGGGACTGCAACATAGAGGTCACGGGACGGTAGCGTGGATTGCGCCAGCAGGTTACAATCCCCGTCGCACATAGGGGCACGGCATAGACGTTCACACAAACGACTAACTGTTTCCAGATAAATCCGTCCGTACGTCCGAGCCGAATATCTCGCTGATGAATAAACTGCAGAAACTGCCACGAGATGAATTCGTGGTGAGCTTGCCATAGGAGATTCGGAAGAAAGATGGCCAAAGCTATCCCTGAACCGGCGGCGAACCAGTAACTCTTGAGAAGGTATCGCTTTTGTGTCAGGGTAAATCCGCTGAGAATACCGAGGACTAGAAGTCCTACCGTGTACTTGGTCATGAGGCCGACGCCGACGACCGCTCCGATGGCCTCCACCACCGTCGGTCATCGGTGTTGAGCAGACGCAAAACAAAGTATCCGCAAAGCACCCACCATAGGTAGTCGAAGCTCGTGTACTGAAATTGTGTGCCTAGAAAAAGTGGCAATGGGGAGAGCACGACGGCCAAAACTGCCGTGATTTGTGCCAGACGTTTGCCCCCGAACTCGCGTGTCATTAAACCGGTGAGCACAAGCACCACCGATTGTGCGATGACGGAGAAGAGGCGCAGACCAACCATCGATAAGCCGAAGAGTTTGAGGCTCACGTGCTCCAGGAACGGCGTCACCGGCGGATAGGAAACAAATCCCCAGTCCAAGTGCCGCGCATCACTGAGGAATTGGAGTTCGTCACGATGAAAGCCATAGCGATTATTCGTGAATATATGGAGGAGAGCGATCGCTGTGGCGATCCCGAACACCGCAGGGACGTCCAAACGAACGTCCATACGTTGATCTTTTAGACTCTTCGCGAAATACATGCCACCTCTTGCAAAAGGGCTATTGGTCGGATTTTCCGGGGAGCTTCAAGGTACTAAGTTTCGCACGTAGGTCAGTGAGCAAGTTATAGCAAGTCACGGCCTGGATTGATCGTCGCGATCGTCCTAGTGTCACAATGTACAAATTAGAGTCCACTCGCCTCAATAAGCTCACGAGCCGATGGGTATATGTAGTTCTTGAGCGGATGAACTCGTCGTGGACTCCGGATTCTCATGACACTACCCTTCTCGTGACGCAAGTTCGGTCTTCGTTGCGTGCAAGACGGAAGTCAGGAGGCCGGGAAAGGCGGTCTCCAGCTCGCTGCTTCGGAGCGTAAGGATCAGATATCGGCCGTCGCGTGTGGATCCGATAAGTCCGGCTTCCCGCAGGCGATTGAAGTGGTACGTCAGCCCGGTCTTCGACCCCAGAGCGTCGAAGGAACCGCAGCAATGGTCTTTCTCCGCGAGTTGAAGGAGGATCTGCCGCCGGGTGGGATCACTTAGGGCATCGAGAACCTTGGACAAGTTAAAGGTGCGCCGTCTCGACGCAGATTGCTTCGCAGTCACAGAGCCAGACTACAACAGTTCAACATCCATTGAACTTAGACGTGTTTGAGCGTACTGAACAAGAAGCCTTGAACAGTTGGTTCGAGTCTGTGAAGTGGCACCCTGGGGAGACGAGATGGTTTTGAAGACGTATTCACGTATTTTTACGGAGGATGTTGAGGCGACGCTTACCCTGCTGACGAAGTTGGTGGGTCGGGGACCGGAGTTGCGCGCGCCTTTCCGGGATATGGAGGTTGTTACGCTCGGCGACTTCTGCGTCGTAGCCGGGCCGGCCGAGTCGATCAGACCGTTCCTCGGGGCCGTCGGTCCGGTGATCGTTGACGACATTCGTGCGACGCAGGCGGAGATCGAATCCGTGGGCGCCACCATTGTCTCGCCCATCACCGAGGTTATGACTGGGCTGAATATGCTTTCACGAACTCGCGATGGTGTCGTGATCGAATATGTGCAATGGACCGCAGAGATCTGGGAGACGGTCAGGAGCGCATCGAGGGCTGCGGCCGTGGTTGGCCCAGAAGGCGCACTTTGATTCTCAAGACCTACGCTCGGGTTGTGACTGGAGACATGGAATCGACCATGAAGGTACTGATGGCTCTTACAGGGAGGCAGATGGACGTGAGCTTCTGTGTGGGGGACACAGAGATCGCCGCGATCGGCGACTTTTGCGTGATCGCGGCTCCTTCGGAGAAGCGATCTGCGCTGCGCGACATCGTGGGTCCGGTGGTCGTCAACGATCTCGAACAAACAAAATCTGAGCTTCTGGAGGCCGGTGCGGAGATCATCCATGACCGCATCGAGGCACCCAGCGGATCGGTCCTCTACGCCCGCAATTCGGATGGCGTTGTTGTCGAGTGGCTTCAGTATTCGCCGGAGATACTTCGGAAAGTCGTACCGGCGGCCTGGCATCCAGGAGAGTAAGTGACGGGTTTGTGACGCGCACCGTCTACCCGGTCGTACTTTCGTCCGAGCAACACTCCACATTTTGTGGTGAAAGCTTCATGAACTGCGAACGACCGTGTGTCTAAGGAACGACACGCGCATCTGAGGCTGGCCAGAAGAATTGATCAACGAAACTAAGAGAACGCGTTATCTGTCCCTGGTGCTTGTTGGCGGATACTCCTCTTTGAAGACAACGACTCCGTCCAGGTAGTCGCTCCATGGGAGGGGCTGATAGCTGTGACGAAAGACGGCTCCAGGGAGCGAGCCCATCGCCGCCAGTTGTTTCGGCCCGAGGAAGACCACGTCCGCTGTGCGATCTTGTAAGGCTTTCGCCTCGAGAGAGCCGGCCGGTGCATCGGGTTGTGTTTTGATCTCCCGGCCTTGCCTGTAACGCCCTCCAAGAGATGAGAAACCGAGAGAGAAGGCCTGTGCGCCGTACTCTACGTGGACAAGAGAACCGAGATTCGTTCCGGTGTGTTCCGCCCAGGTTGGATCAGCTCGTCTTGCGATGTGGACAGTCGCCGCCCAGAGGATGACCTTATGCCTTTCCGGCTGCCGGCGGCGTAGCCACTGAAGGTTGTGGAACATTGATCTATCTCGTTCCACCATCTGCTCCGGGCCAGGGAGGGGATCTCGGTTGATCCAGCGCTGGACGGCGTCGATCATCTCCAACCACTCCTCATCTGTGAGGCGATTTGCTGTCGACTGGTCCTCGGCATAGCGCCGCCGGATATCGGAAAGGCACGACGTAATCTCGGCGCGGTCGGATTTGGAGTAGCCGTTTCCTTCCCAGTCCTCGCTGTAAATGCGGCGGTGAAGCGCGAGGTTGCATTGCTGGATCTCCGGTTGCGGGAGAACCATTGTTAGATTGGCAATCATCGCCACATTCGCATAATCCTGACCGAGCTGCCCGAGCTGGTCATCTATGCCGCCAAGGGTCACCTGTCCAGCTATCGCCTTTGATAACAGAAAGGGAACAAGCGGCTGAAACTCCTTATCGAACTTCCAGAGCCCACCGATAGCGGCGGAGAGGTCACTTGCGGAGACTGCTTTCCTGCTCTGAAGCTGGCGGTTGAGATGAATGAACTCGTAGTGGCTGGCCTCGAAATAGATGCTGTCGAAGCCGCACTCATTGATAAGCTTTTCTACCAACGCGACCTTGAAAGCCTCGGTGTGGCCATCGCCATGTGTGGCGCTCTCTCCTAACATGACAACCTGGCGATGGCATACGGCTTGCGTTACAGAGTTGAGAGCGTTCTCGTCTCCTGGGTCAACATCCGCGAAAGCGGAGGCAGGACAGACGAAGCCCACGAGCAGCACGAGCAGCACGAGCAAGATTGGGACTGAACATTTCATTACGCTTAGTATCTGCCCGAAAGAGCGGAGCAGATGCTTTCGGATGTGGGCATAGCTGAGACCGACGCTCCTCCGCAGGGTGCGCTACTCGGCGTGGGCCAGGGCGTTGTTTCGGTAGGCGTTTTGCAGGATGGAGAAGGCTGCTTTCTTTTGCCCCTGGTCGGAGATGAGGCCTTTGCGGTTGAAGCCGTCCTGGACGCCGGGGAGTTGGCGGGTGGGCGAGCGGAAGTCCATGAGGATCCAGGGCGTGACGCCGCGTAGCTGCGGGATTTTGTTGAGCATGCCGATCTGGTGCTGGAAGACGCTGGCCTGGTACTCCTCGGTCCAGCGCTCGGTGGGTTTGCCGTGGAGGCCGGCGCGGGCGTCGGCGCCGAATTCGCTGACGATGAGAGGTTTGTCGTAGCTGATGACCCAGGTGATCTTGTCGGCGTCCTCGGGCGTGCGTTCGTACCAGCCGATGTACTCGTTGAAGCCGATGACGTCGAGCGCTTTGCCGAGCGGGTCGTCGATGTATTTGGTGTTGCCTTCGCCGTGAACGAGGAGCGCGGCGGTGACGAGGCGGGTGGGGTCTTGCTCGTGGACGAAGTTGGCGGAGCGGGTGAGGAAGGCGGTTCGGGCTGGGGTGTTGGGGGTCTCGTTGGCGATGGACCAGAGGATGACGGAGGCTTTGTCGCGGTCGCGCCGGATCATCTCGTGGATCTGCCCTTGCGATTTTTGGAAGACGGCCTCGTTGTCGAACTGTTCGGCCCAGTAGACGGGGACCTCGGACCAGACGAGGATGCCGAGGCGGTCGGCGGCGCGGGTCATGCGCTGGTCATGCGGGTAGTGCGCGAGACGGACGTAGTTGGCGCCGAGATCTTTGACCCAGCCGAAGATCGTGCTGACGTCGGTGTCGGTGTTGACGCGGCCGGTGCGGAAGGGAGCTTCGGCGTGGATGCAGATGCCGTGGAGGACGATGGGCTTGCCGTTGAGCAGGATGCGCGAGCCGGAGGTTTCGACGGTGCGGAAGCCGATCTCGTCGGTGAGGGTGTCGGCGCCGGACTCTAAGACGACGTGGTAGAGCTTGGGGTTTTCGGGCGACCAGAGCGAGAGGCCGTGGGCGGGGAGGGAGACGGGGACGCGGCCGAGGGCGTCGGTCTGGCCCGTGGTGTGGAGTTTGAGATCGGGGATGCTGACTGAGACGGGTGTGCCGGGCGCGGCGTCGGCGACGTGGATGTAGCCCTCGATGGTGGAGCGGGTGGGGCGGTCGAGGTGGAGGTCGAAGTCGTCGATGAAACTGGCGGGGACGGTGACGACGGAGACGTCGCGGGTGAGGCCGCCGTAGTTGTACCAGTCGGTTTTGAGGGTGGGGACGCCGTCGGGGATGCGGGTGTCGTCGACAAAAATGACGACGCTGTTGTCTCCGGGTTTGACGGCGGCGGTCATCTCGCAGTCGAAGGGCGTGAAGCCGCCCTCGTGTTGGCAGAGATATTGGCCGTTGACGAAGGCTCGGGCGCGGTAGTTGGCGGCCCCGATGTGGAGGAAGGCGCGCTGGCCGGGGGCGGGTTGGAACGGGAAGTGGCGCTCGTACCAGAGGCCGCCTTCGTAGAGGCGCAGGAACTCTTTTTGCGTGTTCCAGTCGCCGGGGACCTTGATTGTGGGGCTGCGGCGGAAGCTGTACTCGACCAGGCGATTGTCGCCTTGCTGCCACTCTTCGTCCTTGAAGAAGCCGTTTGGATTGAGGGCGTTATGGAAGCTGAAGAGGCCGGCGAGGTAGGGGTCGGCGATGATGTGCCAGTCGCCGTCGAGGCTTTGGGCGGGGCGCTGATCGACGGCGACGAGGAGTGTGGGCGCGGGCGGGTCTGGGGTCTGGCTCGCGGGGATCTGGGCAACTGAGGGCGCGGCCGAGATGAGGCCGAGCGAGAGAGCGAAGAGAAGCAGAGCGAGCTTTGATGAGGCGACGAGACGGGCCATGGATCTCCTCTATGGGAGCAGTGGCCATCCTTTCACAATGGCGTGCTGCCGTCCAAGATGCGCCGGGGCTTTGGGAGTTTGCGAGGCGTGGTGGGCGGAGCTGGGGCTGAGTTCTGGTGCTGGAGCCTGGGGTCGGAGCCGGAGCTTTGGAGATCGTCTGGCTCCTGCTAGTCTGGCGAGAGATTGTTTGCGGCGATGGGGTTCCGCCTTACAACCGCCCGGCTAAGCGAGATCGGTGGCCGCGCTGGTGACTCCTAATTTTGTGGTTACTAATTTCGTGGTTATAGGAGCACCATGTCCGGCACCGACACATCGTTCTTATCGCCGGAGACAGGACATTCTGACCCGGGTGATCCAGAGACGGAGGGTCCGGAGCCGGACAATCCGGGGTCAGACCCTTCGGAGCCAGGTCGACCGGGCCGGCTGCGGTTTGCCTCTGGCTTCCTGGCTGCGGCGCGGGCGGCGTTGCGTTTTGACCTTCGCTGGGCCGTGCTCTCGGTTGTGGCGGGCGTGCTGGCCGGATGTGCTTCGGCGTTTCTGATCTGGTCGCTCGACGTGGCGACGCGAATACGCGAGGCGCACCTGTGGCTGATCGCGCTGTTGCCGTTTGCCGGGCTGGCGGTCGGTCTGATCTACCACTATTTTGGACGGTCGGTGGAGCGGGGAAACAACCTCATCCTCGAGCAGGTGCACACCGAGGCGGCGGACCCGGGAAGCACGATTCCGGCGCGGATGACGCCGCTGATTTTGCTGGGGACGTTTATGACGCACCTGTTTGGCGGGTCGGCGGGGCGCGAGGGGACAGCGCTGCAGACCGGGGCTTCGCTGGCCGACCAGATCACGCGCATGCTTCGGCCGTTTCCCGCGCTGGCGCTCTCGGGGGCGGACCGCCGCATTTTGTTGACGGCGGGCATCTCGGCCGGGTTCGGTTCGGTGTTTGGGACGCCGCTCGCGGGCGCGGTGTTTGGTCTCGAGGTGCTGACGATCGGGACGGTGTCGTACGAGGCTCTGTTTCCGTGCTTTGTCGCGGCGTTTACGGCGGACCTGACAACCCGCGCGTGGGGCATTCAGCACGATGTCTTTCGGGTGAGCGCGGAGGGTCTGGCGACGCCGGCGAACGCCCGGAATCTCCTGTTTTCGGCGGTGGCGGGCGTGGCGTTTGGGATGACGGCGATGCTGTTTGCGCGATCGGCGCATGTGCTTTCAGGGATGTTTCGGCGGCTGATTCCCTTCCCTCCTCTGCGGCCGTTTGCCGGCGGTATTCTAATCGCGCTGGGTGTTTGGGCGGCGGGGACGACGCGGTACATCGGTCTGGGGATCGGGACGACGCTGGCCGCGTTTGCCGGACCGGTGCGGACGTACGACTTCCTGGGGAAGTTTGGATTTACGGTGCTTACACTCGCGTCCGGGTTCAAAGGCGGCGAGGTGACGCCGTTGTTTTTTATCGGTGCGACGCTCGGAAATGCTCTGTCAGGGGTCGTTCCTCTGCCGAGTTCGCTGCTTGCGGCGATGGGCTTTGTGGCGGTGTTTGCCGGCGCTGCGAACACGCCTGTGGCGTCGATTTTGCTGGGGCTGGAGTTGTTTGGACCGGAGGCCGGCGTGTTTGCGGCGATCGCCTGCATGACGAGCTATCTCACGTCGGGCAGTAGCGGGATCTATGAGGCGCAGCGACCGGGACGGAAGATCGCGGGGCGATGAGCCGGATGACTTTGCGCTACTTGGGGCCTTCCTCCGGCTCCTGATTCCAGTGCTTGACGACGTGGGTTTCGCGCTCCCAGCCGAGGACGCTGACGCTGCCCGTGCCGAGGGCGAAGATCTGGCCGGAGCGCGCCCCGAGGCCGACCCAGCGCGCCGCGAGGATGCGGAGGATGTGCGCGTGGGCGAAGAGGGCGACCCTGGATGGCGTGTCGTCGGCGCTGTTGCCGGCCGCGGAGAGGGCTCGCTCGATGACGCCGTCGGCCCGTGCGCCGACCTGTTCGGCGGTTTCGCCACCGCGGATCTCGTTGACCCAGACGTTCCAACCGGGTTCGGTCTCGCGGATCTCCTTGGTCGTCTTGCCCTCGTAGACGCCGTAGTCCCACTCGCGCAGACCCTCGTCGATCTTGGCGACATCACCGTACCCGGCCAGGTCCGCGGTCTCGCGAGCACGGCGCATCGGGCTGGTGAAGACGGCGGCAAAGGTTGTGCCCGCGAGGTAGTCGCGCAGGCCGGTGGCTAGCTCGCGTCCGCGCTCGGTCAGCGGGATGTCGGTCCGGCCCGTGTGTGCCCCGCTCAGGCTCCATTCCGTTTCGCCGTGTCGCACCAGCCAAAGCTCCGCACCTGCGCTCATCGTGTCTTCTCCTCGCCGAAGCTGCCAAGTCAGATGCACGCAGCGGGTTAGAGACGCAGCGGTTTATTCTGAAGGGTATGGATTTTCAGCTTACGACGACGTACAAACCGCAGGGCGATCAGCCGCGAGCGATCGGAGAATTGGTTGGCGGCCTGGCCGCGGGCGAGAAGGACCAGGTGCTGCTCGGCGTAACCGGCTCGGGCAAGACGTTTACGATGGCGTCGGTGATCGCGGAGTCGAACCGACCGGCGCTGATCCTGGCGCATAATAAGACGCTGGCGGCCCAGCTGTACCATGAATTTAAACAATTCTTTCCCAATAATGCCGTTGAGTATTTCGTTTCCTACTACGACTACTATCAGCCCGAGGCTTATATTCCGGCGGGCGACTTATTTATTGAGAAGGAAGCTACGATCAACGAGGAGCTAGATAAGCTGCGGCTGTCGGCGACGCGATCGTTGTTTGAGCGGCGCGACGCGATTATTGTTTCGTCGGTCTCCTGCATTTATGGTCTGGGGTCGCCGGAGGCTTACTACGGGATGCTCTTGCTGCTCGAAAAGGGCCAGAAGATTCGTCGCGAAGACATCACCAAGCGGCTGGTCGAGATCCTGTATGAGCGGAATGACGTTGATTTTCGACGTGGGACGTTTCGTGTGCGCGGCGACATTATCGAGGTCTACCCAACGTACGACGAGAACGCCTTTCGGATCGAGCTGTTTGGCGACGAGATCGATAGCCTGGCGCAGATCGATCCACTCTTCGGCACGGTGCGGCAGAAGTACTCTCGTCTGCCGATCTATCCAAAGTCACACTATGTCGTACAGCCGGAGAGGAAGAAGGCCGCGAGTGAATCTATCCTGGCGGAGTTATTTGATTGGGAGGCGCAGTTAGAAAAAGAAGGTCGGTTGGTAGAGTCGCAAAGAATTCACCAGCGAACTCGATTTGACTTAGAGATGATCAAGTCGGTCGGATACTGTCATGGCATTGAGAACTACAGCCGGCACTTCTCCGGACGACTTACCGGCGAGCCGCCACCTACTTTGCTGGACTATTTTCCGCGGGATTACCTCTTGTTTATCGATGAGTCGCATGTAACTGTTCCGCAGCTTCATGGCATGTGGCATGGAGATCGATCGCGCAAGCAGAATCTGGTGGATTATGGGTTTCGGCTGCCGAGTGCGATGGATAACAGGCCGTTGAAGTTTGAGGAGTTTGAGGGCCGGACGGGGCAGATTATCTACGTTTCCGCTACGCCGGGACCGTACGAATTGACCAAAGCCGCGGGTGTGGTGGTGGAGCAGATCATTCGGCCGACCGGTCTGATCGACCCACAGGTGGAGATACGTCCGATCAAAGGTCAGATCGACGACTTACTGGCGGAGATACGGGACCGAGTGGATCGCGACGAGCGGGTGCTTGTAACTACGTTGACCAAGCGGATGGCGGAGGACCTGGCGAACTACTACACGGAAGTAGGTGTGCGCTGCCGATATATGCACTCGGAGATAGAGACCCTGGAGCGGATCAAGTTACTTCGCGACCTGCGCAAGGGAGAGTACGACGTACTGATTGGAATTAACTTACTTCGGGAAGGTCTCGACTTACCTGAGGTTTCGCTGGTCGCGATCCTGGATGCGGACAAGGAAGGCTTTTTACGGTCGCAGGGATCGCTGATTCAGACGATCGGACGGGCGGCGCGGCACCTGGAGGGGCGGGCCATCCTGTACGCGGATACGATGACCGATTCCATGCAGCGGGCCATCAACGAGACGGACCGTCGGCGCGAGGTGCAGGTGGCTTACAACGAGGAGCACGGGCTGACGCCGCAGGCGATCAATCGACCGCTCGAGATGGGTCTGGCCGGGATTCTGAAGGCCGACTATGCCGACCTGACGGACGAGACGGCGGGGATGCCGGACTTTGTCTCGCAGGCCGAGCTGGATGTGTACATCGGCAAGCTGGAGACGGACATGCGCGAGGCCGCGAAGAAGTTTGAATTTGAGAAGGCGGCTAAGCTGCGAGATACGGTGAAGGAGTTACGGACAAAGGAGTTTTTATTCGCGTAAGTGAGTAACTCGGCCTCGGCAATATCCCGAATAAATCGCCGCGAAGTTATCGGGTTCCTTCTAGGATGAGATCCGCGGTGGCTCTGGGCTGATCCCATTGCGGTAGGTGGCCGCAGTGGTCGAGCCAGTGGAGATGGGCGTCGGGAAACAGCTCGGTGGCCCGGTTGGCCTGCGCTGGGAGGCAGACGCGATCCTGCCGTCCCCAGACGATGGTCAGCGGCTTCGGCAGGCTGCCGGCGGGGGCTCCCTCCTGCTCCGGCAGGGAGACGAGCGAGGTGAGAAGTTCGTCGAAGCAGCGGGCGCGCAGGTAGCTTTCCATCTCGTCCTGGACGGCCGATCCGTCGATGGCCCAGGGCCGGGCGGAGAGTTGCGAGCAGAGCAGGGTTCGGCCGACGGGTGTGTGGCAGAGGGCGGCGAAGCTGCGGGGCATGGTGCGACCGAGCTGGCGGACGAGACGGACGCTGGTCCAGACGGTCCGGTGGAAGTAGAGCCGTTCCCAGCCGCGCCAGAAGCCGCCGGGGGCGAGCGCGACGGTGGCTCCGGTGACGCGGCGGCGGGCGAGTTCGAGCGCGAGGCGGCCGCCCATGGAGCTGCCGACGACGTCGACGCCGAAGAGTCCCTGGGCTCCGAGGAACTCGGTTACGGCGTCGGCGAGCGACTGGATGGAGGTGGGCCGACCGAGCGGAGGCGTGTCGCCGAAACCCGGCAGATCGATCGCGATGACATCGCGGTGTGGCCGCAGGAGCGGGAGGATGGTGCACCAGGAACGCCAGCTGCCGCCGAGGCCGTGCAAGAGCAGGAGCGGCCGTCCCGATCCCATCCGAACGCAGTGAAACTCCATGGGCGCGATCGCCTCCGAACCCTCTAGGATGCCTGGACTGGGAGCGCTGTATCTGTGTCTGTGTCCGGATTTGTGAGAGCGGCCGCGGGGTGGACGCGGTCCCGGTATTCTTGAGGGAGCCGTTGCGGATGTGCGGATGGCGGCGAGAGAGGTGGAGGTCCTTTGGCGGTTCTGGCTCCGGTTTTGCCGGCGAGTTTCAATGATTTTCTGGGGAATGCCTCGGCTGTCGAGCAGATGCGCACGGCCATTGCCGCGGGCCGGATGCCGCACTCGCTGATCCTGGCGGGACCGTCGGGTGCGGGCAAGTACACGTTGGCGCTGATGCTGGCGATGGCGGTGGAGTGCGATCGTCAGCCGCGCGATCTGTGGTCGAACGGGCAGTCGCTGGCGGGGTTTTGCGGGGCGTGCCGGAACTGCCTGCGCATCGCGGGGGCGGCCGATCTTGAAGCCGCGGTCGCGGCGGCGGTGGCGGCGCGCGAGGAGATGCGCGAGGCCGATAAGAAGGACACGCGCATCCTGGTGCAGCCGCATCCGGATGTGCTCATCGTGCCGCCCGATCCGCCGCAGCTGTTGATCAAGCTCGGGCAGGTGCGGACGTTGATCCAGAGAGCGCAGTATCTGCCGAGCGAGGCGCCGCGAAAGATCTTCATCTTGACGAGTGCGAACCTGATGAAGGAGGCGGCGAACTCGCTGCTGAAGGTGCTGGAGGAGCCGCCAGGAGGTGTGCACATCCTGATCCTGGCCGAGAATCCGGCGGAGCTGTTGCCGACGATCCGATCGCGCTGCGCGACGGTCCGGCTGGGGGCTTTGCCGGTGGAGGAGATGGAGGGCCTGCTGGCGGACCGTCGGCCGGAGTTGGGGCCGGCGGAGCGGGGCTTGATCGCTCGTCTGGCGCAGGGGGCCGCGGGACGGGCGATCGCGTTTGACTTGGGAAGCTACACGGCGGCGCGCGCCGATGCCCTCCTGCTGTTGCGCAATGCCGCCGCCACCAACGGCGCGGACGCGGACCACAGTGCACTGTTTCGCATGACGGAGGGGTATCGCGCGGGGGCTGAGGGGCAGGCGAAGACGACGGCGCTCCTGCGGGCGTTTTCGTTGCTGCTCGAGGACTTGCTCCTGCTCCTGGCGGGGACGCCGGAGCTGTTGCGCAACACGGATCTGCGGCCGGAGTTGGACCGGCTGGCGCAGAGCCTGACGTTTGGGTGGATCGAGTCGGCTTCGCGCGGGCTGGATCAGGTTTGGAGCGGTTTGCGGCGGAATCTCCTGCGGAATCTGTCGCTGGATGCGTTTGCGACTGGGCTCGAAGGTTCGCTTCGCGGCGGGGCTTGAGGGTCGGCTCTGACTCCGGGGTGGCGTTATTTTGGCCGGGCGGCTTTGGTCAGTCTGTCGCGGATCGCGGCGCCGAAGCTCTCGGCGGGCGGGACGGGGCAGACGATGGTGGAGGCGCCCAGGTCGTCGAGGGTGCGGAGGCCGGCGTAGAGGCGGCGGGCCAGGATCTCCGGGTCGTCCCAGGGACCCCAGGGGTAGATGTGCGCGGCGGACGCGGGGTCCCAGCCGTCCGGGAGCATGACGGCGAGCGAGGTTGCGGGATCGTCGGCGAGGTTGCGGAGGGTTCTGGGCCAGGCATGCTCGGGGTCGTCGACCAGGAGGAGGCGTGCTCGCGGGGCGTAGTGGCGCAGGCCGAAGCCGGGGGATGGAAGGCCTTTGGGGGTGGTTGACGATGTGTCGGGCCGGGGCGTGTCGGGCGGGGGCGTGTAGAGGTCGGCGGGGCCGGCGATGGCCTGGATTTGTCCAAGAGTGACGGCTCCGGGGCGGAGGAGGAGCATGGGCGAGACGGAGACGTCGAGGACGGTGGATTCGAGGCCGACGGTGGTTGGGCCGGCGTCGAGGACGGCGTCGATGCGGCCGTCGAGGTCCTGGAGCACGTGCGCGGCGGTGGTTGGGCTGATGTGGCCGAAGCGGTTGGCGCTGGGCGCGGCGATGGGGACTCCGGCGGCGACGAGGAGGGCGAGGGCTACCGGGTGGGCGGGCATGCGGACGCCGACGAGAGGTCGGCCGGCGGTGACGCGGTCGGAGATGGCGGCCTGGCGCGGCAGAAGGAGGGTGAGGGGGCCGGGCCAGAACGCGGCGATGAGCCGGCGGGCGCGACTGGCGGCGAGGGGGTCGGAGAGGTCGGCGACGGCGTCGAGTTGGGCGAGGTCGCCGATGTGGACGATGAGCGGGTCCCAGGTGGGGCGATCCTTGGCGGCGAAGATCCGGGCGAGTGCGGTCTGGTTGAAGGCGTCGGCGCCGAGGCCGTAGACGGTTTCGGTGGGAAAGGCGACGATGCCGCCCGAGCGGAGGAGATCGGCGGCGCGCGCGATGGCCCAGGGCTCGGCGGCGGGGAGCCGGTCGGTGATGCGTCGGGACGGTTCGGACATTTCGGAAATCTCGGACAGGTCGGACATCTGGTTCTCATCCTAAGCGGCAGGCGGGCGGGCGCGAAGCCTGTGGAGAGGCGCTCGGGTGGGCCGCCGTATACTCCAAGCCATGCAGAGTGCTGAGATTGAGCTGAAGATTCCGGTGTCCGATCCGGTGGTGTTTGGGGCCCGGCTGCCGGGGCTGGGGTTTGCTTTGGAGTCGCCGCGAACGTTTGAGATGAACACCTTGTTTGATACGCCGGGGCGGGATCTGCGGGCGCGGCACCAGGTGTTGCGCATCCGGCAGTATGGCGACGTGTGCACGCTGACGCACAAGCGCATGCCCGAGGCGGACGGCGCGGGGACGACAGCCGATGCGACGCGGTACAAGACGCGCATCGAGACGGAGACGACGGTGGCCGAGGGCGAGGCGCTGGCGGCGATCTTTCGCGAGCTGGGGTACGGTCCGGTGTTTGTGTATGAGAAGTTTCGGACGGTGTGGTCGGACGTGGCGGGCGTTTCGGGACCGGGAACGGCGGCCGCGCATCTGGTGCTGGACGAGACGCCGATCGGAACGTGGGCCGAGCTGGAGGGGCCGGTCGAGTGGATCGACCAGACGCTCGGGCGGCTGGGCGTGGATGCCGCGGCGGGTCTGACGGACAGCTATGGGAAGCTGTTTCTGGACTGGAAGGCGCGGACCGGAAGTTCGGCGGAGCACCTGACGTTCGCGGAGATTGGGCAGCCGGTGCTGGTGGGGCGGTGAAAAGGCAGGGAACAGGAGAGAAAGGCAGGGAACAGGGAACAGGCAACAGGGATCAGCAGGCAGGGAGCAGGGAACAGCCAACAGGGGCAAGGGGATCAGGCGGATAGCGGACAGGGTCAGCAAAGGGCGTAGGCTGTGAAACGGGCCAGATCAGAGGTTCTGAGTTCGCTGTCGACTTTTCCCTGCCAGCTGTTCCCTGTCAACTGTTCCCTGCCTTGCCAGCTGCTCCCTGTTCCCTGTCAACTGTTCCCTGCACTTAAAAAATCTGGAAGTTCACCTCGACGTTGAGTTCGACGAGCACGGGTTTGCCGTTCTCCATGGCGGGCTTGAATTTGTACTGACGGACGGCTTCCATGGCCTTCTGGTCGAGGCCCATGCCGACGCCGCGCAGGACGCGGACGTGGCTGGGGTTGCCGCTCTGGTCAACCCAGAGGTTGACGAGGACGTTGCCGGCGACCTTGGCTTTACGGGCTTCCTCGGAGAACTCAGGCTCGACCGAGTAGATCAGAACGGGGGCCGAGACGCCGCCGCCGATGCGCTTGGGGCCGCCGCCGGTGTTTCCGCCCGAGCCTGGGCCGAGGCCTGTGCCGTGGCCGGAGCCGAGGCCGGTTCCGCTTCCGTTGCCCATCGACATGCCGACGATCGGCGAGTTGGGGACGCCGATCTGCGGGATGCTGGACGCCATCTTGACGTCTTTCTGGACCTCGATGGTCGGCTGGATCTGGATCTTGGGCTCCTGGATGGGCGGCGCCTTGGGCGGAACGATCTGGTGCTCCGCGAACTTGGGCGGCGTGCCCTTGGTGACCGGCGTGGGGCCCTTCTGACCGCCGCCGCCGCCCATCGACTGCGCCTTCGGTGGGGCTTTGGGGGGAGTGACCGGAAGATCGATCGGCGTGACGACGTGCGTCACCTGCGGCGCGGCCATCTTGACGCCCTTGTACAGGAGCCACGCGATCAGGCCGATCAGGACGGCGTGGATGACGGCCGAGATCGCGGTCGAGGTCGGGTCGCGCTTGACGGCCATCCGGTCGACCACCGGGATGGGCTTGGACTCGAGCACCAGCGGCGGAAGTTTGGCCGGAAAAAAGACGTCGCGAAAGCTCGAGACCATGGAGGCGAAGACGCCTTCCTCTTTGACCTCGGACCACCGTGGAGCGTCTCCGCCGCGCAACTGCGGCACGGCCTGCCCGGTGTCTGTGGAACCTCTGGATTCTGTCTCCGGAGGTGGAAACATTGTCAATGCCATAGCTCTGCTCGCCCAGTTCTGCAGCGAAGGCGCCCTGGCCTTCGCTTGCTCACACCTAAGATCAACGCAAGATCACCGCATCCTTTGAAACAATCTCTGCCTCTGGGTACGTCGCCGGTCTTGCGCCGGTTTGCTTAGGCAGAACGCGTCACTCCTGACCTGTCTTTTATTTTACCGACTTCTCCCTGGCTCTGCCTCTCGCTTCCCAGACGCACCCTTGATTCCCTTGAGATTTCTCTTGGACGTTCCGATTCTTATTGGACGTTGCTGACGTGCAAGAGGTCTCGCGATGCGCGAACTTCAGCAGGTGGCGCGCCGGTACAATAGAGGTTTGCGGGGCTAGGGCGTCCTGCGATCTAGAAAAACCAGACCTGCGAGCTCGAAAAATCAGAGGAGATCGATGCCGGAAGCACCCGACCCCCAACCCGACCCCCAACCCGCGCGCCCGGAGCCAGATAGGAAGGCGCCGAAGCCGCTGAAAGCGACGCTGAACCTGCCGGAGACGAGCTTTCCGATGAAGGCGAACCTGCCGGTGAACGAGCCGGCGCGGTTAGGGCGTTGGCAGGCCGAGGATCTCTACGGCCAGATCCGGGCGAAGTGCGCGAGCGAGAATCGGCCGAAGTACATCCTCCACGACGGCCCGCCGTACGCGAATGGGCCGATCCACCTGGGGCACGCGCTGAATAAATGCATCAAGGATTTTGCGGTCAAGACCAAGACGATGGCGGGCTTTGACGCGCCGTACGTTCCGGGGTGGGACTGCCACGGCCTGCCGATCGAGATCAAGGTGGACGAGCAGCTGGGGCGAAAGAAGCTGGAAATGGATCCGCTGGCGGTGCGGTCGGCATGCCGGGCGTATGCGGAGAAGTATGTCAGTCTGCAGAGGTCGCAGTTTGAGCGCATCGGCGTCTTTGGGCAGTGGAACGAACCGTACCTGACGATGTCGCCGAAGTACGAGGCGGCGGTGCTCGAGCTGTTCTACGACTTCTTTGAGCAGGGCTTTGTGTACAAGGGCCTGAAGCCGGTGTACTGGTGCATCCACGATCACACGGCGCTGGCCGAGGCCGAGGTGGAATACGCGATGCACACCTCGCCGTCGGTGTATGTGCGGTACCGTCTGACGAGCGATCCGGGGGGGATTGATCCGGCGCTGGCGGTTGGGGCTGGCGGCTCGGAGATCGGCGCCAGCGGCTCGGATCTTAAGGACGTGTGGACGATTATCTGGACGACCACGCCGTGGACCTTGCCGGCGTCGCTCGCGGTGGCGTTTCATCCGGAGCTGGAGTATGTGGCGCTGCGGAACTCAGATGGCAACGTGTATATTGTTGCGGCGGAGCTGGCGGAGCAGACGCGCTCGGCTTGCGATCTCTCGGAGGCGGTCGAGATAGCGCGTTTCCCTGGGGCGCGGTTGGACCGGAGCACGTTTCAGCATCCGTTTCTCGATCGCATGATCCTGGGCGTGAACGCGGATTACGTCACGACGGAGCAGGGCACGGGCGCGGTCCACACGGCGCCGTCGCATGGCGCGGACGACTTCCTGACCGGCACGCGTTACGGCCTGTCGCAGCTCTGCGATGTCGACGCGGCGGGGCGTCTGCGCAACGGTCTGCCGGAGTATGACGGCCTCGAGATCTTCAAGGCGAATCCGGTCATCATCGACTTGCTCGCGAGCCGCGGCGCTCTGATGGGGCGAGCGGAGATCCATCACTCGTACCCGCACTGCTGGCGGTGCCACAAGCCGGTGATCTTTCGCGCGACCGAGCAGTGGTTTATCTCGATGGAGACGCCGATGGACAACCCGGGCGACCCGGACGGTGCGCCGACGACGTTTCGGCAGCGCGCGCTCGACGAGATTGCCGAGGTGACGTGGGACCCGGGCTGGGGCGAGGAGCGCATCTCGAACATGATCGCGACGCGGCCGGACTGGTGCATCTCGCGGCAGCGGATCTGGGGTGTGCCGATCGCGGTGTTTCTGTGCGAGCGCTGCCACGCGCCGCTCCAGAACCGGGCGGTGAACCGCGGCATCGTGGAGCGGGTGCGGGCGGAGGGCGTCGATCTCTGGTACCGGCTCTCGGCGGCGGAGCTGCTGCCAGCCGAGACGACGTGCGCGAAGTGCGGCGCGCGGGACGATTTTCGCAAGGAGATGGACATCCTGGATGTGTGGTTTGAGTCGGGCGCCTCTTGGCATGCGGTGCTGGACGCGGACCCCGAGCTGTGCCGGCCGCCGAACCAGGTTCCGGCCGACCTGTACACGGAGGGCGGCGATCAGCATCGGGGGTGGTTTCACTCGTCGCTGTTGACGTCGGTGGCGGTGCGCGGGCATGCGCCGTACAAGCGGGTGGCGACCTCAGGTTGGACGCTCGATGAGCAGGGCCGGGCGTTCTCGAAGTCGCTCGGCAATGGGGTCGATCCGGTCGATGTGGCGAAGCGGCTGGGCGCCGAGGTGATCCGTCTGTGGGTGGCGTCGGTCGACTTCCGCGAGGATGTGGCCGCGAGCGAGAACCTGATGAATCGCGTCAGCGAGAACTACCGCAAGCTGCGCAATACGTTCCGATTCTTGCTCGGAAATCTGTATGACTTCGTGCCGGCGCGCGATGCTGTGCGCGACTTTGCGAAGCTCGAACCTTTAGACCAGTACATCCTGGCGCGAACGGCGGAGCTCGACGCAAAGGTCCGGCGCGCCTACGACACCTTTGAGTTTCACCGCGCGTACCACGCCTTGAACGAGTTCACGAACACGGACCTGTCGGCGCTGTACCTGGACGTGATCAAGGACCGCCTGTACACGTTTGCGCCCGACTCCGCAGGCCGGCGCTCCGCGCAGACGGCCGTGTGGCGGATTGCTGAGGCGCTGACGCGGCTGGTGGCGCCAATCCTCTCCTTCACCGCCGACGAGGTCTGGGGCTTGCTGCCCGAGGTGGAGGGGCGCGAGGCGAGCGTGCACCTGGCGGCGTTTCCGGATCTGGCGGAGATTGTTCCGGGGGACCAGCGAGCGCTGATGGCCGACTGGGATCATCTGCTGGGGGTTCGCGAGCAGGTCCTGAGCCGGCTTGAGTTCCTGCGAGGAGAGAAGAAGATCGGCAAGTCGCTCGAGGCGCACGTGTCGCTGAGCGGCGCTGAGAGCACGGAGGCGTCGTCCGTCGCTGTGCTCAGGCGCTACCAGAGCTCGCTTGCGGAGCTGTTCAATGTCTCGTCAGTCGACGTAGGTGTAGCGGCGGGCGGGGACGACGGTCTGGGCACGTGGATCGAAGCTCGACCTTCGACCGAGCCGAAGTGCGAGCGCTGCTGGCGCTATGTTCCGGACATCGGGGAGGATGCCGACTACCCAACTGTCTGCCGGCGTTGTGCGGCGGCGCTCGGGGCGATTGGGTATCCGCCGCATGAAGGTCCGCCAGCTTTTGGGCAGGAGCCCGCAGCCTGATGCCTGCACCGCTCAGACCTGAGGCCGCCTCGCCCGTGCTTCCGGTAACCGCCGAGACAGGCCGGACTGTAACTTCGCCGCGAAGACGTCCGGACGCGCGGCCCTGGCTGCTTCTGCTCTCGGCCGTCATCGTTCTGCTCGATCGCCTGACGAAGCGCTATATCTCGGCGCACCTGCCGACGGGCCGACACCACGTCGTGATCCCGCGCGTGTTTGCCATCTCGCACGTGCTCAACACCGGCGCGGCGTTCTCCTTTTTCTCCGACTCCACCTCTCCGGAGCACGTGCGCTGGGGCCTGATCGGGTTCTCGGTGCTGGCGATCGGGATCGTGCTGGCGATGCTGTGGCGCGCGGGCCGAGCGCTCTCGGTGACCGGCGTCGCTCTCGCCTTGATCCTCGGCGGCGCGATCGGCAACCTCCACGACCGCGTCCGTTACGGGTACGTGATCGACTTTCTCGAGGTGCACATCGTGCACTACCACTGGCCGGACTTCAACGTGGCCGACTCGGCGATTGTGACGGGCGCGTGCCTGTTGATTCTTGAAATTTTCCGACCGCAGGGGCGCTCCGCCGTCATCGAGGCAGAGGGATAATTCGCTCCGGATTGCGTGGTCAAAGAAACGTTTCCAGCGCAGCCCTCACAATCTTTGTGGTAGAACTATCCAGCCGGGCGATCTTCCAGGTCATCTGCAGCAGAGCTTCCCGCACCTCAGGCCACGCACTCGGGACCCCTAAATCCATTCCAGAGAGAAGGCCAACCATGGGAATTGCCGCCGCTCCGTTAAATTCCGCTCCACCTCCGCTCGACATGGAGAAACTTCAGGCTTTCATGGGTCGCGCGGTCGGCGACATGGGCGCGTCGCTCCATGCCGTGCTGATCGTGATTGGCGACCGTTTGGGCCTGTACAAGGCGATGGGCGACTCGTTGCCCGTGACACCGTCCGAGCTTGCGGCGCGGTCTGGAACCCACGCGCGTTACGTCGAGGAGTGGCTGAATGCGAACGCCGCCAGTGGATACGTCAACTACGACGCGGGCGCGCGGACGTACACGCTTCCGCCCGAGCAGGCGCTTGCCCTGGCGGTTGAGAACAGCCCGGCGTTTCTTCCGGGACTGTTTCAGATCGTCTCCGCGTGCTTCAACGACGCCGGCATGATCGAGAACGCCTTTCGCACCGGGGCCGGTGTGGGCTGGCACGAGCACCACCACGACCTCTTTCACGGGACCAATCGATTCTTCCGTCCGGGCTACATTGCCAACCTGACGTCGACCTGGATCCCGGCGCTCGATGGCGTCGAAGCCAAGCTGAAACGCGGCGCCAAGGTGGCGGACATCGGGTGCGGTCTGGGCTCGTCGACGCTCCTGATGGCGAAGGCGTACCCGAACTCGGAGTTTTACGGCTTCGACTATCATCCGGGGTCGATCGAGCTGGCGAAGAAGGCTGCGGCCGAGGCTGGGCTGGGGGAGCGCGTTCACTTCGAGACTGCTTCGGCCAAGGAATATCCGGGCAGGGACTTCGACCTTGCCGCGGTGTTTGACTGCCTTCACGACCTCGGCGATCCGGTGGGCGCAGCCGCGCATGTGCGGTCGAGTCTGGCGGCGGACGGGACGTGGATGATCGTCGAGCCGTACGCCGAGGACGCGCCGGAGCGGAATCACAACCCGGTTGGGCGCGTGTTTTACTCGGCGTCGACGATGCTGTGCGTTCCGGCTTCGAAGTCGCAGGAGGTAGGCCTGGCGCTGGGTGCGCAGGCCGGCGAGGGGCGCATCAGGGATGTGGTCGAGAGGGGTGGATTTTCGCGATTTCGCCGCGTGACGGAGACACCGTTCAATCTGGTGTTTGAAGCGAGACCGTGACCGGGAGAGCAGAAGTTTGCGAGCGAACGTCTGTTCGCAGCCGGCAGGGAGACGAGCGATTTCTAGCTTGCAAAGTGGAATCGCCGGGGGCATCCTAATCACAGGAGATCACGCCCATGGCTGCCACACCTTCGCGCATCACCTACTCTGAGGATGGTCAGATTGAGCTGCCCGTCGACCCAGACGATCCGGGGTACGCGCTCGATGTTCTGATGCGAGAGGGCAAGATGGAAGAGGCGAGTGCAGAGTTGGAGCGGCTCGTTCTTGAAGGCGTGGATTCGGGACCAGCGATCGAAGTCACGCCTACGTTCTGGGAAGATTTCAAGGCCGATTTGCATAGAAATGCGCGCCGGAGGCAATGAGCGCTCCTCGCTTAGAGCTCCGGATCACCCTGAACGCAAAGCGCGACCTGGCCGATCGTTGGAACTATCTGGCGGAGCAGAGCAGCCCAGCCACGGCTGACCGCTTCATCGACGCAATCAGCAAGACGACCGAGCTTCTCCGCAGGGCGCCGAGGGTAGGCCGAGTCTCTCAGGTTCGATCGCGCCGGTCGGTCGAAGTACGGCGCGTCGCAGTGGTTCGCCCTTTCCAACGATGGGTCATCTTCTACAGCGTCGAAGAGGATGTGCTTCGGTTGGAACGCGTGCTGCACACAGCGCAAGACCTCGCACACCTCCCTCCGTAGGCCACCTCTGATTCGCCAACCTGGCCACATCTATCCGACAATAGACAGTGGCCATGCTTGACCAAATCACTGAAGCGGAAGCGACGTCCCCGCATACGATTCCGGCGCCCCCATCGATCGACCAGATCACCATTCGCGGCGCGCGTACGCACAATCTGAAGTCGATCGATGTGGACATTCCGCACAACGCTCTGACCGTTGTGTCAGGCGTGTCGGGCTCGGGCAAGAGCTCGCTGGCCTTTGACACGGTGTATGCCGAGGGGCAGCGGCGCTACGTCGAGAGCTTGTCGGCGTACGCTCGGCAGTTCCTGGAACGCATTGAGAAGCCGGACGTCGACCACATGGACGGCCTGGCGCCGGCGATCGCGATCAAGCAGAAGAACCAGACGCGCAATCCGCGCTCGACCGTGGCGACGGCGACCGAAATCTACGACTACCTGCGGCTGTTGTACGCGCGCTGCGGCACGGTGACGTGTCTGCATTGCGGCGGTGTCGTTCGGCGGGACACGGTCGACGAGATTGTGGACGCCCTCCTGCGGCTGCCCGAGGGAACGCGCGTGTATGCGTTGTTTCCGATCGAGCGCCGCGAGGTCCGGTTTGAGCCGCTGCAGCCGGCATCGACCGAGAGCTCGGAGACGCCTGCGCCGGCGAAGGCTCCGAAGATTTCGAAGACGTCGAAGAGGTCCGCCAGGATCGCCGAAGCTGCCTCCCCTCCGGTCTTCAACCTGACCGATACTTTGAAGGAGCGCCTGACGGAGTTGCGGAGGCGCGGCTACAACCGCCTGTACCAGCCGGCGCCGGACGGTGCTCCGGGGCAGATCGTCGAGTTTTCAACGCCGGAGTCGCTCCTGGAGCTGGACTTTGCGCGGCCGATCTACATCCTGATCGACCGTTTGGCGATCTCGCCCGAGGTCAGATCGCGGCTGGTGGATGCGATCGAGACGGGGTACCGCGAGGCCGGCGAGGTGCAGTTTCACACCTTGCCGCGCGAGGAGGGTGCACCGCCGGAGCGGCTGCGGTTCTCGTCGGCGTTTGAGTGCTCCACGTGCCATCGCACGTATCGCGAGCCCGAGCCGCGGCTGTTCTCGTTCAACAATCCGTTTGGCGCGTGTCCGCGTTGCCAGGGCTTCGGCAACACGATCGACTTCGATCCGGACCTGATCATCCCTGACAAGTCGAAGTCCATCGACGGCGACGCGATCAGCCCGTGGGCTGGCGGCAAGTACCGTCCGATGCACGGCGAGTTGAAGCGCTTTGCCAAGCTGTCCGGCATCCCGACGCACGTGCCGTGGTACGACCTCACCGAAGCGCAGCAGCGCCTGATTGAGGAGGGATCGGGGGCGTTCCCAGGCGTTCGCGGCTTCTTTGCGGAGCTGGACGGAAAGAAGTACAAGCTGCATGTTCGCGTGTTTCTGTCGAAGTATCGCGGCTACGCCACGTGCCCGGACTGTCGCGGCCAGCGCTTGCGCGCGGAGGCTCGGGCGGTGCTCCTGAACGGCAAAAATATCTGCGAGGCTTCGTCGCTCACCATCACTGCGGCATCGGACTTCTTCGACCATCTCGAGCTCTCCCCGGCGCAGACCGAGATCGCGGGAAAGATCCTCGAGGAGGTTCGGCAGCGCATCCGGTTCCTGCATGAGGTTGGCCTGGACTACCTGACGCTGGACCGTCTGTCGTCTACGCTCTCCGGCGGCGAATCGCAGCGGATTCAGCTCGCCACATCGCTCGGCAGCCGCCTGGTCGGCGCGCTGTACGTGCTCGATGAGCCTTCGATCGGCCTCCACACGCGCGACACGGCCAAGCTGATCCGCATCATGCACGAGCTGCGCGATCTGGGCAACACGATCCTTGTGGTGGAGCACGATCCCGACGTGATCCGATCGGCCGATCACCTGCTCGATCTCGGGCCTGGAGCGGGCGAACTTGGCGGCCATCTGCTGGCCTCGGGGACGGTCGAGGAGGTCACGGCCAACCCCAATTCGATCACCGGCCGATACCTTTCGGGGCGCAACTATATCCCTGTTCCGGCGGTGCGGCGGGAGCCGGGGCGAGAGCATTTGCGGCTCACCGGAGCGCGCATCCACAACCTCCGCGGGGTCGATCTGGACGTGCCTCTGAATCTGCTGTGCTGCGTCTCGGGCGTCTCGGGCTCGGGCAAATCGACCCTGGTGCATCAGGTGCTTTACCCCGCGTTGACGCGGGCGCTGGGCGCGGAAGAGGGCGCCTCGTCTGCCACGCTGCCGGCGCACACGTTTCGCGAGCTCTCGGGAACGCAGCACCTGAATGAGGTCATTCTGGTCGATCAGTCGCCGATCGGTCGCACGCCGCGATCGAACCCAGTCACCTACATCAAGGCGTTTGACGACATCCGCGCGCTGTTTGCGGCGCAGCCCGACGCCAAGCGCAAGGGCTACACCGCCGGGATGTTTTCGTTCAACGTCCCCGGCGGACGGTGCGATGTGTGCGAGGGCGACGGCACCGTGACGGTCGAGATGCAGTTCCTCGCCGATATCGAGTTGCCCTGCGAAGAATGTAACGGAACACGTTACAAATGGACGATCCTGGACGTGAAGTACAAGGGCAAAAACATCTACGACGTCCTGAATATGACGGTGAAGGAGGCTCTGGTCTACTTTGCCGGGCATCCGAAGATCGTCGATAAGCTGTATGTGCTCGACGAGGTCGGGCTCTCGTATGTGCGTCTAGGGCAGTCCGCGACGACGCTCTCCGGGGGCGAGGCGCAGCGTGTCAAGCTGGCGTCGCACCTCGCGACGGCGCGGTCGATTTCGAACCGGACGAGCAGCAATGAGGCTGCGGCCAAGGCGCGATCACGGACGCTCTACATCCTCGACGAGCCGACGACTGGCCTCCACTTCGATGATGTGGCGAAGCTGCTGGCGGCCTTTCGCAAGCTGATCGAAGGCGGTGGATCGTTGCTTGTGATCGAGCACAATCTGGACGTGATCAAGTCGGCCGACTGGGTGATCGACATGGGCCCGGAGGGCGGCTCGGGCGGCGGCGAGATCGTCGCGGTGGGCACGCCGGAGGAGATCGCGGCGGATCCTCGGTCGCACACCGGTCACTGGCTCGGCCCGGTGTTGAAGCTACCGTCGGCTGCGGCGGCGCGGACCGAGGCGCCGGCCGGCGAAGCGGCGATCTCGGCGTGATTCTGCAACGGCTGATTCTGCAACGGCCTGCGACAGGGCTGGTGGCGACGGCGATGCTGTTT
>CAXTYQ010000036.1:0-30448 GCA_964248505.1 uncultured Acidobacteriaceae bacterium
CCCCCGCCCCCCCCCCCCCCCCCCCCCCCCCCCCCCCCCCCCCCCCCCCCCCCCCAACCCGCCACTTCGAACTTCACACCAGCACGCAAGCCCTGCTCGTCGCACCGGCGGTCGGCTCAACTGCAGACCGCCTCTTCCAGATATTCGGCCGCGACACCGCCTCGCTCATGCTCCCCGTCACCGCCGAACTCGACTTCCGCCGCGCCGGCCTCCCCGAGCCGCCACCCTGGAAGCGCGACGTCGACTACGAGCCCGCCGACCCCGGCTATCTCCGCATCTCCGGCTTCGTCTCCAAACCCGAGCTCCAGAAGCTCAACCGCAACTCCATCTACGTCTTCGTTAACCACCGCCTCATCCGCGACCGTCTCGTCCTCCACGCCCTCACCGAGGCCTTCCGCAACATCATCCCGCCCACCTCCTTTCCCGTCGTCCTCCTCTTTCTCGACATGCCACCGCAGGAGGTCGACGTCAACGTTCACCCCGCGAAGACCGAGGTCCGCTTTCGCCAGCCCGCCTTTGTCCATGACTTCCTCCGCGACACCGTCCGTACCGCGCTGATGCAGGCGCGCCCCGCCGCGTCCTTCGCTCAGGCCCTCACCGGCGGCCCCCACGACCACGCCTCGTCGCTCAACATCGACATCAGCCCGCTTCCCGGGGAACCGAGCCCCAACCGCCCGTCTCGCACTCACGTCCCCGATCCGGCCAACGTCACCGGAAGCCTCTACCGCCCCGGCGCCGCGCCGCTCGACGGCATCGAACAGCCCCACTTCGCACCCACTCGCCCACCCACCACCTTCACCGGCCCCTTCTCGGAGCCTGACGCCCACCCGGCCGACACTGCCCGCTTCAGCCTCGCCGCTCCCCAACTCCCACCCGCACCCGGCCGCTTTGCCTTCCACGAGGCGCCTCCGCTCGCGATCGGCTACCCTGACCCGCACCGGTCTGAAAATCTCGCAGATCCCTTCGCGAACACCTCAGCCGGCAGCCCTCAGGTTCAAGACACACTCAACGCTCTCTCGGCTCTCAAGCCCCTCGGCCAGCTGCGCGACTCCTTCATTCTCGCCACCAACGACGAGGGCCTCTGGATCATCGACCAGCACGTAGCCCACGAACGCATCCTGTTCGAAAAGGTCCTGCGCGAGCGCGACACGGAGCAAGTCCAGCGACAGCGCCTGCTCATGCCCGTCCTCGTCGACCTCCTGCCCGCGCAGATGATCCGCTTCGCCGACCTCGCCGACGATCTCGACCGGAACGGCTTCGAGGCGGAGCCCTTCGGCCCGCGCACCCTCGCCATCAAATCCGCCCCGGTCGGTCTTGAAGGCCGCGACCTCGAGCTCACCCTCGAAGACCTCCTCTCCGCCTCGGACCCCGAGCAGCAGACCGAAAACGCCGGCACCCGCGCCCGCCGCATCGCCGCGTCCATCGCCTGCCACGCCGCCATCAAGATCAACACACCGCTCGACCCAGCCAAGATCACATGGCTGCTCGAAGCCCTCGCCGAAACCGAGCACCCCACCAGCTGCCCGCACGGCCGGCCGATTGCGTTGAGATACTCCCACCGCGACATCGCCCGAGCCTTCCAGCGTACCTGACGGGCGCAAGCCCGGAGTAGGCGCGAGTGCACGAAGCGACTTAGCCGCGCACATTCCGAGTCGGTATCTTCAATTTCAAGCGAGGCGCTATCTTACTTACTTTTGTAGGGATCGACAGTACCCTTTTTACCCGTCTCAGGGTTGACGTTGCCCTTTGTAGACCAGTTGTTTAGCTTCGTGCTGTCCGGAGTGGTCTTGTCATGCGGCGCAACATAAGTACCTCTTTTCGTTGTGTAGCCGCTTACGTGCTCGACCGACGTAGACTTAGCGCCGGACGCTGTCGAAGTTCCTCTGCTGTGTCCTGGTCCTTTTGCTTGGGCGCCCGTCGTCGCGGTTAGAAGGGCAAGGGGCAGAATAAGAGTAGAAAAGCGCTTATGCATGATGTAGCTCCTTAGTAAGCATCGTTGCTGCCCTAAGCTCGCATGACTACGAGCAATGGTATTTAGAAATGTCGCGAACTCTCGGTACTTCGGTAACTTCCACCCCGGACCTCACTGTCCACCCCCCGCCGTCCCAACTGCCGTCCCCCGCCCAGTCAAGCGCCGAATCAGATCCACCTCGCTCTGCCGGTACGGCGTGTCGTCCTGCTTGAACACCTCGTGAAACCACACCGTCGGCTCCGACAACACATACGGGTGCTCCCAGGAGTCCCACGGCAAGTACGTCTGCGTCTTTCCCGCCACGAACCCCCAATTGATCGCACCCACGTTGTACTTCTTCGCAATCGGCAGCGATCCGTCAAACGTGCTGCCCGCACCGCGCGCCATGTACTCCGTGCAGATCACCGGCCGTCCCAGCGGCTCGAGCTCCTTGATCCGCGCCTCAAACTCCTCGGGCCAGCCATAGTTGTGGAACGAGATCACGTCCGACTCCGCCAACTGAATCTTCGTCATCGGAGTCTCCTTCGATGGATCGTGCCAATCGCCGATCCAGACCCCGCTCGTCAGTGGCTGCGTCGGATTCTCCGATCGCGCCCACTCAAAAACCTTCGGCAGCAGCGCCGCGACCAGCTCCTTCTTCCCCTTCGCCTCGGCAAACCGCTTGTCGTTTCCGTTGTCCGGCTCGTTCCACACATCCCACGCCAGCACCCGGTCGTCCTTCGCGAACGCCCCCACCACACCCTTTACATACGCCTCCAGCTTCGGCTGGTAGCTCGGATCGCTCAGCTCCTTTGCCCCCGGGCTCTGCACCCAACCTGAGTTGTGTACGCCCGGAATCGGCGGATGCTGCGGTCCCAGCTTCGGGTCGGGCTCCCAGCACGAGTCAAACAGCACCAGGATCGGCCGGATGTGGTGCTTCGCCGCAATCGCCAAAAACGCATCCAGCCGCTTTGTAAACCCCTGCGGATCCTCCGTCCACAGCTGATCCTGCAGGAACACCCGCATCGTGTTCATGCCGATCCCCTCCGCCATCCCGAGCTCCTTATCATTCAAGGCCGGGTTGAACGTCGTCGCCTGAAACATCTCAAACTCATTGATCGCGTCCGAAGGAATGTAGTTCGCGCCCACCAGCCACGGCTGCCGGGCATACCACGCATTCGCCTCGGCCGGCGTCCACCGCGCCCGCGCCTCTGCCACCGCCGTCAACAACAGCACAAATACAAACGTCAAAACCGGCGCGGATACCCCACGCAGACATACACCTGGACGCATAAGCAAGCTCTCCCTTTCGCTACGCCCCAGACCCTCGGGGCACGCGCACAGCAAAGTCTATCCGAACGTCGCAACCTCGATCCAAACGGCAGCCCCCGACCCCTGATCACGGAACAGAAAACCACCCGGCCCCACCTTAGATCGAGCCGCGACGTATGGCCCGCAAAATTGGTAGAAACCCGCATCACCAGAACCTCTCGCCAACCGTCCTACCAAGCACACGCATGCCAACCTCGCGCACCCGCCGTCTCCTGCTCCTCCTTGCCTTCGCTTTCCTCCCCGAGATCCTCTCCGCCCAGGCCGCTCCCGACAATCAGACCTTCTCCCGCCGCAACACTTACAGCGTCTCCATCGAAGGTTCAAACGATTCCAGCCACATCCTGCTCGGCGTCGCTCGCAACCGCAAACTCCTCAACTTCGGCCTCAGCTACAGCCGTCGCCTCCTCCTCCGTCCCTCGATCGAGCTCCACTACCTCACCGAGCTCCGCCCCGTCATCTTTGAAAGCGACCCCGTCGTTACCGAGACATTCACCTACATTGGCAGTCCGAACACCTCCCAATACACCTCAAGCATCCGCGAGGCACAGCGTTGCGAACCTGGCGTGCTGTTCCACTACAGCGGGACCGACCCGCTCGGCAACCCCTTCAGCTCGACCGTCACCGCCGCCTGCGGCCAGCGCCAATCCACCATCGGCGCCGGATGGAGTCCCCTCGGCCTCAAGCTCAACGTCCTCCCCCGTCACCGCCTGCAGCCCGTCGTCACCGCCCTCGGCGGCTACATGTTTTCCGCGCAAGCCATTCCCATCAGCACCGCCGGTAATTTCAACTACACCTTCTCCGTAGGCGCCGGCATCGAGCTCTTCTGCTCCCACCCCGGCCCCGACACCCGCTTCGGCACACGCTCGCTCCGCGCCGAATACCGCTATCACCATATCTCTAACAAAAACACCGCCACCGAAAACCCGGGCATCGATAACGGCCTCTTCCAGCTCACCTACAGCTTCGGCCGCTAGCTCCCCGCATCCCAGGTCCATACACGCCCATCCAGACACGCATCCTGTATGGTTAACTAGTCCCGCACGCCCCGAGACACGGAAGCGCCTCCACCTGGGCTGCCCCGCCGCGCTCTCCCACGTCATTCCGGCAGCAACTGCCAAAAGGCCGTGCTTTTTAGGCCAAAACGGCTGCAGCGTTACGCTTAAAACGGCTGCCGCGAATCCCGCAGCCTGCCACTCCGTCTTATGCAAGTGAGGCACTTCCTTTGACCACCCCCGACATCCCTTCGGCCGAGCAACTCAACGCCCAGCGGCTCTCCCGTTGGCACCAGGCCGGCGCTCCTCTGCTCACGCTCGACAGCCTGCGCAGCTTCGTCTCCGCCAACGGCCTTCTTCTGTTCACCGCGCGCCCTGGCCTCCTCGCCGCCCCGGCCCCCACCTTCGTCGAAGCCACCCTCGGTGCCCCCAACGCCAACCCCACCCTCGCGGCGCTCGAGGTCGCCCGCGACCTCCTCGGATCGCTCGTCCTCGACGGCTCCGTCGTTCCGCTCAACCTGCTCGGCGCCCCCGGCACCACGGCCGATAGCCCGGACTTCCTCGTCTCAAGCCAGGTCCTCCCCTACATCTTCACCCTGCGCGGCGACAAAGCCTGGAAGCAGCCGCCCGCCAACTCGGGCGCCGCCAAGGTCTCTCCACTCGCCCTCAACACCTACACCCTGCTCACAGAAAACGGCCCCCGCTCGGCCTACGACCTCGTCTCCGACCTCGGCAAAGAGGTCACCGAAGCCGCCGTCCTGCGCGCCCTGTCGGAGCTCTGGCAGCACCTCCGCGTCCTTCCCGTCCTCCAGACCGGCAACGCCCCCACACTCTGGGAGCCGATCGGCACACGGTTCACCAAACAGGTCAAAGCCGGAGCCAACGCCGGCCAACCCACCGCCCTCTCCGCCCTCATCACGCTCTACCTCGGACAGGCCATCCTCGGCACCGAAGACGAGATCGAAACCTTTCTCTCCCCGCTCGCCCCCCGCTCCCGCGTCCGAGACGTCCTCCACGCCTTCACCGCCGCTCGCGAGCTCGACACCCTCGTCATCGAAGGCAAGACCTACCTCCACGTCGCTGGCGATCTCCCCGCCTTCACCTCCGCCGAAGCTGTGAGCTCCGAGGTTAGAGCGGACGTAGGAGAAACAGACGCGGACGGAGACGCCTCCGAGCCCACCGGCGACGGCCGTATCAAAAAGTTCGTTCCCCGCCAGCCACCCCGCAAGGTCGGCACCGGCTTCCCCCCGAAACGCCCCGCCGCAGCGGCCGGCGACCGCGATCGTCGGCCCTTCCAGCGCTCCGGCCCACCTCCCGCACCAGGCAAGCCCTTCCGCAAGCCGTTTCCCCGGTCAGCGTCCGAGAGCTCCGGCAGAGCCAGGCCCGCCTTCAACCGGCCCTGGGATGAGGAAAAACAGGCGCGCGCACCCCGCCCAACACCCACATCCAACGCCGCGCAACCCCCGAGCGCATACCAGGATATCGACCTGGACGCAACCGGCTCGGACACCGCTCCAGCGAACCGCCCAGCTCGTCCCGGCAGATCCTTCCCGCCCAACCAACGGCCCTTCCAGCCGACGTCGGGCCAGAAGCCCCGCTCTGGCGGCGATCGCCCAGCCTTTACCCGCGATTCGCGCCAAAACCGCCCATCCGGCCGCCCTGACCGCGACAGCTCCGCCCCTGGACGCCCACCCCGCCGCGACTTCCCGCCGCGCTCTAACTTCAGCTCCGACGCCAACGCCCGCCCGCGCCGGACCTTTCCGCCCCGCGATGAGAGCCCTCGCCCCGCCTCACCTCGCCCCGGCTTCCGTGATCGCGCTTCCTCCGGCGCCGATGGCGAGCGCCCCCGCCCCGCCTTCCGCAAGTTCGACGCTCCACGCGGTCCTGCCAGGCCCTTTACACCGCGCGAAGGTTCAGCCTCGCCTCCGCTGCGCAGCGACTTCACCAAAGGCCCACGCAGCTTCACCAAAGCTCCACGCGACTTCAGCAAAGGTCGCCCAGATCAACCCGCGGGCCGCCCCACGTCCGGCCCTCGCAAGCCGTTCGTACCGCCGAAAGCCCCCGGCGCAAAACCCTTCGGAGCTCGCCCCTCCGGCCCCTCCGTACCGTTCAAAAAGCCCGGCCGCTTCACTGGCGACGCCCCCGGTGCCAACACCTTCGACAAATTCAAGGGCGGCGCAAAAGGCGGCGTCAAGCCCTGGGGCAAACGTCCCCCAGCACGCAAGTTCAAACCCGGTCCCGACACCCCACCGAACGAGGACATCCGATGATCGAGTCTCCCCTCCCCTCCGAAGCCATCGCACAGCCCGACGCGGCCTGCACCCACAGCGAGCCGCACCCCGTCCCACCGCGCACCCGTCCCATCATCGCCATCGACGGCCCCGCCGGCGCCGGCAAATCCACACTCGCCGCCCATCTCGCACGCCGCCTCGGCTTTCTCAACCTTGAAACCGGCGCCATGTACCGTGCCCTCGCGCTCAAAGCTCTCGAGCGCGACCTCGACTTCGACGAAGAACAACCTCTGCTCGACCTCGCCAACTACACCAACATCCAGCTCGAAGCGCAGCGCGACGGCAACCGCGTCCTGCTCGACCACCGCGACGTCTCCCGCCGCCTCCGCGAGCCCGACATCACCGCCGCCGCCTCACGTGTCTCCGTCCACCCTCGCCTTCGCGCCTGGATGGTCGCCCAGCAACGCACCCTCGGCGAGATGGGCGGCGTGGTCATGGAAGGCCGCGACATCGGCACCGTCGTCTTCCCCGACGCGGAAGTCAAGATCTTCCTCGACGCTGCCCCCGAGATCCGCGGAACGCGACGCTTCCAGCAGGTGCTCCCAATGAACCGTCCCCAGCCCGGTGGCCCCGACGCCACCCTCCCACCCACCGAAGATGCCGTCATCCAGGAGCTCAAGGACCGCGACGCCCGCGACCGCAACCGAGCCGATTCGCCCCTGCGCCCCGCCCCTGACGCCCTCCTCCTCGACTCCACCCACATGTCCCTCGAAGATGTTCTCAACCGGGCTGAAGAGATGGTCCGCGCCCACCTCCCCACCTGATCCCGAATCCCCGCAAAACCCGTCTAAGTCACAGTCCGTCCTCGGTTACCGGCGCGCGCTTGCACGAATAACGGTGCAACAGGAAAACTTTTTTCCTTTTTTGGGTCTAACTTCCGTACCCCGTGCTACGATTCACACAATCGTTTGGAACAGATTGGATTTCTGCAAGGATCTCCTTCGAAACCCCGATTTGGATCTGGCGCAAATTCAAGCTCTAAGGAAATCAGTCAAATGGAACAGGGAACAGTGAAGTGGTTTAACGACGCCAAGGGGTTTGGCTTCATCAGCCGTCAAAACGGCGAAGACGTGTTCGTGCACTACTCCGCGATCAACTCGAACGGCTTCAAGAGCCTTCAAGAAGGTCAGGCAGTCCAGTTCAACGTCGTCAAGGGCCCCAAGGGCTGGCAAGCTTCCGACGTCCAGCCTCTCTAGCCAAACACCGCAACAACCAAGTTCTGCAAGGGGAACAGCAATCGCTGCTCCCCTTTGCCTTGTCTGGCGTACCTTGTACTTTGGCTGGCGTACCTTTGCCACCGGAGTTCACCACACCTCACCCGCCGAAAGCTCTGCCAGCACCGCGTCCGCAATCGCAGCTGCCTCCCGCGCCGGCCCGAGATCATGCACCCGCAGAATATGAGCGCCGGCAAGAACGGCCGCCGTGTTCGCGGCGAGCGTCGCGTGGAGGCGCTCGTGCATCCCCGGCCGCCCGCCTCCGAGCGCATCCGCAACCGTCTTCGCCAGAAATCCCTTGCGCGAAATTCCAGCAAGAACCGGTCGCCCCAGCCCCCGGAGATTCTCCAGCCCAGCCAGCAGTGAGTAGTTTTCGTCGTCAATCTTTCCAAACCCGAAGCCAGGGTCGAGAATGACATTCCCGGGCGGAATTCCAGCCGCCTCGGCTGCGGCGAGACGCTCGCGAAGCCCCTCACGCACCAGATCTGGCACTGCTCCCGGCGCGATCGGCGACATCTGCGACCACTCGCGAGGGTTTCCGCGCGTATGCATCAGCATAACGCCGGGCGGCGGTACAGCCGAGCCGAGCACCCCAGACATCGCCGGATCCCACAACAGACCGCTCACATCATTGATGATTTCGGCCCCCGCCTCGATCGCATACCGTGCCGTACCGGCATGAAACGTGTCGACCGAGAGCACGGCATCGGGCCGCGCTTCGCGGATCAGCCCGAGCGTCGGCAAGAGCCGCGCCTGTTCCTCCCCGCTCGTCAGCGGCGTCGCGTTCGGCCGCGTCGATTCAGCCCCCAAATCCAGGATATCCGCACCCTCATCCAGCAGCCGAAGCCCCCGTTCCGTAGCCTCTTCCGCAGTCGGAACCCGTCCCGTACCGTCCGAAAACGAGTCCGGCGTCAGATTCAGAATCGCCATCGTCAGCGTGCGTTCGCCCAGCGGAAGCGACCGCGTGCGTGTCTGCCAAAGAAAGCGCTGTCGACTCTGAAAGGCCATAACACCGATTCTAGGGCTGCCCGGACGGACCTGGCCTCTCGCACAAAGCTGTCGAAGGCTCCGTGAGGGAAGATTGCTTGCCCGCGAGCTGGCGTCCGTGCGAGGCAGACGGTGCGCCGCTCCTCTCGCTGGCGAATTTGTTTATAGAGTGAAAACTGAGGACGAGATCTTCGGTAGTCTGCTCGCACGCCGCGTACCGACCCTGATGAAGTTTCCACATCCAATGAGGAAAAGCTGTGCCGGCGGGTCTGGCAGAGTCAAATTTCAGAAATCAACTGAAGTTTTGCGCAGATGTGCCGATAAGGAGAACAGGCGTGATGGTGCAGGGGAGTGGCGTCGCGGAAAGGATCGAGGAGGGAACGAGGAAAGAAGGCGAGAGCGCAAGGCGCTCAGGCAGAACAGCGCGGAAGAAGAAGCGCGTGCCAAAGCGACAGATCAAACCCGCGAGCGAGCGTCCGATCGCGTGGGGAGAGATCCTGCGTGAGGCGCAACAGAGGTTCGGCATCAAGCGATTTCGGTCCGGGCAGAAGGAAGTTCTAGAGAAGGTGTTTCAGGGACACAGTGTTCTTGGGCTAATGCCGACAGGTGCTGGGAAGAGCCTGACGTATCAGTTACCTGCATTGTTTCTCTCGCGGCCAGTAGTGGTCGTCAGTCCGCTGATTGCGCTGATGCAGGATCAGCAGGAACGTGCGGCCGGGGCGGAGATCGCGGTCGAGAAGATGGATTCAACGCAGACCAAGCGCGAGGCGGAGGAGGCAGAGGCGGAGATCGATGGAGGCATAGCGCAGCTGATTTACGTCACCCCGGAGCGGCTGGAGAAGGAGGAGTTTCTCGCGGAACTGAAGGAGGCAGGAGGGATTTCGCTGTTGGTGGTGGATGAGGCGCACTGCATCTCGCAGTGGGGCCATGATTTTCGGCCGGCGTACCTGGGCATTGGGTATGCGCGGAAGAGGCTGGGCATGCCGCCGGTGCTGGCGTTGACGGCGACAGCGACGGAGGAGGTTGTCCGGGAGATCTTAGAGAGCCTCGGCGCGCCCGATGCCAAGGTGGTGAACGCTGGGACAGAGCGCGAGAACCTGTACTTCAGCGTGCATCCGACGGTGAACACGGAGGCCAAGCTGGCGCGGGTGACCTCCATGCTGGAGAAAGAGGACGGGACCGGGATTATCTATACGGCGAGTGTCCGGTCGGCGAATGAGTTATACGAATGGCTGAAGGAGCACGGCGTTTCGGCGGGGCGCTACCACGGTGCGATGAAGACGCGCGAGCGGGAGGAGGTACAGAAGGGGTTTATGCGCGGCGATCACAAGGTGATGATCGCGACCAAGGCATTTGGGCTGGGGATCGACAAGCCGGATATCCGGTTTGTGTACCACTTCGAGTTTCCGGACTCGCTGGAGACCTACTACCAGGAGGCCGGACGCGCGGGGAGGGACGCTCTGCCGAGCCGTGCGGTGCTCTTGTATCGACTGGAGGACAAGCGGATTCAAAGCTTTTTCTTGGGCGGCCGGTATCCGAAGACGGCCGAGATGCAGGCTGTCTGGCTGGCGATCGACGGACATGTACTGACACCTCCGAGCGCGGACGCGGAGCCTGTTGAGGCGGTTTCGAGTCTCGGAGCGGAAGCAGCACGGATGGACGGGGTGCGAGCGGGCTCGGCTGCCACGGCGGAGCTGATCGCAAAGAAGGCCGGCGTTGGACAGAGAAAGACGCAGGTGATTCTGAATCTATTGCAGGAGGCGGGTTTGATTCGCCGCGGCAAACGCGGGTATGTGCTTGAGCAGACGGAAGCGCCGACGGACAAGGCGCTCGAAGAGTTGCTCCGTGTCTACACGGACCGGGCGAAGCATGACAAGGATCGCCTGGCCGAGATGATGCATTATGCCGAGACGATGGAATGCCGCGTGCAGGTGATCCGGCAGTACTTTGGCGAGGACGCAGGCGAGCTCTGCGGGCGGTGCGATAACTGCGAGTTGGCGGCGGTGGAAGGCGTGAACGCAGGACACGCGGCGCGGGTGAAGGCAGATCTGGATGGGCAGGCGCGCGATCACGGGATCGCGCTCGCCGCAACAGCGGAGGCGCGCCAGGCCGACGAAGCACGCGATGGTACGGGGGTAACCAGGATCGAGACGATGCACGGCACAATCGTGACGACGGCGCCCGAGACCTTGCCGCAGAAGGAGGAGGCGGCCGAGTGGAAGAAGGGCGATGTGGTCCGGCACAGAGTCTTCGGCGAGGGTAAGGTGAAGGATGCCCACAGCGACATGGCGCTGGTGCACTTCACAGAAGCCGGAGACAAGAAAGTGAAGGTGAGTTACCTAACGCGATAGGTCCAGGGGGCATGCCACCTCCCCAGGTAGACGGCGATGAGGGCGACCTCGGCGGAGATGGTCCACTCGATAGCCGGCGCCTGCCGGGAGCCGTTTGCGAGATGCGGGGCGGTGAACAGGAGAGCGAGGAGGAGGAGCAAGAGGCACAGCATCATGGCGCGCTGGGCGTAGAGCATCGTGGATGGGCTAGGGACGCGTGACGCCGGGGCAGCGGTTGACGACAGCGGGAGCCGGGAGATGACCCGAGCGGCAAAGTCGGCCGGAACGGCGGGGCGCGGGCCGGTGCGCAGCGCCTGATCGAGCTTCTGGTCGAGGCTGACAAGCGAGAGATCATCGCGCAGAACCTGCGGGGCGGAAGCGACCTGGTCTCCGTTCCTCAGGCGCCCGGCGTCGGTTGTCTTCGGCGATGCGGTCAAATCGTCGAGCATGCTGTCTCCTTCTGCCTCTTCTGCTCGCGGGCGGTGCTGAGGCGATCGCGCAGCTTGTTGCGGCCGCGGTGCAGGTGCGTTCGGACTGTACCAAGCGGCAGACCGAGGACAAGGGCGATCTGCTCGTACGTCTGCTCCTCCTGATGATAGAGGACGAGCACGGCTTTTTCGATGTTGCTGAGGCAGGCGAGTTCGCGTTCTACCCGGTCCTGAAACTCGCGGTGAGCAATCTGCTCAAAGGCGTTGGCGCCGGGGTGTGCGAGACGATCTTGCCAGCCGGCGACCTCGTCCGAGAGCGAACTGAGCGGCTGATCGACGCGGCGGCGGCGTTTCCACTCATCCTGGGCGACGTTGACGACAATTCGGTACAGATAGGTGGTGAGGAGGGCATCGCCGCGAAAGGTGGGGAGAGCACGGAAGAGGCGCAAGAAGACCTCCTGGGCGAGGTCGTCGACGTGCTCGCGGGTGCCGGTGAGGCGGCGGAGCGTGCGAAAGACGGGTCCTGGTGTTCGCGGACGATCTGTTCGAAGTCGCCGGGATTGAGGTTGGGATGCAAGCTCGTTCAGACTGCGGGGAGTCCCGAAAGTTTCACCGACGCCCTTGAAACTTTGGGGGCAAGCGGAGGTCTAACGCGGGCAAGCAGTCAAGTAAGTCATGGATGCAGGAACAGCAGCGGTAACGGCACCGTTCTTGGTGCCCTTGGGCGCGTTTGCGGTGGCGATCGCTGCCATTGTGAGCGGGGCGTGGAGGAGCGCGCAAGCACGGCAGATCAAAGGGCAGGAGCGGATGGCGATGCTGGCTCGCGGGATGTCGGTCGATGACATTGAAAAGCTGCTCGGACCAAAGGGGGAAGAGGAGTTGCGCGTGCCGAAGGATCCGCTGCGCAGTTTGGCGAACGCCCGTCGAGCCGCGCTTGTGCTGATCTCGTCGGGTCTGGGGATCGCTGCGTTTGGCGTTGTTCTTGCGCTTCTGGTCCGTGAGCGCGAGGTCTTCGTGGTTGCCGCGTTGGGTTTAGTGCCGATCGCGATCGGCCTTGGATTCTGGATCGACTACCGCCTGCAGCAGAGGGAGATGTCGCGATTCGGGCTCGAGGTTGGGGCGGATGTTGTGAGGGGCGGACGGGCTGTGTGAAGCGTTCGTGAGAACAAAGGAGAAAGAACCGCGACCGAGCGAGGCCTAATGGATTGACACCTCAGATAGTTCCTACAGCAACGTGCGCTCGCCTCTAGGAGACCGCTTTGGCCAGCTTTTCTCTTAGCCGCCTGTTTTCAGCTAGTAGGTTCATGGCAACTTACCGGACCGGATGAGACAAGTACCCGGCGTGATTGGCAACGAGGATCGCAACGGCGATGACGGCAGCTACGAACGATGTTCCGGCTCTCCTCGGAAGCTCTGCTTGCGGCAAGGAGTCGGTCCACAGCACCGAGTACAAAACAGTGAGAGACAGAGCCTCGAACGCTAGCGGGATGGCCGACACGGTGAAGGTGTCATCAGGGACTCCAGCATTCGGAAGCAGAACCGTCTGAAAGATCGCAACTCCGAAGCCATAGCATCCCAATGCGACAGCCATTCCTCGCACCCATCTCGGACAGGCTTTGAACTCGTTCTTCCAGACATTCCTCTCTTTGGCAAGACAGAGCACAACGAAGTTCACGATCAGTGTCCCAATCAGCAGCGTCAGGCCTGAGTTTGCATAGAATTGCCGCGCTTCCAACCAAACACTGATATGCAGCACCAGCGATGCGGCAAGAAGCGCGACGTCTAAAACGAACAAAACAGCAACATAGGCTCGGGCGATCTTCACCATCATGGGTTCGGGTCTAACCCCATCCTCCGGTCTTCAACATTTAGCGTAGAAGGCCCAGAGATCGACTCATAAAGCCTTGAGTGTATCCATTCCAATCAAGCCTATACCCGAAGGAAGTGCTCCCTCCGGGCGTTCCTATACTGAGTTGGAGAGCGCTATCTGCTGAGGCTGAGAGACCGTAACACCCGATGCCACCGAAAGCGCCGTAGCGAGTGCTGCCACTCTAGCCGCCAAGGAAGTCCTCTGGTCTTCATGAATAGCCAGCGGTGAGACTCGCGCTGCAGGAATCTTACGTCGCAACGCTGGGACCGAAGAAGAAGTTCTGCGTTTGGGGCACATATTAAAGCGACCCTGATACGTATCCAAGCTGTGCGGTGGCGGAATAGAAGCTCCGGGCGTTGTGAAAGGGATAGGCGGGACTATCCTCGACGATACGTGGAACTGAAGCATCCCATGACAACAAGCGGCTTTCATACATGACGTGTACCCTCAAACCGATGCGAAGCAGCGTGCCTTTTGCTCTCGGTCGCAACGGCTTTCGATGGAAGCCCCAGACGCAGTAGGCCGCCCCGAAAGAAACGGGCCTGAATTCAGCCTATGTCGATCCGCGATCCGCTGACTTGAAAAGGAAGTACGTCAAAATCGAGCATAGGGTAAACGCGGTCGGCAGCAGCATCGCATGTGAGGAAAACGGATGGGGCGTAGATAGCGAACCTCTGTAAAAAGAATAAATCAGAACGAGGAAAGGCCATCCTTGCACGAGGAGTAAAGCAGGAACCTTCCGATGTAGAGCCGTACATGCACACGACAAAATCCAAGCAAATGCCAAAAGATGCAGGGTCCGACCCGCCTACGGCAGCCAAGACCCGGTCATCACAACGATCAGCCCTTGTTCGCCCAGATACAGCCACAGCAGAACGCAACAGACGATGTAGAGGCCACGGTTCAATGGAGCCTCGCTTGGGGTCCCGGATAAGTTGTGGAACCCAGGAAGGGTATCTTCGCTTGTCCGGTAAGCCAGAACTGTAGACTTGTTTGTCCTGAACCTGACGATCCGGGTTGTCCAGCAGCGTCATACAGAGCTCGGTTCGCAGCGTGTGCAGCCTGCACCTGGGCCGGAGTCATCGTTCTATTCACCCTTGGCGACGCGGGGCTTTACATGCCGCGGAGGATGGAGCCGACGACGCCACCGACGACGCCGCTTTCGGCAGTCTCGCGACGGCCAGTGGGCATGTATTCCTGGAGGGCGTGGGCGAGTTTGGCGATGGGAAGGGTCTGGAGCCAGACGCGGCCGGGGCCGGTGAGCAGGGCGAGGAAGATGCCGTCGCCGCCGAAGATGAGGTTGCGGATGCCGGGGACGCGCGTGATCTGGAAGGAGGTGGAGGAGGTGAAGGCGCCGACGTGTCCGGGGTGAACGCGGAGGGTCTCGCCGGGGCGGAGATCTTTGACGATGAGTTCGCCTGACAGTTCGAGCCAGGCGGTTCCCTGCCCCGAGACCTTTTGCAGGAGAAAGCCGTCGCCGCCAAAGATGCCGGCGCCGAGCGATTGCTGAAAGCCCACGCCGAGTGTGACGTTTTGCGTCGCGCAGAGGAAGCCGTGGCGATGGACGAGGTACTCGTATCCGCCGCCGAGCTGGACGGGGACGATGTGGCCGGGGATGCGGGTGGCAAAGGCGATCTCGCCGGTGCTGCCAAGGGCGGTGTACTCGGTCATAAACAGGGAGCCGCCGCCCGCGACGCGTTTGAAGGCGCCGAGCAGGCCGCCGCCGCCGGCGTGCTGGGTATGGGTGTTCATCTGGATCGACTGGCTCATCCAGGAGAGTTCGCCGGCCTCGGAGATGACGCTTTCGTTGGGCTCAAGGAGGAACTCGAGCACGGGCATGGTGGTTCCGACGATACGACTTTGCATGGTTTGCGGGCCTCAGCTGCGAAGAGGATACTGTACCGTACGCGGGTGCGGGGCTGCCGGTTCCGCGTTGGATTCAGCTGGGCTCGGCGTCGCACCAGTCCGGAGCAGGGTGCGGGGGATCGGGTAGGGGGAGCTTGCGGCCCACATGCGATACTCAGACCTGACATGTACAAGCGAGTTCTCCTCAAGATCTCGGGCGAAGCCCTGGCTGCTGGACGTGGATTTGGGATCGATGCCGTATTTATTCACAAGATCGCGGGCGAGATAGCGGCGGTGCATGCGCTTGGCTGCGAGATGGGCATCGTTGTGGGCGGGGGCAACTTTTTCCGCGGCGTGGCGCAGCAGGCGATCGACATGGACCGTGTGGCGGCCGATCACATGGGGATGCTCTCGACGGTGATCAATGCGATTGCGCTCCAGGATGCGATCGAGAAGCTGGGGCTGTTTTGCCGGGTGATGTCGGCCATCGAGATGCATGAGGTGGCGGAGCCGTATATTCGGCGGCGGGCGATGCGGCACCTGGAGAAGGGGCGCGTTGTGATCTTTGCGGCGGGGACCGGCAATCCGTATTTCTCGACCGACACGGCGGCGAGCCTGCGGGCGATGGAGATCAAGGCGGACATTCTCCTGAAGGCGACGAGCGTGGACGGGATCTACACGGCGGACCCCAAGTTGGACCCGTCGGCGACCAAGTTTGACCGGATCACCTATACCGACATGCTGCGGCGAAACTTGCGCGTGATGGACACGACGGCGGTGTCGTTGTGCCGCGACAATCACATGCCGATGATGGTGTTCAGCATGCGCGAAGAGGGCAACATTGTGCGGGTGGTGAGCGGCGAGCAGCTGGGTTCGCTGGTGGTTCCGTAGGGGTCTGGGCGGGGCCGGCGAAGCGCTACACTGGGTGCGAGGGTAAAGCCATGAGTCACGAGATGACGATCGTCTTCCACGATACGGGTGAAGACGGATATGTAGCTGAATGTCTTGAGATTCCCGGATGTCTCGCGCAAGGAGAGACCGAGGCCGAAGCCATCGAGAATATTCAGGACGCGATCCGAAGTTGCCTTCTGGTTCTGTTAGAGGACGCGCTGGCGGATGTCACGGCGCACCGTGATCTGGGCGGGATCACCTATACGGATATCGCGAAACAGACACGAATTCGAATGACTCCTCAGATCTCGACTGAGGCGGAGGCCATGGCCTGAGATGAGCTTGTCTGATCTGCCGAGAGCGAGCGGGCTGGAACATGCACGCGTCTTCAGGAAGTTCGGCTGGACTGTTCGGAGGGAGGGCAATCACATCATTCTCAGGCACGCGGATCACCCTCGGGTGACGCTGTCGATTCCGAATCATCGCGAGGTCAAGCTCCCGCTTCTCAAAAGGCAGGTGCAGATCGCCGGCCTAACGGACAGGATGTATCGCGAGATGTACAACTCGCTCTGACTCCTGTCGTTACGGAAGGGTAGACCGTCACGCTACAGTTTAGGGCCAACGTGCGCCTTCTGGCTGATATTCTGACATACGAAGACACAGGAGACACTATGGCAACGGCAACACTTGGGCAGGTGAGCGAGGATCGGGCGGGCGCGACGGAGTACAAGGTCGCCGATATCGGTCTGGCGGAGTTTGGGCGCAAGGAGATCGACATCGCCGAGCAGGAGATGCCGGGCTTGATGGCGATTCGCCATAAGTATGCGGCGGGCAAGCCGCTTCAGGGCGTTCGTGTCACCGGGTCGCTCCATATGACGATCCAGACGGCGGTTCTGATCGAAACGATGGTGGCCTTGGGCGCGGATGTCCGGTGGGCGAGCTGCAACATCTTTTCGACGCAGGACCATGCTGCGGCGGCGATCGCGGCGGCGGGCGTGCCGGTGTTTGCGTGGAAGGGCGAGACGCTCGAGGAGTATTGGTGGTGCACGGAGCAGGCGCTGGCGCATCGCGATGGCCTGGGCCCGCAGCTGGTGATCGACGATGGCGGCGACGTGACGCTGTTGATCCACAAGGGCGTTGAGATGGAGGCGGGCGATGGCTGGGTCGGTACGCCGTCGGGCAACGTGGAGGAGGGCGTGATCAAGGCTCTGCTCCGGAAGATCCATGCCGAGGATCCGCAGCGGTTTACGACGTTGGCCAAGGAGTGGCGCGGCGTTGCCGAGGAGACGACCACCGGCGTGCACCGGCTGTACAAGATGATGGAGCAGGGCAAGCTCCTGGTGCCGGCGATCAACGTGAACGACTCGGTGACGAAGTCGAAGTTCGACAACCTGTACGGCTGCCGGGAGTCGCTGGGCGACGGCATCAAGCGCGCGACGGACGTGATGATCGCGGGCAAGGTCGCGGTGGTGTGCGGGTATGGCGACGTGGGCAAGGGCTCGGCGGAGTCGCTGCGCGGACTGGGCGCGCGCGTGATCGTGACGGAGGTCGACCCGATCAACGCCCTGCAAGCCGCGATGGAAGGCTACGAGGTGACGACGATCGAGGAGACGCTCGGCCGGGGCGATATCTACGTGACCTGCACGGGCAATCTCGACATCATCACGCTCGAGCATATGCAGCAGATGAAGGATCAGGCGATCGTCTGCAACATCGGGCACTTCGACAACGAGATCCAGATGGATGCTCTGAACGCGGACCCGGACGCGACGCGGCTGAACATCAAGCCGCAGGTGGATAAGTACACCTTCGGTTCGACGGGCAACAGCATCTTTGTCCTGGCCGAGGGCCGGCTGGTGAACCTGGGCTGCGCGACAGGGCATCCGAGCTTTGTGATGTCGAACAGCTTCTCGAACCAGACGCTGGCGGCGCTCGATCTGTGGGCGAACAAGGACACGTACAAGCCGGGCGTCTACATCCTGCCGAAGCGGCTGGATGAGGAGGTGGCGCGGCTGCATCTCGAGAAGATCGGTGTAAAGCTGACGACCCTCTCGCCGAAGCAGGCGGAGTACCTGGGCGTGGCGGTCGAAGGACCGTACAAGTCGGACCAGTATCGGTACTGATTGTTGTCCGATAGAGCAAGAAAAGGCAGGCTGCGAGAGAGTTCCCCGCAGCCTGCCTTTTTTAGTGGTGGTGCTAGAGAGAACCAGAAACTGCAAACATGCATCCTGTTTCCAGGCCGCCGAGGGTCCGGCGCTCGGTGCTTCTTGCAAGTGCAACGAGATTGTGTGGGGAGGGCTGGCTTGATTTCCGGATCTTCGTCTACTTCGGGCAGCCGTCTTGTGCTGTCCGTGCGACTGCTTACGGATGGAATAGACCCACGTCGGGGAACGGTGTTGTGGTGCTGGCAGAATCTTTATTTTGACGGTGGTACGCGACTATTTCGCGTGGGCGGGGTCGCGTAACGCGGACCCAGAGGCCGAGCTAGCTGGTCGCGACGGGCGAGATGTAATCAGGCGCCGAGATCACCTGAACTCCAGGCGTTGTCACGAGCTGCTGATCGACGAGAACGATCGTGGTTGCCGAGCCGGCGGTGTAGGTGACCTGGGGGCCGGTGTAGGTGGCGACCGTGGTTGCCGTGGGGACGGTTCCGGTGGGCACGATGATGAGGGTGTAGGCGCCGGTCGGAACGGGAAGATACCCCGAGTTGGTGGGAAAGTTCACGTTGGTGAGGACGGGCGTGACGGCGGCCAACTTCTGTCCGGCGGGCACGAGATAGATGTCGATGGCGCCGATGCGGGTGGCCTGATCGAGGAAGCGGAGGTCGATCTGTCCGGTGGGTGCGGGCTGCGACTGGTCTTTGAGGATGGTCTGCTGGAGGTCGGCCGCGACGTTGCCCACCAGAACGGTGTACTGGCTGGCGCCGGAGAGGGTGCCTTTGGCCGAGGAGAGCACCTGCCGGCTGCCCGCGGTGTCGGCGGTGATGGTGTACGTGCCCGGGTCCATCGGGATGTAGGAGGTGACGTAGCTGAAGCCGAGATTGTAGGCCAGAGCGGCATTTCCGGTGTAGAAGTCGAGCCCTGGGGCGTCGGGTGATGCGTCGATGAAACGGATCTGGGCGCCGTTGGTGGTCGTCTGGACGGCCTGGCAGCCGGAGATGGCGAGGAGGATCGGGAGCGCCAGAGGTCCGAGCGCGAGGACCTGGTGGTGCTTGCCCGCGCCGCGTCGCGGTCTGGGTTGAGGATCGCCCGCCCCGCAGCGCGGTCTGGATTGACGATCGCGCGCCTCAACACGCGCGATGAGGGCGTTGGCCACTCTGCGCCAGGTGTCTCCGACAGAGGTTCGTTGTGAGGGCTTTGCTCCCATGAGACATCCACACTTTACCCGATTTTTAGGCGTGGGTGGCGGACGAAAGTTGTATAGCAAGGGTGCGAGGGTCTCGGGCTTACTTCTTCACGCGGTGCGCGACGATGTTGTCTTTGATCTTGTCGTACGTGCCCTGGGGGACGATACCCTTGTTGACCAGCTGGTTTTTGGCAGTGTACGGGCGGCCGGCGATGATGCGCTTGGCGTAGGCGTCGCCGATGCCGGGAAGCGCTTTGAGCTGGTCAGGGGTGGCCGTGTTGAGGTCGAGCTTGCTTCCGTCGTCGGCGCTCCTGGACTGCGTCTGCGACGTGCTTTTGGAGGAGGACGGTGCCGTCTGGGAGGATCTTGCTGAGGTCGTCTGTGCGGAGGTCAGGGAGGTCGTGGAGCCGAGGGTGGCCGCAAGCAGAAGAGCGGCAGGGAGGAGGCGGCGAAGGTCGAGCATCGAGGGTGAGGTCTCCGATCAGGCGTTGCTGAAGAGGTTGAGAGTTCAGAAGCAGAGTAGATCAGCGGAGTCGACGGGTCAAAGCATATCGACCGGTGGCAGGGATCAACTTGGGATCGCTTTGAATCTGAACGCCGACCCGGATGTATGGATGGGCTTGATCCGATGGTTCTGATGGTTCTATGGCGCTGTCAGGGGCTTGCGATGGTCGTCGATCTCGCGCTTGAGCCTGAGGTAGAGCTCGTCGGTTGCGTTGCCGTGTAGACGATCGAGGATGTGGCCGTCGCCGCTGACCAGAAGGACGTACGCGTCATCGGGCTGTTTGTAGCCGGCGACCGAACGCCATACCGGCTCGTCGCCGGTGACGGGGACGCATCGACCTTGCGCGACCGCGGGGACGGCCGAGCGCATGGAGCGGAGGACAACGCCGCGAAGCAAGCTCGGCACGGCGGCGATGACGGGAAGTTCGTAGAAGACGACGTCGTCGGCTCGGCTGAAGTCGTCGTGCAGGCGTCTTCCCCAGGCGGTCACCTGGGCCTGCGCGGCGCGGTCGAAGCCCAGGACCAGAACTCCTGTCTTGCCTTTGAGTGCATCCGGCAGATGGACGGGGACGCCGGAGAGGCTGGATGCGTGAAGCACCGGAATGGCGGCTGGCGGCGCCTGGGCGGAGAGGTTGGCCCCCCCCGTCCAGAGCAGAAGAAGAGCGAACAAGCACATCCGGCAGACCTTTCCGGGCCGGCGGTACAGGGACGCTCGTCTCGCGAAGATGAGGGAAGAAGGAGAGATGGCGATGCTCCTAAAGGGCAAAAATCTCCGAAGCGGTCTGCGCTCGGAGGTGCCAACCGCGCCTGCAAGAGACGGACGTACGGCAAGTCGTCGCCAGATTGGGAGCGAGAGGATTCGAGGGGTTCTCCTGTAGGTGTATAGCGAAAGCACAGGTCTGATGGCCGTTTTCCCCAATGAAAACGGCACTCCCACACTCTATCCGACTCACTGCAACAGGAGAACCGCTCTTACAGGCGGCTTCGCCGGCGTGCGGCGAGGAAGCTGGTGAGGCAAAAGTAAGCGAAGACGACCGACATGCCGGCGGCAAGCAGAAAGTGGAGGTGTGCGTCGGCGTTTGCGCCGGTGCCATGGAGGTCGGCGCGCAGCTTCCAGGCGCCGAGGCCGGCGGAGACGGAGAACAGGCCGAAGAAGAAGCCGGTGAACTCAAGCCAGAGCACGCCGGAGAGCTTCTTGACCGGACCGAAGGCGGTTTGAGCGAACCTTCGGCTGCCCTGGCCGAGTCTGCTTCCGGTTTCAATGACCTCGGAAGCCGCTCGGGCCGCGGTGTGAACGGGGCCTCGGTTGGGTTGGGTGTCGGTGCGGGGTTTTTCGGCGGACGCAGCGGTTGCCGTCTGTCTGGGGCCGGGGACCGAGGCGCCGGTGGCTAAAGGGCTTCGAGGATTCGGTGCTGCCGCTGCGTCGACGGCACTGGCGAGGGTGCGTGCCGCGAGGCGAGCTCCCGTTCCCAGCACACGACCGAAGCGGACCGAATCCATACAGACATTGTAAGACGGGCCCTGGGCTGAATTGAAACGGGGTTCAGGCCGCCTTCTCTAGTCGGTTCAGGAATGCGTCCGGCCTCGCGAAAACGGATGGTACGCCAGTTGCATCCTATGGTCTATCGAACTTGCAGCCTGGGCAGGAACGCACAGAGATAGCAGGCAGACGTCAGGTGTGTCTATGTATCTGGTTGGATCTTTCGAGGAGGACGGAGCAATGAAAGGATTTATGTTGTTGGTTGGCGGCATGTGTGCGGCAGCTGCCGGATTTATCGCGTTTGGGCGCAAGCAACGGGCGCCGGTCGAGGAACTGGCTCACCGGCTCGAAGAGGCCTGGGCGGACCACCACACGGTCGTTTAGGCTCGCCTGACATCCATGCGAGATCCTGATTGCCGTCCCGAGTTGCCGGGCGTATCTTTAAGAGAAGACGTGAAGTCCTCGCAATGCCGTTCCCCCCGGACTTTTGGCGGGCAATACCCGATGCGTGGTCAAGGTTACCGACAGAGAGCAGCCGGAGGTGGCATTGAATCAGAAGGTGAAAAAACTTATCCAGAAGCTCGGCGAGGCGATCCATGAGTCGGTGTCGGAGTCTGAGGACATCGCTGGTGTGGTCAAGAACATTCGTGAACAGGGCTTCGATGTCCTCCTGATGCTGGAGGCGACGATCGGCCTGAACGAGGTCGAAGCAGATCCGGAAGAAGATGCGGGTGAAGCGGAAGAGGCTATCGCGGGGCCGTTTACCTCTACCGATGTCACGTTTCTGAAGTCGCTTCGGATCAGCGTGGATGAGGAGACGGCAACCGAGTAATCTAGCCGTTTACTTGTCTAGCTTTAAGCAAATCTGAGTACGAATAACAGCCCGACGTGGATGATCGTCGGGCTGCTTGCTTTGCGCGTCCCTGCCTGTCCTCAAGACTGTGCGCCTCCGCTGCGGCCTCCCACACTTCCGGTCGGCAAACCTAAATATGCAGGTGGATGCGATCGTGGTAGACTCGCGCTCTTGAACGAGGCTGATGGTTTTTGCATCCGATGCACTTGGTCGGCGGGCGTAGAGCGCGCGTCATCCTGGAAAATGGAGCAGATAAGGGAGGAGACAGGGCAATGAGAAATACCTTGGGTGTGCTGCTGGCCGGCGGTGCCGGAGAACGACTTTTCCCGCTCACGCGCGATCGTGCCAAACCGGCTGTGCCCTTTGCGGGACAGTACCGCATTATCGACATCACGCTATCGAACTGCATCAACTCCGACCTGAGACACGTCTACATCCTGACGCAGTACAAGGCCCTCTCGCTGAACCGGCATATCCGCGAAGGCTGGGGACCGGTGGTGGCCAGCGAGCTGGGCGAGTTTATCGAGATCCTGCCGCCCATGCAGCGCGTCAACAAGAACTGGTACACGGGCACGGCGGACGCGGTCTATCAGAACATCTACTCGATCGGTTCCGAGGAGCCGAAGTACGTTCTGATCCTCTCCGGCGACCACATCTACAAGATGAACTATGGCCTGATGCTGCAGCAGCACTGCGAGTCGAAGGCCGACGTGACTCTGGCGACCCTGCCGATCCTGCCCGAAGAGGTGTCGAGCTTTGGCGTGGTCGAGGTCGCTCGCAACGGCGAGGTCCTGGGTTTCGAGGAGAAGCCCAAGGAGACCAAGACGAGGTCGCCCTGGAGTCCGGACAAGGTCGACGCATCGATGGGCATCTACCTGTTCAACACCGATGTGCTTCTGCCGGAGCTGATCAAAGACGCCGAGGACCCGGGGTCGAAGCACGACTTCGGGCACAACGTCCTGCCCAATCTCCTGGGGCGGTACAAGGTGCAGGCGTACAACTTCGTCGACGAGAACAAGCAGCAGGCGCTCTACTGGCGCGATGTGGGGACGCTCGAGGCCTACTACGAGGCGAACATGGATGTCGCGACCGTCTCGCCGACGTTCAACCTCTACGACAAGAGCTGGCCGATGCGGACGCGGCCGTATCAGTACCCGCCAGCGAAGTTCGTCTTTGGCGAGCCCGGACGCACCGGCATGGCGATCAATTCGATCATCTCCTCAGGTTCGATCGTCTCAGGCGCGGTGGTGCGATCGAGCGTCCTGTCGCAAGATGTGCGCGTGAACTCGTACGCGGATGTCGATTCGAGCGTGATCTTTTCGCACGTCAACATCGGCCGGCACTGCCGGATCCGCCACGCGATAATCGACCGCGACGTCCATATACCGGACGGAACGGTGATCGGGTACGACCCGGCCGAGGACAAGAAGAACTACTTCGTCTCGTCGAGCGGCTTGACTGTCGTGACGCGCGACTACTCGGTGTACGAGAACCCGGTCTCGCCGGAGTTTATGCAGAACACGTACTAAAACCGCTCTGGGACTCTCTATCGATGGCCGAAGCGGTAAACGACTCCGCCCGAGATGGCGAAGAACTCGCGCGTCTCGGTCCCGAAGTGCTCGAGGATGAGGTCGGGCGAGAGCCGGATCGCGAGGTTCTTTGAGCGGTTGAAGTCCACACTGCCGCCGACCGCCCCGATAGGCTTCGTGCGATTGGTGTAGAGGCCGACGTCCTGCGGCGGAATGTAGCCGGTGCCGCCGTCAAAGGTGCCGTGCGAGACCCCGGCGTAGGCGTGGGCGCTCAGGGCCGCACGCTGGTTCTGCGCAAGGCGGTACTGCCCGCCGACAAGGCCCATCAGCATGTAAACCAGCGGACGGTTGATGTTGTACGGGTTCGCGAAGACGGGTGTGGTTCCGGCTTCGCCGCGAAAGTCGGCGCCTAGCCCGATGCGGCTGGTGAGCCAGTACGTGCCGAGGATCTCGCCGCCGCCGAAGTTCATGCGTTTGGGCAGGTTCTGGCCGGCCTGGAAGTTCATGAAGTTGAGGCCGCCGTAGACCTCATAGCGGTTGTCGTAGGTGACGGGGGCGGCGGGGCCGAGTTTGCCCTGCGCGAGGCTGGCGGTGGCGCCGACGATCAGAACGGCCAGAAAAAGGAGAGGAGAGCGATGGGGGCGGCGGCCGGAACTTCGCGGCTGCGCCGACCCCTGCAAAGAGCGATCTCCGCTCACTTGCGCACAGGGAAACATCTTGTTCAAGGGGATCTTCTTTCGGATGCTCACGATCAGGTTCCCTTTCAAGATATAACGTCTCGCGGACATCTGCGGCGCGGTCCGGGGCGTATCTCAAGGGAGCAGACGCGTGCGACAATAGGGGTTGCCGGTCGAGCGATCTGCCGATCCCGGCCGAAGTTTGCGGGGAGACTGATATGGGCGAGTTATTTACACCGACGCATCTGATGGTTCTGGCCGTGGTCGTGCTTGTCCTGTTCGGCGGCAAAAAGTTGCCGGAGCTGGGCAAGGGCCTGGGTGAGGGCCTCAAGGGCTTCAAGGACGGAATGAAGGGCGTCGCGGACGACGGGACTTCGACCATCAAGACGTCTGAGACAACGCACACCGTGACGCCAAAGGCCGAAGAATCGTTGAAGTAGATCGACCGGGAGTCGCGTTAGGCAGGCGCGAAGTGCACCGGACGGCATCTACACGGTGATGAGCACGACTCCGAGGGCAGCAACAGTCATGCCCCAAGCCTGGCGGCGCGTGGGACGTTCGCCAAGCAGCATACCCGCGAGCAGAATGGTGGATGCGGGATAAAGCGAGGCGAGGACGCTGGCGACATCGAGCCGTCCCGCGCGGGTGGCGGCCATAAAAAGCAGATTGCCGCTGGTGTCGAGTGCGGCGGGCGCAAGGGCCCAGAAGAGGGCTCGGCGAGGTAGCCAGGCGGCCCGTGTAGGGTGTGCAACGCCGACTTCGCTTGGGCGCGCGATCTGCATGGCCAGGATCAGAATCACGCAGGTGGAGACCGAGCCCATCCGGACGAGGGTCATGGGCCAGAGCAGGCCGCCCCCGCCGGCGAACTTCATGGCAACAAAGTAGAGACCAAAGCCGATGCCGGCGAAGATAGCCAAGGTGAGCTGCTTGCGAGGATGGGTGTGCGCCGGTGCGACTGGGAGAGGTTCTGCCGGATCCGCGGCGCCTGGCTTGGGATCCTGCGGGCGGCCGGACCGCGGGCCAGGGCCGGGACTCGAACCGATGAGCCAGATGGCCACGCCGGCGACTACGAAGCCGGCGATCGTCAACGGGCGCGGCGCGCCTTCGGTGAGCATGGATACCCCTGCGGGAATGGCAGCCGTGAGCAGGCCGGCGATCGCGGCCGAGGCACCCATCGCCCCCGACGAGAGCGCGACGTAGAAGACGGCGAGCGAGAGCGCGGCAAAGAGGCCGGCGAGCAACGCCCAAAGGACGGCCGTGCGGCCAGGAAAGCGCGTGCCGGTGCGGAGCGAGAGCCCAAACAGGATCGCAAGGCTAACCGCATGGCTAAGCAAGATGATGCGAAAGGCGGAGGTGAGCGCGCTCTGAGGGTCGGCGGGCCGGGTGGCAGCTTTGACGGCCATGCCTCCCGAAAAGTCGCCGCCACCCCAGAGGACGGCGGAGAGAAGGGCGCACAGAGCGGGACTGCGAAGGAGTGTAGGGAGCAGGCCGGAGAGGTTCATCGAGGGAGGTAAAAGGCGAGCCTCAGGGCTAGAAAAGAGGCTACCGTGGCAGTTCCTGTTCTCCGGTGATGGTGAAGGTGAGTTCGTCGCCTTTGCCTTCGACAGGTTGGGCTCCGCCGAGCGAGGCGTGGTAGGTGCCGGGGGTGATGCGGCGGCGGCCCGTGGCGTCGACCGTGGAGATCTGGCGGGGGTTGACCGTGAGGGTGATGTGGCGGGTCTCGTTGGGGGCGAGGTGGAGGCGCTCGAAGCCGGAGAGGGCGACGGTGGGGTTGGTTTTGCTTTGCGGGGGTGCGATGTAGAGTTCGGCGACCTCGTCTCCCGCGAGCGGCCCGGCGTTCTGCACGTCGGCACTGACGGTGAGCGGGTCGCCGGCCTGGAGGTGGTCGGCCGAGAGCTTCACGTTGGAGTAGCGGAAGCTGGTGTAGCTGAGGCCGTAGCCGAAGGGATAGAGCGGCTTGCCTTTGAAGTAGCGGTAGGTGCGGTTGGACATGCTGTAGTCGGTGAAGGCTGGAAGCTCGTCGAGCGAGGTGTAGAAGGTGACGGGGAGGCGGCCGCCAGGATTGTTCTTGCCGGAAAGGGTTTCGGCGATCGCCTGGCCGCCGGACTCGCCGGGGTACCAGGCTTCGAGGATGGCGGCTGCGTGCTCTTGCGCCCAGTTGACCGAAAGCGCAGAGCCGTTAAGCAGGACGACGACGAGGGGCTTGCCGGTCGAGCCGAGAGCTTCGAGCAGCTGCTGCTGCGGTGCGGGGAGGTTGAGGTCGGTGCGGTCGCCGCCCGAGAAGCCGGGGATGTGGACGGAGGACTCTTCGCCTTCGAGCTCGGCGGTGAGGCCGACAAAGGCGAGGACCACGTCGGCCTGTCGCGCGGCGGCCAGTGCCTCTTTCTGGAGGACGGCGGGGGGTGGCGTCCAGGTGAGGGAGAGGCCGGCGCCAAAGATCGGGGCGTCGTGGTGGTACTCGACCGTGATCAGGTGAGGTTGGGTGTCGGGGAGGTCAAGGGTGAAGGGAGGTGTCTTGTTGGAACGGCCGAAGTCGGGTTTGGAGCTGAAGGTGCTGACGGTCTTGCCGTCGACGTTGACGACGAAGGACTCGCGATCCTGGCAAGGGTAGCAGTCCTGGAGGTGTAGGTCGAAGGGATAGCTGCCGGGGCTGGGAGCGGTGATGGTTCCGGACCAGCGGACGGAGAAGCGCTCGGCGGGGACGCCGGGGGCGGGTGACGCGGCGGTCCAGTCGAAGTCGATCTGTGGGTCGACGCGGGTGAGGACGGGCTTGCCCGAGAGGGAGTCGCCGGCGAAGTACTCGCCTTTGAGGCCCTGCTGGGCGGATTTGGCGTCAGGGTGGAAGAGCGTGCGGGGTGCGGGGAGAGGGAGGCCTTCAGCGTAGGGTGAGCCTTGCGCGTAGAGGACGTGGGCGCCCGCGAACTCCGCGCGAATGCCGTCGACCGGCAGGATGGGGCGGAGCGGGATGGCGTTGTAGTTGCCTTCAAGCGCAAGCAGAGAGGCCGCGTTGGGGCCGATCACGGCGATGGTCTTTGGCGACTTGAGCGGAAGAGTGCTGCGGTCATTCTTGAGCAGGACCATGGCTTCGCGGGAGGCCTGGAGCGCAAGCGCCCTGTGCGCGGGGGAGTTGACCTCGGACATCGGGATCTGGGCGTACGGGACCTGGGCGACCGGGTCGAAGAGGCCAAGGCGCATGCGAGCTTCAAAGAGGCGGCGGAGGTCGGTGTCGATCTCGGCTTCGGAGACGAGGCCCTGCTTCACGGCGGCGGGCAGCGCGAGGTAGGTATCGCCGCAGTTAGTGTCGGTGCCGGATCGGACGCCGAGCGCGGCCGCTTGCTCTTTGGTCGGGGAGGTGTGGTGCGCCGTCGGCTGGAAGAAGTCGTCCACGGCGCCGCAGTCGGAGGTGACGAACCCTTGAAAATTCCAGTCGTGGCGGAGGATGTCGACCAGCAGCTGCCGGTTGGCGCAGGCGGGGGCGCCGTCGATGGCGTTGTAGGCGCACATGATGGAGTCGGCCTTGGCCTCCGTGATGGTGGCGCGGAAGGCGGGCAGGTAGGTGTCGTTGAGGTCGTGCGGGGATGGGTCGACGTTGAAGCGGTGGCGCTCGGACTCGGGGCCGCTGTGGACGGCGTAGTGCTTCGGCGTGGCGATGACGCGGTAGAACTTGGGGTCGTCGCCCTGAAGGCCGCGAACGAAGTTGACGCCCAAGCGCGCGGTCAGGAACGGGTCTTCGCCGTAGGTCTCCTGTCCGCGTCCCCAGCGCGGGTCGCGGAAGATGTTGATGTTGGGCGACCACACGGTGAGGCCGAAGTAGATGGAGTGATTGTCGTGGCGGAGGGCGTCGGCGTTCTTGGCGCGGGCTTCGGTCGAGATGGTTTCGCCGATGCGGCGGACGAGCGGAGCGTCCCATGTAGCAGCCATGCCGATCGCTTGCGGGAACATGGTGGCGTAGCCGGAGCGCGCGATGCCGTGGAGGCCCTCGCTCCAGAAGTCGTAGGCCGGAACGCCGAGGCGCGGAATTGCCGGGGCGGTGTTGACCATCTGCGCGGCCTTTTCTTCGAGCGTCATGCGCGAGACGAGGTCGGCGGCGCGAGCGGCGGGCGGTTGCGTGGGGTCCTGATAGAGCGGCCGGGGTGTCTGTGCATGGGCCAGGGCAGCGGCCAGGATCGAAGCGAAAAGGACAGCAGAGGTCAGGAGGTTGGGTCGCATGTTGGTTCGCATTTCGATCAGCTCGATTTCTGAATTTGTGAAGTGAGCCATGGTAACCGAGGTGGCGGTGCTCTTGGCCACGCTAGCGCCCGGCTGCTATGCAGGTCGGCCGAACCCCCCTTCTGTTTCTGCGAGTCCTGCGGGCCTCGGAGGCGTCAACATCAGCGAGCTTTCCACGCGTCGGTCGACATCCAGAAGAAGCAGCGAGAATGGAGTGCCAACGTGCAAGGCGGTGTGGGAAACGAGCTGGAGATGTCTAGCCAATAATCTGTCCTTGACCACGTTATCGGCCGGTTCGGGAAAAACCTTAGCTTTCGCGAGCAGGGTGAGCTACAACTTTGGTCGGATCGTAGACGACCTCTGGAAGAGTGCGGCCCCAGCCCTTCACTGACCGAGGGTGCAGATCGTGCCTGGGCGGGCCCGGGCGAGGGTTAGCGTCCGACATGCGCGGCGGGGGCAGAGGACGGGTTGGGGCGAAGGTCGCAGTGTCCGCCGGCGTAGGCGCCGGTGCTCCTGAAGGTGCGGAGCTGCGGGTCGTCGGGGTTGAAGCGGGCGAGCTGCGCGAGGAGCGTCTCCGCCGCGTCGCGCTGGCCGAGCCGGCACTCGATGTAGGCGAGGTTGAGGCCGGCGGCGGTCTGGCTTGGGTCGGCGTCGATCAGCCGGCTGAGCAGGCGGGCAGCTTCCCCGGCACGCCCCGAAGTGGCGTCCAGAACAGCGAGGTTGCCGAGGGCGGTCGTCTGAAACGGGTTGGCCGAGAGGGCGGCGGCGTACTCGGAGCGGGCAGCGGCGGCGTGGCCGGAGACCTGGTTGAGGAAGCCGATTTGGGTGTGGAGGTCGGCGTCTGGAATGGCTAAATTTGGACTGTCGGCAGGCTGGGCAGCGATGGCTTGCGTGAGCAGACGGAGCGCCTTTTCCCCGGCACGGATGTCGCCGCGCTGGGCCATCTGGGCGTAGGCGAGGCCGAACTCACGGTCGGATGCCTCCACGTGGCCGACCGGAACGAGATCGTCCGCGTGCTCGAAGCTGGCGAGCTTGACCGGGGCGCTCGGAGGCCTGCGTTGGATGTTGTGGTCGGTGACCTGCTCGTGCGAGATGTCGACGGTGTTGCGGGTCGGCATGTGGCACGCGGCGCAGTCGGGCTGCTCGGTGTGGTGCCTGGTGGCGAGCGCGGGCGAGGTGTGGCAGCTCAGGCACTTCGCGCGAAAGAAGCTGACGCGCTCGGCCGGGGCGGGCGAGCTGTGCGGGTCGTGGCAGGTGGTGCAGGTGAGGCGGTCGCCGCTGCCGGCCTTGCAGGCGGAGCGGAGGAGAGCTTCGTACTGGCTGGTGGCACGGTTGCCGCCGGCGGCTTGGCTCGCTCGGACGAAGTAAACGGCGGTGTCGGCGAGGTCGTCGCCGGGGCGGAACTGCGCAAGCGAGCGGCCCGGGCGATAGACCACGGCGTCGCCTTCGAGGTGGCATTGGAGGCAGGTGCTGTCGCGGCGGGCAGGAGAGAGCTTTGCCGGGTTCAGGATAGCGTTGTGGGCGGGGTCCGCGAGGTGGGCCGTGGGGTCGCCGTGGCAGGCGGAGCAGCCGAAGCCGGCCTGTGCGAACGGCGTTCCGCCGGCGGAACGGTTGCGAGCGGTGGGGAGGCTCGGCTGGGCGGCGGTGGCGGGGCCGGGGGGGGAGGTGGGGGCGGCCGGCAGAGGCGGGGGCCCGGGCCTTGCCACGGCGGAGGGCGGGG
>CAXTYQ010000037.1:0-30205 GCA_964248505.1 uncultured Acidobacteriaceae bacterium
GCGCAGGGCGGGCCGCCGATGTTGAAGGGGGCGGCGAGCCGGGGGTTGGGGACCTGGAGCGCCGTCGGGGCGCGGCCGAGAAGTTGCAGGGCGGACCAGCCGATCATGGCGACGCCCGTTGCTCCGATGGGGTGGCCCTTGGCGATCAGGCCGCCCGAGGTGTTGATGGCGCAGGCGGTTGCGTCTGCGGAGGTCTGGGGCGCGGCGTTGCCATCCTTCCAGAAGCGGGCCCCGCAGCCGGGTGTAGCTTTGCCGAGGATCTCGGTGCCGAGGGCGCCCATGACGGTGAAACAGTCGTGGATTTCGGCGACGTTGACGTCGGCGGGGGTGGCCCCGGCCATGGCGTAGGCGGCGTTCATCGCCTTATAGGCGCCGGTGGGGTGGAGGACCTGGCGCTGCGATCGCTGGAGCGGGTCGACCGCCTGGCCGTAGCCGGCGATCTCGATGCACTCTCGTCTCTTGAGCCCGAACCGCGTCAAGCCAACTTCAGTGGCGAGGATGAGGCCGGCGTAGCCGTCCGTGATCTGGGAGCAGTCGTAGGTTTTGAGCGGGAGGCCGTCGACGACGTAACGGTTGATGCCGGCGATCTCGGTCGCTTGGTCAAGCGTGAGGTCGAGGTTCATCTGGGCGAACGGGTTCGAGCGGGCGTTCAGGTACTCCTGCACGGCGATGGCGGCGAGGTCGCGCTCCGTTACCCCATACGTCTGCATGTAGAGCTGCATGATTTCGGCGAAGATGTGCGGGAAGATAAAGACTTTGCCGTCGCGCTCGGTCGGGTCGGAGAAGTGGCCGAGGACCTCGCCGATGCGTTTGCCGTCCATCTTGCCTTGGGCATCGCGCATCTTCTCGAAGCCGATGACGAGGGCGGTGTCGCCGAGGCCCGCCTGCATCTTGTAGATGGAGGAGAGCACCGCTTGTCCTCCAGACGCGCAGGCGTTTTCGACCGATTCGAGCGGTTTACCGGCCAGTCCGGGCGTGTTGGCCATCAGCCCGGCGAGCAGGCCCTGGCCGTTGAGGGACGCGTTGCAGGCGGCGGCGACCGTGCCGACGTCGATCAGCGAGGGCGGGATCGAGATCTCGGCGCAGGTGTCGCGAATCGAGTGTTCGAGGATGGTGGAGAGGGTGTGTTCCGGCAGCTTGCCGAACTTCGACTGGTGGTAGGCGGCGATGTAGATCGGCTTCAACGGTGTGGGCTTTCTCGGCGTGCGGTTCTAGGGAGACGATACGCCTCTAACGCTAGGGCGGACGAGATCCGGGTCAGGGGAGCGTGAGAGGAGCTTTGAGCGGCAGGTCCTGGGAGGACGGGCCGGCCGAAAGGGTGTACGTGCCGGGGAGAAGCTTCCAGCGGTCGGTGGGGGTGTCGAAGACGGACAGGAACGTGGGGTTGAGCGTGAGAGTGATCGATCTCCGTTGGCCCGGGGCGAGCGGCACGCGCCCCCAGGCGACGAGGCGGCGGAAGTGTTCACCCGAGCTTGCTGGAAGCTGGACGTAGAGTTCGGCGATCTCGGTTCCGGAGCGGGATCCGGTGTTCGCCACGGTGAAGGTGACGGATTTGCCCGCGGGGTCGACCGTCAGGCCCGAGTAGGCGTAGGTGGTGTACGAGAGGCCGTGGCCGAAGGCGAAGAGGGGCTCTTTGCCTTCGGATTGGAACCATTTGTAGCCGACGCGCGCACCTTCGGTGTAGGGGACGTTGAAGAACTGGCGGGGATCGGTTTCAGGCAGGTCGGCGTGTTCGATGCCGAAGACCGTGGGGTGAGGGAGGTCGGCGACCGACCGGGGAAAGGTGATGGGGAGTTTGCCCGAGGGGTTGACCGCGCCGGTGAGGATGTTGGCGATCGCCTCTCCGCCGCCGATGCCGGGGTACCAGGCCTCGAGGACGGCGGAGACCCGGCCAATCCAGGGCATGGAGACGGGGTTGCCGGTTTCGAGGACGACGACGGTACGTGGGTTCGCGGCGACCACGGCGGCGATCAGCTCGTCCTGGTGGTTGGGCAGCGAGAGGTCGGCGCGATCGGCCCCTTCGCTCATGTACTGGGCGACAAACACGACCGCAACCTCGGCGGATTTGGCGGCCGTCGCAGCGGCCTGGGCGTCGGTGCCGGGGTTGAAGCTGATCTCGGTCGAGGCGAGGCGCTCGCGGAGGTAGCGCAGAGGCGAGCTCGGGAAGTAGACGGCTTCGCCCCATTTGGTCGGCCGGTCGGGCGAGATGGCGTTGCCGCCGGGAGCGTCGACCTGGGCCGAGCCTCCGCCCGAGAGGACGCCCACGTCGGCGTGCGCGCCGATGACGGCCACGGATCTCAGCGATGGCTTGAGCGGGAGGAGGCCCCTGTCCTTCGTGAGCCGGTCGTTCTTGAGCAGCACGATCGATTCTTCGGCGATGTGTTGGGCGTCGTCGCGGCCGCGGAACGGGTCGACAACGGTGCGCGGCGTGGGTGGGTGATCGACGGCGCCGGAGGCAAACAGCGAGCGGAGGATGCGGTGGACCATGTCGTCGAGGCGGCTCTGCGGCACCTCGCCGCTCTCCACGGCGGCCTTCAGCGGGGCGCCGAAGTATTCTTCGCCGGGCATCTGCATGTCCAGCCCGGCCTTGGCGGCCTTGACGGTGCTGTGGGTGGCCTCCCAGTCCGAGACGACGAAGCCGGGGTAGTGCCAGCTCTCTTTCAGAACGTGGTTGAGGAGCCAGTCGTTCTGGCACGCCCAGTCGCCGTCGACCTTGTTGTAGGCGCACATCACGGAGGCGGGGTGGCCGATTTCGATCCCAATCTCAAACGCGAGCAGGTCGGACTCGCGCGCGGCCTTGTGGTCGATCTCGACGTTCAGCGTGGTGCGGGCGGTCTCCTGATCGTTCAAGGCGTAGTGCTTAATATCGCCCATGATGTGGTTCTGCTGGACGCCCATGATGAGGTGTCCGACGGTGGTTCCGGCGAGCACGGGATCTTCGCCGGCGTACTCGAAGAGGCGGCCGTTGCGAGGGTCGCGAGCCAGGTCAACGCCGCCGCCGATCGACTGGTTGTAGCCCTGCGCGCGCAGTTCGCGGCCGATAACATCGCCGTAGAGATGGGCGGCGGCGGGATCCCACGAACTGGTCGCGCCGAGCACCGACGGAAGGAGCGTGCTGTAGCGCGATTCGGGGGCGGCCATCCGGACCCCAACGGCGGAGTCGGCCTGCTGGATCGACGGGATGTTGAGGCGAGGGATGCCGAGAACCTCGCCCGCGCCGCCGTTGTTGTCAGGCGGCACCGGAGCGCCTTCGCGCAACGGACCCCATCCGATCCCGTGGACGAGCTGGATCTTTTCGTCGAGGGTGAGCTCGTGGAGAACGAGATCGGCCCGCCGATCGGCGGAGAGAGAGCTATCGTCCCAGGGGTGGTGGACAGGGGCGGACTGGGCCAGGGCGAAGCCGAGAGAGGCGACGACGGCGAGGAGCGCGAAGGCGAGGGTGGTGCGGCAAAAGGTTATCAGGTGGTGGGCTCCGCGGAGGTTGGGAAGAGTTGCCGGCCAAGCATAGCGGATGGAGTGTAATGGTGGCTATGAAGATAGGAGATGTGCGCGTGCCGTGCGGGTATGGCGCTCAACGGGCTCGGAGCAGAGCCGGGTAGACCATCTGCTGTTTGCATGAACCAAAATTGCACGTCGACGTGAATGGAAACTGGGACAGGCCGACCGTTGAGCAGGGCTGGAGAGAATATGTAAGTCGAGACTGCATCGATCGCCTTCTGATCGAGCGTTCTGGCAGCGTCCTGCTTCCTGCCGGGTTGGCCTTCCGCGGCGGAGCGGACAACATGGATGCTCTTCGGGTGCCCCTCGGAATCTACGATCAGGGCCACTAGGCAATCGCTGGCGATCTTCTTTTTACGGGCTTCTTCGGAGTACTCGGGCTCTGTACTGGAGAGCAGCTTGGGTACCAAGATGCCGTTGCCGACCTCATAGACGCCCTCCGGGTTTGGCTTTGGTTCCTGCGAGGTGGTGCTTGAAGTAGGCGGTGTTCCATGATGGGCAGGATCGGTTTGCGAACGGAGCATGCCCGGCCAGCTCAGCCCGAGGAGCAGGAGAACGGCAGCGCATTGGATCTTCATAGGTGCTTCGGTCCTTGTGTCTGGAAACACCCTAGCAGAGGTCCGGGTTAACGCGAGCCGCCGACAAGGCGATCAGGGGTGCTGTGAGACGGAGAGCGTGTTTCCATCCGGATCGTGGAACCAGGCGATGCGTGATCCGTCAGGGGCGTTCCAGATCGAGCGCTCGTCCTGTTCGAAGTAGCCGATACGAAGAAAGATTATGCCTTTGGCGGCGAGTTGGTCGACGGCCTGCTCCACATCCTCCACCTTCCATCCGAAGACCGTATAGGCGGCCGGGGTGAAGTCGCGAGCGCGTACGACGCGGAGCATGGACCGCGGCTCCGGCCCCACCTCGAACACAATGGCGAAGTCGTTATCGTTAACGAAGGTGAGCCCGAGCGTGTGCTCGTAGAACTCGCGCGCGGCCGCGGGCTGCTGTGTTGGGATAAAGCTGATAGGTGCGCTGGCGTTGAGCGACATCAGCCCATACTAGTCTTTGGTGTTGCCGCCAGAGGTACCTGATCTGGTTGCGAGCTTGGCTCAACCCAGGCGTGTGTGCCGGCGGCGCAGGGTTTTCGCCACGCATGGCTAACCCTTCTGCCGATGGGGAGCACAGTTTTGGGTCGTTTTCGGTTAGACTCTCGAAGACGCCCTGCGCAACGCGGTAGCCAAAGCTGTGTCTTAAGGATTAGGCCGAAACTTGATGGAAGAGACGATCGAAGCTCGGGTGTTGAAGGTGATTGCGACCTCGAAGCGGATTCCGTTAGAGAGTGTGCGGCCGGACAGCAGCTTTGAGTCGCTGGGGATCGATTCTCTGGACCGGCTAAACCTCCTGTTTGATCTCGAAAGTGAGTTCGACATCGAGATCAACGACGAAGAGGCCAAGCAGATCAAGAACATCCACGAGATGACCGCGGGCATAACGCATCTGCTGGAGTTGAAGAACGCCTCGTCGGCGAGCTAGGAGGCGGGTATGCAGCGGGTTGTGATCTCGGGAATGGGCGTCGTGAGCGCGCTCGGCAACAGTACGGAAACCTTCTGGGGGGAGCTGGTGGCAGGCCGGTCGGGCATTCGGCCGATCGAGGGTGTCGATGCCACGTCCATCCGCTTCAAGCAGGGCGCGGAGGTGCGGGGGTTTCGCCCTGAGGACCATTTTGAGCCGAAGGACGTAGCGTTTATGGACCGGTTTGCGCAGTTTGCGGTCCACGCGGCGCGGCAGGCGATCCGGGAGGCTGGCGTCGAGTGGACGCCCGATCTGCGGGAGCGGACGGCGGTCATTACCGGCTCGTGCCTGGGTGGGCGCGGGGCCGAGGAGGCAGGCTACTGGGAGCTGTTTCACAACAACCGGACGCGGGTGCATCCGTTGACGATTCCCTTGAGCATGAGCAACGCCGGTGCGAGCCACATCTCCATGCAGTTTGGAATTGAGGGGCCCGCGTATACGGTCTCGACGGCGTGCGCGTCGTCGGCGCACGCGATCGGCCAGGCGTTCTGGATGGTGCGTTCGGGCGGTGCGCCGATGGCGATTGCGGGTGGGAGCGAGGCGCCGTTTTTCGTCGGTGGGTTGAAGGCGTGGGAGGCGATGCGCGTGATCAGCAAGGATACCTGCCGGCCGTTCAGCCTGGAGCGAAGCGGGATGGTTCTGGGCGAGGGCGCGGCCATGCTGGTGCTCGAGCCGATGGAGGCAGCGCTGGCCCGGGGGGCGCGGCCGCTGGCGGAGATCGTCGGGTTTGGGATGTCGGCCGACGCGAGCCACATCACGCAGCCGGCCACGAGCGGATCGGCGCGGGCGATGCGTCTGGCCCTGCAGGATGGCGGCCTCGCGCCCGAGCAGGTGGGGTACATCAACGCGCACGGGACGGCGACCGAGGCGAACGACCGGACGGAGAGCGCGTCGATCCGGTCGACCTTCGGAGCGCAGGCCGAGCGGATGGCGGTGAGTTCGACCAAGTCGATGCACGGGCACGCGCTTGGGGCGGCGGGTGCGTTGGAGGCGGTCGCGAGTGTGCTGGCGCTCGATCGCGGATGTCTGCCGCCGACGGCGAATTTCCTCACGGCGGACCCGGCGTGCGATCTGGATGTGGTGCCAAACGTCTCGCGGTCCGCTCAGGTGGAGGCTTGCCTGTCGAACTCGTTTGCGTTTGGCGGTTTAAATGCAGTGCTGGCGTTCAAGGCTCTGCCCTAGAGCAACCGAGGTATTGGCAAAGAGGGCATCTGCTCTTTTGTTGTCATTCCCGAAGGGAATCTGCGGTTGATTTGTTCTTCACACCATTCCCTAATCCGCTCTAGTTTAGACCGGAGCGGCTTCCCGGACCCAGGCCACCGAGCGGGCGATGCCCTCGGCGAATGAGACGGCTGGCCGGAAGTTGAACTGTTCCTGGGCTTTGGCGATGGGAAACTCCTGGTCGCGCGCGAGCAGAAGTGTGGCGTGCCGCGTGAGCAGAGGCCGGCCGGGGAACTTCAGGTACGTGTGCGGCGCCTCCATGGTGCGCGCGATCGCCATGGCGAGGCGGAACGGTAGGTTGATCCAGGGTTTTGGGGTCCCGAGGCCGTCGGCGAGGGCGTCAACGTACTGGCGCCAGCTGACACCGGTGCCGTCCGAGAGGTTGTAGGCCTCCCCTAGCGTCCCGGGGCTGGTGGCGGCGGCGATCATCGCGTGGGCGGCGTTGTCGACGTAGAGAAAGCCGCCGGTGCGGTCGCCTCCGTCGATGTGCGCCATCTGGCGCGCTCGCAGGAGCTTGGCGATGTCGGTGACGAAGGCGGTTCCGCGTGGGCCGTAGATGGTGGCGGGTCGAACGACCGTGATGGGGAGGTCGGAGCCGGCGCGCCAGACGGCTTCTTCGGCGAGGATTTTGGTGCGGTTGTAGGGGAGGCCGACGTCGCGGGTGGGGTCGGTCTCAGGGCCGGGCACGAGCGGGTAGCCGTACACGTCGGTGGTGCTGACATGGAGGAAGCGCTGGAGGTTTGGGGCGGAGGTCTTGGCCACCGCGAGGAGCGCCTCGGTTCCGGTGACGTTGCTGGCATAAAACTGAGGCCAGGGTGCCCAGTCGGTGGAGGCGGCGGCGCAATGGTAGATGTGGGTGGCGTCGTGGACGGCTTCGCGGAGAGGGCTGGGGGCGTTGAGGTCGCCCTGAACGACGCGGATGGGTAGGCCGCTGAGGTGGCGGAGGTCGGAGGTGGGCCGGGCGAGCACGATGACCGCCTCACCCTGATCGACTAGGATCTGGGCGAGGCGGCCGCCGAGAAAGCCGCTCGCGCCGGTGATGAGCGAGGCCACGGCTTTACGGGAGGGGCTGCTCGGAGCGGAGTTTGTCGAAGACGTCCAAGACGTATTCGAGGTGTTCCTGGGTGTGGGCGGCGGTGACGCAGAGGCGCAGGCGGCCGGCTCCCTGGGCGACGGCGGGGAAGAGGACCGGGGCGGCGATGATGGAGTGATCGCGGAGGTTGCGGGAAAAAAAGGCCGTGGTGGCGTCTTCGCCGAGCACGACGGGGATGACGGCCGTCTCAGAGAGCCCGGTGTTGTAGCCCAGGCTTTTGAGGCCTTCCCGGAGGAAGTCGCCGTTGTCGCGGAGGCGCGTGACGCGTTCGGGTTCGGCCCTCAGGATGCGGACGCCTTCGAGGACGGCGGCCGCCGAAGCGGGCGCCATCGCGCCGGAGAAGATGTACGGCGAGGCGGCGTGCTGGAGAAAGATGGCGAGGCGGCGCGACAGGGCGACGAAGCCGCCGTTTGCAGGGATGGATTTGGCGAGCGATCCGGTCCAGATGTCGACCTCGTCGGTGGGGATGCCGAAATGCTCGTCGGAGCCCCGTCCGGTGGCGCCCAGCATGCCGATGGCGTGCGCGTCGTCCATCAGGAGATAGCAGTCGAACTCTTTTTTGATGGCGATCAGATCGGGAAGGAGGGCGATGTCGCCGTCCATCGAGAAGACGCCGTCCGAGACGATGAGGGTGCGGTTGGCCTCGGGCCCGTTTTCGAGCTCGAAACGCAGGGAGCTCATGTCATTGTGTTGAAAGCGCTGGACTTGCACACCGGCCAGGCGGAAGGCGTCGATGAGGCTGCGGTGCGAGTAGATGTCGGCGATGACGCGATCGGCCGGACCGAGAAGCGCGCTGATGACGGCGAGATTGGCCATGTAGCCGGAGGTGCAGGTGATGGCGGCTTCGGTCCCTTTGAACTCGGCGAGGGCGGCTTCCATCTCCTGATGGAGGTCGAGCGTGCCGGTGAGGAGGCGGGCGCCTCCGGTTGCGGTGCCGTACTTGCGAACGGCGGCGATGGCGGCTTCGTCGATGCGCGGGTCGCCGATCAGGCCGAGATAATCGTACGAGGAGAGCATGAGCATGCGGTGGCCGTCGAGATCGACGACGGGACCGGTGCGGCTGGAGAGCGGGGCCTGGAAGGGGTAGGCGTCGAGCGAGCAGGCGAGGGCGGTGGTCTCAAAGAGACGTCGGGCGCGGGCGTCGAGGAGGTCTTTCTTCTTGAAACTTTCGGTTCGGTCGGAGCGAAAGTAGCTGCCAAACATCTGGCCCGAGGACGAGGGGAACTGTTTCTTGATAGCGGACGGTTGTTCCACAGCGCTTGCGGTTGGTGTCATAGGTGGACCCTAAGTATAAACGGACCTGAATCTTCTGAGGCAGAAAAACAGCACCCGACCGACGAGTTCGAGCACGGCGGAACTCGCCCGGCCGGGGTGAGCGGGACTAAAAGCTGAGACGGAGGCCCGCCTGCATCTGGCGGCGGGCGCCTTGCTCGAAGGAGCCGGAGCCGCGTTGCCGGACGTTGGTTCGGGTCTCGGGCGTGGTCCCATTGATAGACCCGGGCGTGCCGTAAAGGTTGCTGTTGAGGATGTTTCCAGGGGGGTCGTACGACGTGCGATTGAAGACGTTGAAGGCGTCCCAGGAGGGTTCAAGGGTGAGGCGTTCGGCGATTCTGTGCTGCCAGCTGAGGCGGACGTCGGTGAGCAGGAGGAGGTCGAGGCCGACCTCGTTCGGAGGTGCGAGGGGGAGCGTGGGCATCGTGCCTTTGGCCGCGGCCAGCTGCGAAGCGGTGAAGAGGCCCTGGCTGACGAGGAGCTGGCCGGCTGGTGTGAGGCGCCCGGCGAAGTTGCTGTTGTATCCGCCGATGGCGCTGTTCAGACCGCTGGCGCCCTTGAGTTTGCGGCCGAAGCTGCCAGGGTCGACGTTGGGAAGGAGGTCGTTGGTGGTGCCGTCGCCGTTGACGTCCGAGCAGAAGATCTCGTCGGGGCCGCCGCTGCAGCCGCTAAAAGCGACGGGGATAAGCGTGTTCTGCGCCAGGGGCGAGAACCAGTGGGTGATCTGTGAAAAGATAAAGCCGCCCTTGATGTCGGTGATGGTGCCGACGTTGAGCATGCTGGTGCGGTCGAGGCCGTCGGGGCCGACCACGCGGGTCGGGCTGTTGTTATCCCAGGCGTACGCGTAGGCGGAGATGTCGGACGCTGCGGTGCCGCTCGATTTCACGTCGCCGACGTTGCGCGAGACGGTGTAGGCGACGGTCAGGGTGTTCGAGCGCATCCAGCTGAGGGCTTCGCGGCTGGATTGGCCGAGGCGGCCGTCGAGCCGCAGGTTGACGCCGTTGTAGGTGTTGAAGCCCTTGTGCTCGTAGAAGGGCATGGTGCCGAAGTTGGGGTTGCGGCCGCGAAAGGCGTAGCCCTGGGTGGAGAAGCCCGCGCCGAGACCGAACTGTCCGTAGGTTGCGATGGTGGCTCCGCCGGCGATGGCGCACGTTGTTCCGGCGAGGTTGGCCGGGCAGCCCGCGATGGAGCCGTTCGCGGCGGAGATGGCGGCGATGGCGAGGTTGCGGTCGAACGAGCCGAGCTGTGCCTCGCCGATGTGGTTTTCGTCGAGGATCAGGGGAAACTCGGTGCCACGGACGTTGACGTACTCGCCGGTAAAGACGAGGCCGGGCCGGAGCTGGCGCTGGACTGAGGCGTTGATCTGGTAGACCCGAGGGTTTTTGACGCCAGGGGTGAAGGCGGCGTTGAAGAGCTGGTGGTTGATGTCAAAGGAGGTTTGGCTGGTGCCGCTCGCGGCGTTCTGCGCGGCCGCCGCTTTGTAGAGCGCCTGGAGATTGCCGACGGCGGTGGCGGACTGGCCGATGGTCTGGTTGAACAGGTAGGCGAGAGCCGATCCGCTGGTGCCCTGGGCGAAGCCGAACTGGGTGGCGAGCGGGTCTCCGGCGGCGAAGGCGTTGCCGGTGCGGGGGTCGTAGACGGTTCCGCCGCCGCTAACGTATTGGCTCGACAAGGCGATGCCGGTGGGGATGAACGAGGCGCTGTCGTTGGCGAAGCCGTCAAAGGTGAGTTCTTCGAAGTAGATTCCGGCGGCGGCGCGGACGACCGTTTTGCCGGAGCCGGTGGGATCCCAGGCACCGCCAATCTGCGGGCTGAAGTCGGTCTTGGGGGAGTGGCGGTAGCCTCCGTAGCCGGGCTCAAACTGGTTCAACAGCGTGCCGTGGTCGATGTTGGTGTTGAACTGGTTGGAGAAGAAGACGTACCGAACGCCGCCGTTGACCGTGAGGTGGTGCGGCAGGGTCCAGGTGTCGTGGATGTAGCCGGCCGGGCGCCACTCGGAGGTGCCGCCGTGCGGAAAGCCGACCCCGGGGGTGTTGAAGGCGTAGCCGAGGCCGTTGCCGAGGACGATCTGGGTGAGCTTGTACGAGGCCGGGTCGCCGGGGGTCGCGGAGCCGCTGCTGGTCTGGCCGTCGAGCTCGGGCGCGTTGGTGCGCAGCGGGTAGTCCGCACCGAGCGCCCATCGGGTCAGGTCGGCGCCGAAGGCGAGGGAGTGGTGGCCGAGGAGCTTGGCGCCGTCGTATTTGCCTTGGTAGTTGCGCTGCTTCTGCGCCTGGTTGGTCAGGAGGTTCGGGCCGTAGGCGAGCGTGGAGCCGCCATCGAGCTGGAGGAGGTATTTGCGACCGAGCGAGTCGACCGGCGCGGGTGCATTCGGGTCGGGGATAAGCTCCTGCGAGTAGGCGTTGAAGCCGTACTTGAAGGAGTGGGTCCAGCTGCCGCCGACGTAGTTGGCGCCGCTGCCGAAGACGTTCGATTGGGTCTTCTGGCTGATGGAGTTGATGAGCGAGTTGCCAAGCGACGGGTATCCGACGATGCCGTGGTTGTAGGAGTAGCTGTAGCGGCCGAAGCCGGTCCACTTCGGAGTGAGGACGGCGTCAAGGCGGCCGACCGCGAAGTTTTCGCGGAAGGGCTTCGCGTAGTTGCGATTGAGAAACGCGAAGGGCGTCTGGCCGGCAAAGGTGTCGCGGGTGTCGTTCAACTCCTCGTCGAGGAAGAAAAAGAGTTTGTCGCGCTGGATGGGGCCGCCAAGGCGCCCGCCGAGCTGATTGCGGTCGTACGGGGCCTTGACCAAGCCCTGCTTCGCGCCCAGGCGGGAGTCGCGGAAGAACTCAAAGGCCGAGCCGTGGAAGCTGTTGCCGCCGGTGCGGCTGAGCATGTTGACGGCGCCGCCGCTCGCGACGCTCTGGGCGGGGTGGAGCGTCGTCTCGGCGACCTGGAACTCCTGGATGGTGTCGAGGCCGACGTTCTGGACGGGGCCGCCCACGGTGTGGTCCTGGATGGAGAGGCCGTCCCACTGCACCTGGGTCTCGCGGCCGGAACGGCCCTGAAAGGCGGCGACGGTGAAGTTGCTCTTGGTCGCGTCGATGTCGTTGCCGTCGCGGAGCTGCACGCCGGGGGCGAGCTGGGCCAGGTCCATGACGTTGCGACCCACGATGGCGAGGTTTTCGATCTGGTTCTGGTTGATGACGATGCCGGATTCGGTCGAGACGGGGTCGACAGCGACCGTGCTGTCGCCGTTCACGGTGACCTGCTCCTGGACGGCGCCGGTGCCGAGAGTGACGTTGAGCGGTGTGACCTGCGCGAGCTGGACGGTGATGTGCTCAAACACGGCGCGCTTGAAGCCGGGCGCCTCGACCGAAACGGTATATCGGTCGGGTCTGGCGTTCAGGATCCGGAAGAGGCCTGTGCTGTCGGTGGTGGCGGTTCCGGTTTCGCCGGTGCTCTCGTCGATGTAAACGACGGCTGCGTTCTGTACGCTGGCGCCGGAGCTGTCCGTGACGGTGCCCTGGACGCCGCCGGTCGCGGTCTGGGCCAGGGCCGAGGCGGCCAGGGCGAGGGAGAGTGAAAAGACGTAGCCGATGCGGAGGTGGGGCAATCTGCGGGTGTTCATAGGTTTTTCCTCAGACCCTGATGGTAGATGCGCAAACTCCGTTCCGGTGAGGCGGTTGCTGCGGGATAACGCCCCTGACCTCAGTTGACATGGAGCGGAGCGGAATCTGGGCCGAAATCTTTCGTCTGCTAGTGACCGAAGTACCGGAGCGCATCAACATGGATCGTCGAGACCTCATCCAAGAGCGATAGAGTTTTACGAGTTGAGTCCGCTGCAATAAAGGTATTCTTGTCTCCCATGCTGTTGCCCGCCGCGCTTCATGGATCCGCACATCCCGTCGCGTCCACCTCCTTTGGGTCGGAGGTGAAGCTGACTGCGCGTCTGGGCGCTCCCCTCGCCCTGGGCGAGCTGGGGTGGATGTCGACCTATATTGTCGATGCGATCATGGTCGGTCGCATGGAGCACAGCGCCCTCGCGATTGCGGCGTCTTCGTTGGGCAACAGCATCTTCTATGCCATCTTGTTTTGCGCTGTCGGAATGCTGTACGGCCTCGATACGCTGGTCTCGCAGGCGTTTGGGCGAGACGATCTGGAGGACGGTTGCTACTCGCTGGCGCAGTCCTTGTTTCTGGTCGCGGCTTTTACGCCCGCGGTCATGCTCCTGACGTGGTTTTCGCCGCTCGTCCTGACGCGGTTGCATCTCGATCCGGCGATGGTCAGCGGCACCCGGTCGTATCTCCATGCGATCATCTGGTCGACGGCGCCTCTGCTCTTGTACATGGCGGTACGCCGGTATCTTCAGGCGATCGACCGGCCCGGCTGGATCGCGGTGTCGCTCCTCACGGCGAATCTGGTCAATCTCTTTGGCGACTGGGTCCTGATCTACGGGCACTTTGGATTTCGCGCGATGGGGATCGCGGGGTCGGGGTGGGCGACGTGCGTGGTTCGGGTGTACATGCTCGGTCTTCTCGTAATCTCGCTGGCGTTGAGCCTGCGCCGGTCGCCGATCCGCCCACGAGCGGGGTTTTTTCGGCCGCGCTGGAGCCGGATCCTCGGTCTGCTGAAGCTGGGCTGGCCCATCGGCCTCCAAAGTCTGGCGGAGCTGAGCGTAAGTACGTTCTTCGCGGTTCTGGCCGGGAAGCTAGGAGCGACGTTGCTTGCCGCGCATCAGGTCGTTCTGGATCTAAACGCGTTCGTCGCGATGATTCCACTAGGCTTATCGGCGGCGGTGGCGGTGCGGACCGGCCAGGGGATGGGCCGGTCGGACACCACGCAGGTGCGACGGACGGGAAATGCCGGCATGCTGATCGTGGGTCTGACGATTGCCGTGGCCGCGACGTCGTTTCTCCTGGTGCCTCGGATGTGGGCGCACATCTATACCAACGACCTGAAAGTGGTTGCGGCGACCGTGCCCATCTTCGCCATCGCGGCCGCGAGTCAGCTGTTTGACGGCGTGCAGGTGATCCTCGCGGGAGCTCTGCGCGGGATGGGCAAGACGCGGGCGCCGATGTTTGCGAGTGTGGGCTGGTACTGGCTGCTGGGCGTTCCGCTGGGGTATGTTCTGTGTTTTCGCATGCACCTGCTGCTTCAGGGTCTCTGGATGGGGAGTTTCTTCGCGATCTGTCCCATCGCTCTGACGCTCCTGACGGTGTGGCGGCATAACCTCAAGAAGCTGGAAGGCCCGGCTCCTGCGAGAGTCTCGGGCGTTCCGTTGGCGGTCCCGCCGGCGGTTCCTTCCTGAGCCTCAGGCGTCTGTGCCTAGATTCTGTGCCTAGATTGTGCCTACATTCTGTGCCTAGATATTGATCTCTCCTCCCTTTGATTGGTCTCAGACGTGCCGACCTCCACTAAAGTTTGGAGGGGATCCGCGCGAGGTCCGGCAGAGATCCCGGGAAAGATGGCTGTGCGAAGTATTTTTCTAAGACTTGGAATCTGGACGCTTGCGGCGGCGGCTCTCGCCTGTGCTCCGGCTTCCGGCCGGGCAGGCCTGGAGCCGGCTCCGACGCACGGGACCGGGCAGGGTCTCGAGTTTCGCGGCGCCGATGGTGCCATCCACGGGATCTCCGAGCTGCGCGGACGTGTGGCGGTGGTCAACTTCTGGGCGACGTGGTGTGGCCCGTGCCGGGAGGAGATGCCGCGGCTCCAGAAGCTGGCCGACGTCTACGGTCCGAAGGGTGTGCGGTTCGTGGCGATCTCGCTCGACGAACCGGAGACACAGGCCAAGATCCCGGACGTGGTGGAGAAGCGGGGTCTGCGCATTCCGGTATGGTCGGGCGCGACCCCGAAGACATTGCAGTCCCTAGACTTAGGCGTATTGGTCCCCGCGACCTTGATCCTGGATGAGAGTGGGGAGGCGATCGGAAAGATCGAGGACGAGGCCCGCGAAAAGGACGTGCGATCGCGCCTGGACTGGATCTTGGGCGGCCCCGTGGGCAAGCAGCCGAAGCTGGTCCAGAAGAACGATTGGTAGAGGGCGAGCTGGGCCGTGTCCGATGCGCGGCGTGAGATTCTGGAGGGCGATGCGGCTGACGCTCGACAGGACGAACCGGCGGGGCGGTGCTTGCTTGCCACGCCTGGCGATCGGGGTCTTTCTGCTCTGCGGTCTCCTGGTGGCCCCGGCGCGGGCTCAACGGATCGACCGGCTGAACCATCAGGCCTGGTCGACCGAGGACGGTCTGCCGCAGAACAGCGTTCACCAGATCTTTCAGTCGCACGATGGCTACCTTTGGCTGGCGACGGAGGGTGGTGTCGCTCGGTTCGATGGCGTGAGCTTTCGGCTGTTCAGCCATGAGACAGAGCCCGCGTTGCTGAGCGATGACGTCTGCTGCCTGGCAGAGGACGGGTCGCGAGCGATGTGGTTCGGGACGGCGGACGGTCTGGTGCGATGGGACGGCCGGGTGGCGACGCGGGTGGCGGGCCGGGAGACCCTTGGGGCGATCGAGTCTTTGGTCGCGGCCGAGGACGGAGCTGTTCTGGCGCTGACGGCAGGGGGTCTGTTTCGGGTTGGGAGTGAGGGAGTTGCGCGGGTTCCGGTTGTTGGTTCGCCGGTTCTGGCGATCTCCGCGGGTGCGGACGGGAGCGTCTGGCTTGCGAGTGCGGCGGGCCTCGATCGTGAGATCCACGGGCAAAAGAGCCGGACAGATCTGCCCCAGAGCGTCGGTGCCGGGGCCGTCGATGCCGGGGCCGTCGATGCGTTGGTGGTGGCGCCGGACGGAAGTTTCGGCCTGCGGACGCGGGACAGCGTCGTGCTTGTCCGAAACGGTGTGGTTCGGCGGTTTGCGGCAGGTCGCGAGCTTCCCGGCAACCGCGTGCAGGCCTTGTTCGTGGATCGAAGCGGCGTGGCCTGGGTCGGGACGAATCGCGGCCTGGTGACGATCGATCCGGTTGGCGCGACGGTCGCGGCGGTCCCGGCTTTGGGGCAGAACTCGATCCTGTGCGCGTTTCAGGATCGGGAAGGCAATCACTGGATCGGCACGGAGACCTCGGGCCTGCACGTGTTGCGGGAGAGGAAGTTCTGGGGGGTGGTGGGGCTGGGCGACGAGGTGGTAACGGCCGTGGTCGAGGCACGCGACGGGTCGATGTGGGTCGGAACGCGGGACGACGGTCTGCGCGAGGTGCGCGGTGGCGAGGTGGAGCGGCCGAAGTTTGGGGCGGCGACCAGCTCGATCGTCTTGTCGCTCGCGCCTGGGGTTGGCGGCGATGTGTGGGTAGGAACGCCGGATGGTTTGAACCATATCGACGGAGCCGCGGTGCGGACGTACAGCTCGGCCACCGGTTTGCCGGACGACTTTGTGCGCTCGTTGCTGGTCGATCCCGACGGGTCGGTCTGGGTGGGGACGCGGCGCGGTCTGGCGCATCTCCAGGGGAGCCGGGTTTCGACGCTGACGCGGGCTGATGGCCTGGGAAGCGATCTGATCGGCACGCTCTACCGCGAGGAGCCCGGGGGCGCCTTGTGGATCGGAACGCTGGGCGGCCTTTCAGAGCTGCAGGCCGGCAAGTTGAAGACGTTCGGTGCGCGGGATGGGCTGTTGGGTGAGATCGTGACGGCCGTCACGCGGGACGGGGCGGGCGGAGTTTGGGTGGGCACGCGGGATGGTGGTCTGAGCCGGGTGAAGGGCGACCGCGTAACCGCGTTTCGAGCGTCCGGTCTGCCGCGAAGTATCGACGCGCTAGCGACCGATCGGGAGGGTTTTCTCTGGATACGCGGGAAAGAGGGGATCGCGCGGGTCAGGTCGGCGGACCTATCTCTGTGCGCCGCCAAAGGGGATTGCTCGGCGGCGGTCCGGGTGTACGGAGCGGGCGACGGAATGCCGAGCGCGGAGGCTGCGGCCAACGGGCATCCTGCCGTCTGGAGCGCCGCAAACGGGGAGCTCTGGTTTACGACCCGCAAGGGTGTGGCCATCACGGACCCCGCGCACTTCCCTGTCAATGCGGTCCCGCCCCTGGTCGTCCTTGAGCGATGGACGGTCGATGACCGCGAGACGTCGACCGGGCCGGGAGAGCTGCGGGTCGCCCCGGGACACGTCCGCTACACATTCGACTACGCCGGCCTCAGCTACACGGCGCCGAGCGAGGTGCGGTACCGGTTCTTGCTGGAAGGTCTCGATCGGAAGTGGACCGACGCCGGTGGGCGACGGTCCGCGACCTACACGAACCTGCCTCCGGGGAAGTACCGATTTCGCGTGCAGGCCGCAAACAATGACGGGGTCTGGAACGAGGCGGGCGCGGAGCTCTCGTTCGTGGTCGCTCCGCCGTTCTATCGGAGGTGGTGGTTTTATGTGCTGGCGGCGCTTTCTGTCGGTTTGCTGGGTACGTTGCTGTATCGCCTGCGACTGCGCCGGCTCCAGACCGAGTTCAATCTGGTGTTGGCGGAGCGGAACAGGTTGGCGCGCGAGATCCACGACACCTTGGCTCAGGATTTTGTGGGTGTTTCGCTCCAGCTCGAGATCATCTCACAGTTGCTGAAACACTCCGCCGTGGAGGCGGCAGCACAGCAGGTGGATCAGACCCGGAAGCTCGTGACCGAGGGTCTGGCGGACGCGCGGCGAAGCATATGGGAGCTGCGCGCAAACACGGCGACCGACAGTTTGCCGACGCGTCTGACGGAGGTGGCTGACCGGTTTGGGCGGGAAGCCGGTGTGCGGCCGCGGCTGCTGATCGGCGGTGCGTATCGGCCGCTCTCGACGCGGATCGAGGACGAGACGATCCGGATTGCGCAGGAGGCTTTGACGAATGTGGCCCGACACGCCGGGGCAACTGAGGTGGCGGTGGAACTTCGTTATAGTGACGACAGCGTTCTCTTGGAGCTGACCGACAATGGCCGGGGATTTCCGACCACGACCGTGGCTGGAGCAGCCGAGGGACACTATGGGCTTCACGGAATGCAAGAACGAGCGGCAGTGATGGGGGCTCGCCTGGTGGTGAAGAGCGAGCCCGGCAAAGGCACGACGGTGACATTGACGGTGCCGATCGCACCCGCTGCCGTCCGGGAAAGGTTGTAGCGATGGCGGAACGCGCGCGGGTGATCATTGTGGAGGATCATCCGGTTGTTCGGCAGGGCCTGGTCGCGCTCCTGTCGACGATGCCGGAGATTGAGGTGGTCGGGCAGGCGAGTGACGGGATGGAGGGCGTCGATCTGTTTCGCCGATTGCAGCCGGACGTGACCTTGATGGATCTGCAGCTGCCTCGGCTGGGCGGCGTGGCGGCCATCTCCAGGATTCGCGAGGAGTTCCCGTCGGCGCGGATCGTCGTTTTGACCACGTACGACGGAGACGAGGATATCTTTCGGGCGCTGCAGGCGGGGGCAAAGGCGTACCTGCTGAAGGGCATGCCGCTCGAGGAGCTCCTGCAAACCATCCAGGCGGTGCATGCGGGCAAGTCGCGCGTTCCGGCCCAAATCGCGGAGAAGCTGGCCGAGCGGATCAGCGGGCAGGAGCTGACCGCGCGGGAGTTGAGTGTGCTCGAACGCATCGTCGCGGGGCGCGCAAACAAGGAGATTGCAACCGACCTCCACATCTCGGAGACGACGGTGAAGTCGCACGTGAATAGCTTGCTGGGCAAGCTGGGCGTGGCGGACCGAACGCACGCGGCGACGCTGGCGATTCAGCGCGGAATTGTTCATCTGTCGTGAGGTTTTCTTGATGAAGCGACTTTTCTGTGTGGGATTCGCCCTCTGCTTGTTGCTGCTGCTCCCCGGGCGGGCGGAGACGAAGCGCGCCTGGCACGCCGCCACCATGACCGAGCTGGAGGCGTTCTTGCCTGCGCGCGCCGGGGTCGAGAAGGAGCGGATCGAGACCGAGATGCGAACCGCGTCGGGGATTGTGGACGACCGTGGGCACATGATCGCCGGTGTGGTGTTGATCACGGCCGGGTACTCGGCGGATGGCAAGTACTCCCACTATCTCCTGACCCAGAGTCCGATGACGATCGGCGAAATCTCGCTGCCGGCGGGAGCCTATGTGATCGGGTGGAAGCGGGTGGAGGACGGGCTGCGGGTCAGCTTCTTTCTGGCAGGTACGGGAGCCGAACGCGGCACAACAACAGCTCACCTGATGACGCAACCAGGCCGCGTGGAGGTGTTTCGGATCTGGCCGCCAGCGGATCGCAGGATCATTCAGATCGGCCGCTTCATGCTGCCTTACAGTCTGCCGGAGTAGGTGGCGAACGTTTGCGTCCGGACGGCACTCCATCAAGAGATGGAGCAAGACCTGATCAAAGGTTGGATGACGCGGCGACGCATGGCAGCTACAGTTTGGGTATACCTCCTCGCCCCGTAAAGGGGCGATTTCTTTTTGGTGGCGTGAGGCGCGGATCAGCCGGCTTTAGCGGACGCGGATGGCGAGCCCGGCGCTGACGCCGTACGGGTTCAGGCCGCCGTAAGTGAAGTTGGGCCAGCTCTGATACTCGAAATCGATGAGCCGGAGGGTCAGGCGGCTCTTGCCGACAGGAACGTCGAGGCCTGCGCCGGGCGCGAGTGCGAGGTAGGTGCCCTCGCCGTAGTTGTACGGGAAGTGGAAGCGGCCTTCGCCGATAAGCAGTTTTGCGTAGGGGTTGAACCACCGCCGGCCGAGCGCGAGACGTGGTCCGATGAGGTAGGTCTCCTCGTAGGTGCCGACCTCTTCGTGATGGTGGAGGAGGCGAGCTTCGAACTCCAGGCCGAGCCGATTGGTGCGGTTCAGGTCGGCGTAGACGATGTAGCCGCCGAGGTCGCGTTTCCCATAGTCGGCCTGGTAGTAGGAGACGCCGCCGCCGACGCTGATGTAGCCTCCCGGACCGGTCGCGGTTGGCGTGGCCTGGGCGTGCGAGCTCCGGTCTGCTGTTCCCAGCACGAAAATGCAGAGGAGCAGACCGAGGGCGGGGGGCGGTATCGCCCATCTCAGGATGGCTCTCATTGCGTCACCGTCAGGGTCATGGGAGCGGACTGGATCGCGGCGGTTTTGCTGCCGATGGCCGTCACGTTGAAGGTGTAGGAGCCGGGGGCGGTTCCGTTCACCTGGAGGCCGCCGCAGCCGGAGACGGCCATCGAGACCGCGAAGAGAAGAATCGCGAAGAGGCTGCCGAGGAGCTTTCTCGTCTTCCGCGAGCGCCGGAGCGTCAGCGCGAGGAGCAGGCCGCCCGGAAGGATCGAGAGGGCGATGCCGGAGAGGGCCGGGGTTTTGTTCTGGGCGAGGCCGCCGGCCGTAAGCGGCGAGCCGGTGTCGATCGTGAGGCTGACGGTCTGGGTACCATCAGCGGCGAGGGTGACGTGGTCGCTGCTGAACGTGCAGGTGGCGGCGTTTGGCAGGCCGACGCAGCCGAGCGCGAGGCTGTCGGTGAAGCCCTGCACAGAGCTGAAGGACAGCTGGATGGTGTTGTGCTGCCGGCTCTGCAGGCTCATGGTGTTGGGCGTGAGGGTGAGGGTGAAGTGGGTCGGCTCGATGACGGCGGTGGAGACGGCGGCCGAGACCGAGCCTTTGTAGAGCGAGTCGCCCTGGTAGGTGGCGATGATGCTGTAGCTGCCGAGTGCCGGCGTGACGGTAAGGGTGGCGATGCCGGACGCGTTGAGCGCGGCGGTGCCGAGGGTCGCTCCGGCGGCGCTGAAGACGATGAGTCCCGACGGCGGGACGGGCGCATCACCGCTCAGGGTGGCGACCAGCGTGAGCGGCTGGCCCTGGACGACGGTGCTCGACGAAACGGTGAGGACGTCCGTCGAGGTGTGAAGGCCGACCGTCTCGCTGAGGACGGGGGAGCTGCCGGCGAAGTTCTGGCCGTCTCCCGTGTAGGTCGCGGACAAGGCGTGCTGGCCGACGCTGAGGTTGTTGAGGGTGAAGCTTGCGGCGCCGCTCGCGCTGAGGATCGCGGTGCCGATGCTGGTGGAGCCGTCAAGCAGGGTGACGGAGCCGGTCGGCGAAACCGTGCCTGCGCCGGTGTTGACGGCGATGGCGAAGGTGACGGCGTTGGCCGCGAGGGCCGGGTTGGCGCTCGATGTGAGCGAGACCGTGGTGCGCTGCTGGACGGTTTCGAGCAGCGGTGTGGAGGTGCTGGTGACGTGGTCGGTGTCGCCGTTGTAGATGGCCACGAGGACGTGCTGGCCCGGGACGAGGCTGGAGGTGGTGAGGGTGGCGGCGCCGTTCGTGACGGTCCCTGTGCCGAGGACGGTCGAGCCGTCCTGGAAGGTGACGGAGCCGGTCGGCGGGACGCCTGTGCCGCTGATCTGGGCGGTCAGCGTGAGCGGGCTGCCGAAGATCGCGGGGTTGGCGGTGCTGGCGAGGGTCGTGACGGTCGAGACGGTCGAGACGGTCTGGACGAGGCCGGCCACGGGACTGGCCTGGTTGAGGCTGTCGCCGGTGTAGGTCGCGGTGATGCCGTGCTGGCCGGGGGTGAGGGCGCTGGTCGTGAAGGTGGCCACGCCCGAGGCGCTGATCGGGCTGCTGCCGAGCACGTTGGAGCCATCGTGGAAGACCACCGTTCCGGTGACCGGCACGCCGGTGGTGACGACAATGGTCGCGGTGAAGACGACCGGGGTGCCGCCGAGTGACGGATTGTTGTTGGAGGTGAGGGCGATCGTGGTGGCCTGGTCAATCAGCTCGACGAGCGGGAGTGACTGGGCAGAGGGGTGGTTCGCGTCGCCGGCGTAGGTGGCGATGAGGGTGTGGGTTCCGGCGGTGAGATTGGAGATGGTGGCAGTGGCGAGGCCGTGAGCGTCAAGCGCGACGGTGGCGAGGACGGTCGCGCCGTCCTTGATGACCACATTGCCGGAGGTCTGGCTGCCGGTTCCGGTGACCGCCACGGAGAGGGTTACGGGAGCCCCAATGAGCGCAGGATTGGCGCTCGAGGTGAGGACGACGGAGCTGGCGCCCTGCTGGATCGTTTCGGCGACGGTGTTCGAGGTTGCGGGACCGTTCTGGGGGTCGCCGGAGTAGACCGCCGTCAGCATGTGCTGGCCGACGGCGAGATTGCTGAGGGTAAAGGTCGCCGAGCCGGTGCCGCTGAGCACCGCGGTGGCGAGCGTGGTGGAGCCGTCGAGAAGAGAGACTGAGCCGCTCGGGGGTGTCGTGGCGCCGTTGCTAACCGAAACGGCGAGGGTGATGGGTGCTCCGGCCACGGCGGGGTTTGCGCTCGAAGTCAGCACAGTCGAGGTGTGCTGGTTGACCGATTGGAGCAGCGGGTTGGAGGTGCTTGTGAGGTGGTTGGTGTCGCCCGCGTAGATGGCGAGAAGCACGTGCTGGCCGGGGGAGAGCGCGGCCGTCGTGAGCGTGGCGACAGAGCCGGCGACGCTAGCCGTGCCGAGGACGACGGAGCCATCCTGGAAGGTGACGGAGCCGGTTGGAGGGACGCCGCTGCCGGTAATCTGCGCGGTGAGCGTGACCGGGCTTCCCGCGGAGGCGGGGTTGGCGCTGCTCGCGAGCGAGGTTGTGGTGGAGATCGACTGGACCGTCTGGACCAGGACTGCCGTCGTGCTGGGCTGGTTGAGGCTGTCGCCGGTGTAGGTGGCCGAGATGCCGTGCTGTCCGGGAGCCAGTGAACTGGTGCTGAACGTCGCAACGCCGGAGGTGTTGATGGGGCTGCTGCCGAGGACCGCGGCGCCATCCTTGAAAGTGACCGTTCCGCTGACCGGGACGCCGGTGGTGACGGCGATCGTCGCGGTGAAGACGACAGCGTTGCCGCCGACCGACGGGTTAGCGCTCGATGTGATGGAGCTGGCGGTCGATTGGTAGACGACCTCGGTGATCGGGGTCGACTGCGCCCCTGCGTGAAAGCTGTCACCGGCGTAGACGGCGGTGAGGACGTGGGAGCCGGCCGAGAGCGAGTTGGTCGTGAGGGTTGCGTTGCCGCTCGCGTCGATGCTCCCGGTTGCGACCACCGCGCTGCTGTCTTTCAGGGTCACGGTACCCGTGGGCTGGCCTCCGGTTCCGGTCACAGCGATCGCAAAGGAAAGTGTGTCGCCGATGGTTGCCGGGTTGCGGCTGGAGGTAAAGCTGATCGCGCTGGTGGCTTGCTGGACGGTCTGGATGAGCGGGCTGGAGCTGGCGGGGTTGTTTGTGCCGTCGCCGGAGTAGCTCGCCGTCAGGGTGTGCTGGCCGGGTGTAAGCGAGCTCGTCGTCCACGTGGATCCGCCGTTGCCCGAGACGGGCGTGGTCGCGACCACGGTGCCGCCGTCACTCCATGTGATGGTTCCGGAGACGGTGGCGCTAGGTGAACGAAGGTTCGCGGTGAACGTGGCGGGGTTGCCGCCGACCGTGGGATTGGTCGCGGAGGCGATGGTGAGCGACGCAACCTCTCGCTGGATGGTGAGGACCTGCGGGCCGGAGCTGGAGGCGGCATCGTTCCCGTCGCCGCTGTAGCTGGCGGTGATCGTGTGCGGGCCGAGCGCGAGGTTGGTGAATGTGGAGCTGGCCGTGCCGGCCGGCGTGAGATTGACGATGCTAAGGATCGCGGCGCCGTCAAGAAAGGTGACGTGCCCGCCGGGCGTTCCACCCGTGCCGGTAACGGTGGCCGAGATGGTCACCGGAGCGGCCACGGCGGCTGTGGTGGAGCTGAGGGCGAGGACCGTCTGCGTTGTCGCTTGCTGGAGAGTCTCGGTGTACGGCTGCGATGTGCTGGCGTTGTTGTTCGCGTCGCCGGCGTAGGACGCTGTGATAATGTGTGTTCCGGCGGCGAGCGCGGCGGTCGAAAGTGTGGCGACACCGGCGCCGTTGAGGTTGCTGACGCCGAGAACAGCGGAGCCGTCGTGAAAGGTGACGGTGCCGGTGGGGATGGTGTTGGCGCCGCTGACGCCGGCGGTGAAGGTGACGAGCGCGCCGGTGCTGGCCGGGTTGTGGTCGGCCGTGACGCCCACGATGGTGATGGGCTGGATGACCTGCGTGAGGACGGCAGAGGCGCTTCCGTTGTCGTTGGCATCGCCGGAGTAGACGGCCGTGATGTTGTGCTGGCCGACGCTGAGGCTCGATGTGTTGTACGTCGCGAAGCCCGCGGCGTTGAGTGTGCTGGTGCCGAGGCTGGTGGTGCCGTCGAAGAACTGGACCGAGCCTGTGGGTGTGCCGGAGTTACTGGTGACCTGCGCGGCAAACTGGACGGGGCTGCCCTGCGTGGTGGTGCTCGCGGTCGAGCTGATGCTGGTCGTGGTCGTGGCCTTCTGGATCACTTCGGTGACGGCCGCGGAGGTGGCGGATGCGTTGTTGGGGTCGCCCGTGTAGGTGGCCGTGATGGTGTGGGAGCCGACGGGGAGCGACGTTGTCGTGAAGGTGGCGACGCCGCTGCCGTTAAGCGTTCCGGAGCCGATCGGGGACGAGCCGTCGTAGAAGGTTGCGGAGCCTGTGATGGAGCCGCCGTTGCCCGTGACCGTCGCATGAAACGTGACTGGGAGGCCCACGGTGACGGGGGATCCCGACGTGGTGAGGGCGACGGAGGTCGTGGCCTGCTGGAGGTTGACGCTAAGCGATGCCGTGGTCGGCTGGTTGTTGCTGTCGCCGGCGTAAACAGCTGTAATAGCATGGGTTCCGGCTCCGAGCGTGGAGATCGGAAAGGTCGCGACGCCTTGCGGGTTGAGGGTCGCCTGGCCGAGAACAGTCGCGCCGTCTTTGAACGTGACAGCCCCGGTCGGGGCGCTGCCGGAGCTGGTGACCGTAGCTGTGAAGGTAAGCGTTGCGCCGGCGACCGCTGGGTTGGGAGAGGCGCTCAGCGTCGCGCTCGAGCTGGCAAGCTGCACCATCTGGGTCACCGCGGCGGAGGTGCTGGCCCCGAAGTCCGTCGCGCCGGTGTAGTTGGCCGCGATGGTGTGCGGACCGAGGGCGAGCGCGGACACGTCGAGCTTCGCGACACCCGCGCCGTCCAGGTTGCTCGTGCCAAGGGTGTTCGACCCGTCAGTAAAGGTCACGGCTCCCGTGAGCGGCGTTCCGGCGGGCGTGAGCGACGGCGTGACGGTGGCGGAGAGATGGACCGTCGCGCCGGCGGCCGAGGGATTCGGGCTCGACGAGAGAACGGTCGCGGTGGTGATCTTCTCTACCGTCTGGGCGACCGTGCCGGAGGTGCTGACCCCGCTGTTCGAGTCGCCGGAGTAGACGGCCGTGAGCGAGTGCGAACCGACCGCGAGGGTTGCCGTGGTGAGTGAGGCGACGCCGGACGCGTTGAGCGGCGCGGTCCCGACCGTCGAGGAGCCGTCCATGAAGCTGACCGTACCGGTGGGGACGCCGGCCGTCTGGCTGGTGACGGTTGCGGTGAGCGTCACGCCGACGCTAAAGGTGGAATCCGTGTTGCTGGAGCTGAGCGTGGTGGCGCTCGAGGACTTCTGGACCGTCTGGTTGACCGGACCCGAGGTGTTGCCGAGAGAGTTCGCGTCGCCCGAGTAGCTGGCCGTGATGCGATGGGGGCCGACCGCGAGGCTGGATGTGGTGAAGCTCGCTGTGCCGGAGCCATCGAGGTTGGCGGTGCCGATGGCATTCGATCCATCAAGAAAGGTGACCAGACCCGTAGCTGTGCCGGAGACGGCGACTGCTGTGGCCGTGAAGGTGACGGGCGATTGGGCGCTCGACGGATTGTTGCTGGACTGCAGGAGGACGGTCGTGCCGTTTTTGACGACCTGCGTGAGATTGCCCGAGGTGCCGGGCGCGTTGTTGGTGTCGCCGGCGTAGCTGACCGTGATGGTGTGGGTCCCGAGCGCGAGCGAGGCGGTCGTGATCTGCCCGACGCCGCTGCTGTTCAGCGTGGTGGTGCCGATGGATGTGCTGCCGTCGAGGAAGGAGATGGATCCCGTAGGCGTGACGCCTGGGCTGGTGAGGGTCGCCGTGAAGGTGACCGGAGCCCCGAAGGCGGAGGGCGAGCCTGAGCTCTGAATGACGGCGGTCGCGGGGTCGAGGGTCAGAACGGTGCCGCTCAGATTGATCGTCTGCGGTGTGTTGGGCGAGTCGGAGGCGATGCGGATCAGCCCCTGGACGGGCGCTCCGGTCGATGTGGGCGCGAACTGCGCGCCGACGACGCAGGTGTTGGAGGTGGCGAGCGGCTGCGTGACGAGGCAGGTGGTCGCGGGGTCGACTTCGGCGTTGGTGACAGCCTGCACGGCGGCGATGTTCAGGGGGGCGTTGCCGTCGTTCTCAAGCGTCACGTCCTGCGTCGCGGAGACGCGGTTGACCCGCATCGTCGGGTAGTTGAGGTTCGCGCTGGTGGAGCTGATCTCGCGGATGCGGTTGTGGAAGACGTCCGAGATCAGAAGATCGCCTGCGCCGTCGAGGACAAGGGCGTACGGTCCGTAGAGGCCAGCCTGGTCGGCAGGGCCGCCGTCGCCCGAGAAGCTTTCGGTGCTGTTGCCGACCACGGTGCTGATGATGCCCGTGCTCGCGTTCACCTTGCGGACGCGGTTGTTGCCCGAGTCGGCGATGTAAAGATTTCCGGCCACGTCGATCGCGACCGAGGCGGGGCTGTTCAGGGTAGCGCCGGAGCCGGGGCCGCCGTCGCCCGAGAAGCCCGACGTGCCGTTGCCGATCACGGTCGCGATCGTTCCGTTCAGGGCGACCTTGCGGATGGCGTGGTTGCTCTGGTCGGCGATGTAGACCTCCCCGATCGGGGAGACGGTGATGCTCCACGGGGCGGAGAGCGAGGCGGAGGTGGCGGGGCCGCCGTCGCCGAGGTACGCCGCGGTGTGGTTGCCGGCGAAGCCCGTGATGCGGCCGGTCACTGGATCGACGCGACGGACGACGTTGTTGCCGGAGTCGGCGATATAGAGCACGCCGGAGCTGTCCAGGGCGAGGCCGTCCGGGGTGTTCAGCAGGGCGGAGGTGGCCGCGCCGCCGTCGCCGGTGTAGCCCTGGATCCCGAGGCGCCCGGCGACGGTGGTGATGATCCCCGAACCGGCGTCCACGCGGCGCACGGCGTGGTTCGCGCTGTCCGTGAAGTAGAGGTTTCCCGCGCCGTCGATGGCTATCGATGTGGGCTGGTTGACCGAGGCGGAGGTCGCGGCCCCGCCGTCTCCGGAGGCTCCCGCGTTGCCGTTGCCGGCGTAGGTCGACATCAGGCCGGAGTGCGCGTCCACCCGCCGGATCCGGTTGTTGTTCGAGTCGGCAATGAACAGATTTCCGCCTCCATCGACGGCAATGCCGAACGGAAGAAAGATGGGCGACGAGGTGGCGGGCTGGCCGTCGCCGCGGTAGATCCACTGCGAGTCTCCGGCCACCGTCTGGATGGTTCCGGGGACAAACAAGCCGAGCGGTCCCGTCGCGGTGCCCGCGAGCGAGGTGGATCCGAGGACGGTGCCCGAGGCGTTGACGAGCACGACGGCGCCGACGCGCTGGCCGGGAAATCGGGGCTGGAAGCTGACGGGAAACGAGCAGATCTGGCCTGCGCTGACGTTCGAGCCGGTGGCGCAGTTGCCGGCTCCCGCGCCCGTGAAGTCGAGGCCGGTGACGCCGCTCGTGAGGACGTTCACGGCTGAAAGCTGGCCGGCCGTGGTGACCGTGATCGGAACCGTCTGCGAGGTGGAGGTGTTGCCGACAATGGTCTGCGGAAACTGGACGGCGGCGTGGAGCGGAAGTGCGAGGCCGAAAAGCGCAAGGACGGCGAGGACGGTGCCGAGGGAGGTGCGGGCAGCAGACTGGGCGGAAGTCTGGCGGGTGAATCGGGAGGATCGGGCGAATCGGACCATGAATGGGAGCCTCTGGTGTCTCAGGAGGCGAGGGATCCGAGGTGGAGGTGACCGAAGCAAGTTCGGACGGCTCTCCCCTGAGATGGAACTCGCAGCACACTCTGGCCCGAGACTATTGAGTACGAAAGGCAATGGACATGGCTCGAAAGTTGCAACGTATTGCAACTTCAAGGTCTTCGCGATGGGATGAGGGACGCGCCGGTGCACCTGGAGGCCAGGTCGGGCACTCCAGTCCTGTAGCTGGGTCGGGAGGCTGTCGAGCGGAGAGCAACACCGTCCCGAAAGCCTTCAGCTATACGCTCTGCGTTTGTTCCAGCGACTGAACGTGGTCGGAGAAGAAGCTCGCAGCTTTCTTCTGGAGGGACTCGGGCGTTTCGCCCAGGGTGTGGGAGATCTCAAGCACGGCCGGAGTTTCGGCTGGGAGCGTGCCCGTTAGGCGGTGCGCTTCGGTCCAATCGATTCCGTTGGGCGTTCCCGCGCCGGGCCAGAGGTGGTCGTCGAGACTGCCGCCGTTGTCGTGAATGTGGACCTCGGCGATCCGGGGTCGGAGCTGCTCGAGAGCGTGCTCGATGGGCGACCGGGTCTGGGCGGGCCCCTGGTCGGAGGCGGGGATGCGGATCGGCCCGGCGAGGTGCGCGTGGCCAAGGTCGAGGCAGATCCCGACGCTGCTGAAGTGGCCCACCTGCAGAATCTCAAGGAGATGTTCGGGGGTGCTGACCTCGTTTTGGAGGTTTTCCAGCAGAAGCTGGACCCCGAGCGGTGCCGAAAAGGCCTTCAGATGTTCAATGGCTGTGAGGGCGTTCTCAAGCGATCGCGGGCTCCATGCGTCGTGCTTCATCCCCAGGTGGAGCACGGCGGAGCGAAAGGGGATCTGTTCGGCGGACTCGATCGCTCGCTTGGTTTCGTCCATCGCGTCGATGCGTTGGGACTTGTCCGGGCTGATCAGATTGAGGTTGGGGCTGGTGTGGCGGCTCCAGTAAGGTTCGGCGAACAGAGGTTGGTGCAGCCGGGCGAGGACGCCCGAGTCGCGGAACCAGAGCGCAAGTTCGCGCACGGCGGAGCGGTCGGTGTAGTCGAAGTGGTGGCGGGCCGCAAAAATCTCAATGGTGGGTGTGCCGAACGGGGCGCAGGCGCGGGCAAGCGCGTCCAGCAGAGCAGGCTGGAGGCGCTCAGGGAGGAAGATCTGGGAGGAGATGGCGGGTTCGATTGGGTGCTCCTTCTGGCTTCCTGGCTGCCGGGCTGCGGGTCCGGTCGCGTGCTTTGGTGCGGGTTACCGCGGTTTCCTCTCCCGGACCGGAGTACGCCGACCGGAGCGCGCCGCCATCTACTGTAAGGACAGCGGGTGTGCGTGATAATAACGAGGTTGCCGCTTTTTCACGCCGTCTGGCGCCCGGAGATGGGATCGCGCTGACGGTGCGGCTCGGGTTTTCGCCGGTGGCGGACCCCTTTGCCTGATTTTACTTTCCCAGGATGGGTGTGATCGATGGAACTTTGGAGTGACTACGAAGGAAAGACCCTGGACGGGCGATTTCCCCTGGAGCAATTGATCGGCCCAAGTGGCCGGAGCGCGGCATTTCTGACGGTGGACGCCGCGGGGGAGCCGGCCGTGATCCGGGTCGTCGAGACCCTGAACTACGAGGAGGAAGAGATCCTGGCGCGGTGGCGCACGGTGGAGTCGCTCAGGGAGGACAACCTCCTCGGGATGCGCGAGATGGGAAAGACGGAGATGGGCGGGACGCATCTGGTCTATGCGGTGCTGGAGCCGACCGACGCTGATCTCGAGGAGGCGTTGCACGAGCGGGCGCTGACGCCGGAGGAGACCAAGCAGATTGGGACGAGCCTGGTGAAGGCGCTGCGGGCGCTCCACGGTGCGGGTCTGGTGCATGAGCACGTGGAGGCCTCGTACGTTCTCGGCGCGGGCGACGTCGTAAAGCTCCGCAGCGATTGCGTTCGGGAGATGCCGGAGGGAATGGAGGCCGGGACCGCGCGGGCGCGCGACGTGCGCGATCTGGCCTTGCTGTTGCACCGGGCCCTGACCCTGCGCAAGGAGGTCGGCGAGACGGGACCGGCGCTGCCCCCTCCGTTCGACGCCGTGGTGCGCGATGGGATGGACGGAGTCTGGGGTCTCGAGGAGATCGGTCTGGCCCTCGAGGACCGGCCGCCGGAGCCAGTGACGCCGCCCCGGCCGGATGCGGCATGGAAGGTCCCCCCGGCGCGGGTCTACACGACGGATGCGGTCACTGGCCCAGCCCCTGGGCCGCTGTCTGGGCCAGCCTCCTCTGGGCCAGCCTCCTCTGGGCCAGCGCCTGGGCCGCTCTCTGGGCCAGCTTCCCGGCCAGTTCCTGGGCCAGTCGAGGTCCGGAGTGCGCCTGCGTTTGGGTTTAGCCCGGCGGGTGTGGAGGCCGCGGCAACGGTGGATCGCGCGAAGCCGGCTCCGGCCGATCTGTTTCGCGAGACCGTGCCGCGAGTGGTTGCGACACGGGGTGCGGTGGAGCGAGAGAGTTTGCCGGGTGAGGCGGGCGCGGCGGCAACGCAGGCTCGGTCTGGGCTTGGGACTGGGATCGGAGCCGGGGCTGGCATCAGAGATGGAGCCGGGCCTGGGACCGGAGATGGGACCGGAGCTGGGGAAGATTGGCCCGGAGGCGAGGGCCGAAGTGTTCGCCGGTCGGCTCTGGTGCCCCGGCTGGTCGGGACGGTGGAGGCTTCGGGGGCGAGCTCAGGGCAAGCCGAGGAGGTGGACCGGACGGCGCCTCCGGCCCTGGGAGATCGGCCAGCTGAGCGAGAAAAGCGAGAGGACCGCCCCGGTGCGCCGGCGACCGAGGGCGACGCGCTTGGGGCGTCGCCGGAGCCCGGGTTGGGCGCGTTTGCCCGTCGCGGGGAGTACGGCGGTGGGCGGCCCGTGG
>CAXTYQ010000038.1:0-29147 GCA_964248505.1 uncultured Acidobacteriaceae bacterium
TCAAATTCGCCCCCCAGCCCCCCACCGTCATCCTCATGGCCGGCCTCCAGGGCTCCGGAAAAACCACCACCTCCGGCAAACTCGCCCAATGGCTCAAAAAGGGCGGCCACCGCCCCCTCCTCGTCTCGGTCGACGTCTACCGCCCCGCCGCCCGCGAACAGCTCCGCGTCGTCGCCGAATCCATCAAGGCCCAGATCTACGAAGGCAAAATCTCCGAAGCCGAACTCTCCGCCCCCAACAAATCCGAAACCGTCCTCCGCCTCGCCAAGGAAGCCCTCCGCGACGCCCGCAACTTCGGCTGCGACATCCTCCTCGTCGACACCGCCGGCCGCCTCGGCATCGACCAGCTCCTCATGGACGAGATGGCCGCCCTCAAACATCTCCTCTCCCCCTCCGAAATCCTCTTCGTCGCCGACTCCATGACCGGCCAGGACGCCGTCCGCTCCGCCAAAGCCTTCAACGACCGACTCAACATCACCGGAGTCATCCTCACCAAAATGGACGGCGACGCCCGCGGCGGCGCAGCCCTCTCCATCCGCCACGTCACCGGAGCCCCCATCAAATTCCTCGGCACCGGCGAACGCCCCGACGCCTTCGAACCCTTTCACCCAGACCGCATCGTCTCCCGAATAATGGGCCACGGAGATATTGCGACATTACTGGAGCGGGCCGAAGAAAGACTCGACAAGGGCAAAGCCGAACAGTTCGCCAAAAAAGCCCTCTCCGGCGACGGCTTCTCCCTCGACGACTTCCGCGAACAACTCCGCCAAATCAAAAAAATGGGCTCCATGAAGTCCATCCTCAAAATGCTCCCTTCCGTCGGTCCCTTCGCCGGCATGCAACAAGCCGCCGAAAACGTCGACGAATCCCAATTCACCCGCGTCGAAGCCATCATCAACTCCATGACCAACAAGGAGCGCCAGGACCACGAACTCATCAACGGCTCCCGCCGCAAACGCATCGCCACCGGCTCCGGAACCACCGTCCAAGAAGTCAACAACCTCCTCCGCCAATACACCCAAATGCGCAAAATGTTCAAATCAATCGGCGGCGGAGGAGGCATCAAAGCCCAACAACGCATGATGAGCCAGATGCAAGGCAAACAACGCTTCGGAAGATAACGCCTAAATCAGCTTCGAGCGATATTTTCACTTTTGAGAAGCAGACCGGATTGCGTCAATAAGCTTGTAGACCTCAGACGACGGATTGCGATCGCGAGCGTCGTTTACACCGTCGTGTATATGCCTTCGCTCGAGGGCCACCGAATGTCTGCGCGCAACCTCGTACTCGGCGAACAACCCCTGCGCGTCTTTCAGGTGCTTGCCATCCATCAGGCACAGTTCACGACATCTGTGCTGACAAACATGGCTGTTAATTGGCGCTTGATGCTCTTCTTTATGCAGGAGGATCCACAGCTCGATACAGGGATTTGAAAGCGCCACTAGTATTTCCGAATTTTTGGCTTTGTCCAAGGCCTCGACTAATCCCTCCCTACATCTCTGCGCCACATTCGCTTCAACGTCGAACACACACCATACTTGGTCGTAAGGATCAGTCCGTCTTGCAATGTCTCTAAGTTTGCGCGCCTTCTCTACGATCCCCACCGGCGACGTAGGTCCAGGAAGTTCAAAGTGCAGGTTCGGACCTGTGATACGAAGCGACCTCTTAACTGCGGAAAGGTAGTCTCGTTCTGTAACGGCACCCTCCAACACAATTAAGAACCTGGCTTTCTGATCCTTCAGGTTTGCCAATCGAGGCTTCCTTCTGGCGAGCACTAGTCAGATTCCTCAGTGTGTACAAGGTTCGGCGATCCGAGAGACAGCTGGCCCTGAGATCCTTCAGCTTCCTCAAAAACTTGGGAATCGAACAAGTTCCAGACTACTTCCTCATCCAGGAAGGGCACAGCTCCAAATCTTCCGTTAAGGTAAGCATGCCCGAGATCCTGATCTTTCCGCGGTTTGTATTGTGACAGTTGAGAAAGTGAAGTCGCTCCTTCTTGATCTTTCTCCGTAAACCAGATCTGATCACGGCGGAGTAAGTCAGGGTCTAGAAGCGTCGTGTCGTGGGTCGCAAAAATGATTTGGGCTCCCTCTCCGTTGGAAGACGAATTGTTCAAAATTTTGACGAGTTGTCGAGCTAAATTAGTGTGCAAACTTGAGCCAAATTCATCAATCAGCAAAACGTTCCCTTGTTTAAGTTCTGTTAGCAGGGGTCCTAAGAGATAGAAGAATGCCCTCGTACCAGCTGATTCATCCCGAAACATAAGAGAGAAACTCTCGCCACCGGCTCCTCTGTGGAACATGCGAATCGCAGGTTGAGATTTGCCAGCCAACTTGCCGAGGTCTACGGGTGAATCTGGGTTCACCTCTTTCATCGCCGCAAACATAGCACTTAGAACTTTCGTGGTCTTTTCTGGAATCTGTTCCTCAGAGACCTCCAGATCAACAATCCCCACATCGGCAAAAGAGAGAAGCGCCATGACTTGCGCTTTCTGACTTAAGTTTGCGCACATCTCAGCTGTATCTCGTGGCTCGATCCAATCCCGTGGGGAAATCACGTGGAAGCTGTCAGTAATCCACTTATATATCGGCAGCAGGCGCTCGTGATTGCTCTGAGCAGCAGACGATAGAAAGAGACTGTTAGGTCTAGTTTGCAATCTAATACTCTCTAAACGTCTCGATTCGTCACTGGTCATCCCAAGATTCCTTCCCGGCAGTGAGAGGGACACCTCTGGACCTTTTGTAGAGCGGCGAAAGAGCACCTTCGGACGCGCAGTGATGTCGATGAGCCACTCCTGTCTGACCGCCTCTTCGTCGAAGCAGAAGCCGTATCGATACACTAATGCACCCACGGTGAGATCAGCCTCGAACTCTGTTTGTCCGTTAGGGGAGGTCAGATCCAAAGAGAACGGATCCCAAGCAGGAATTCTCCCTGTCGGCTTCCAGTTCCGATGAGACTCCGAAACCATTCTCGAGAAGGTGCTCATCGCCCTAAGTACATTGCTCTTCCCTGAAGCATTTGCGCCATAGATCGCAGCGCACCGGAGCAGGCCTTCTTCCCGACCGGAAATCTCTATAACAGCATTTGGGTATTCAGGAGATCGTGTGCGACCGGCAACTAAGGAGAACTCTTGTTGGGTCTTGAAGGAGCGGAAATTCTTACACCTGAAAGCGAGAAGCATACAGAAATCATAGCGTCAACAGGTGTTTAACGTTCAAGAATCACCGGAAAAGCGGTTCGGACCCGAAAGAGCGCTGTCTCGTAAAGCCGGGTGCCCCATCCATGGCATCCTTTCGCCATGAGTGGATCATCGACCGCGAGGTCGAACGCATTTCCCCTGCACCCATGCCCCACGGCCTGAAGCGGTTCCAACAAACCGGAAACCTCCACTCCACCACCTTCAGCTGCTATCACCGCCACCACCACCCCCCCCGCACCCGCCCAAACAGGTCCCCAAACAAACCCGCAAACTCCACAAATCGACACGCACGCCACCACCTCCTACCCGAGCCCCTCCACCACCTCCCGCGCGCCGCAGCCGCCACCCGTATCATTCCTGTTGCATCTCCCGGCCAAACGTGGTACCCCATTGGCATGCTCAAGGCCATCGCAGGATCCCTGATCGACCGGACGGAGAAAATCCTCAATCCGCCAACCGCCGCGTGGCTGCGCTACAACCTCGGCAACCGCAGCTACTTCTATCCCTTCGGCACCGCGATGAACGGTCAAGCCTCGCGCCTCGAGGCCACCCGCCAGATCATCTTCAACTGCGGCATCCGCGCCATCGTTGAGACCGGCACCTACCGCGGAACCACCACCGAGTGGTTCGCCGGCTTCCATCTCCCCGTCATCTCCGTCGAGGCCGAAAGACGCAGCTTCCTCTTCGCCCGCCACCGGCTCGCCCCCTTCCCCAATGTCCGCCTCGAGTTCGGCAACTCCGTCGACGTCCTTTCCGCGCTCCGAGAACACCTGGATCTCTCGCAGCCCACGCTCTTCTATCTCGACGCACACTGGAAGTCCCACCTTCCTCTTCGCGAAGAGGTCAGCCTGATCCTCGGTTCCTTCGCCCGCCCCATCATCTCTATCGACGACTTCCGCGTCCCCGGGCAGAGCGGCTACGGCTACGACGACTACGGCGAAGGCAAGGCCTTGACAGCCGAATACCTCGAGGGCTCCCTGCCCGAGGGCGTCTCGGTCCTCTACCCCTCCACCCCCGCCGAGCAGGAGACCGGCCGCCGCCGCGGATGGGCCGTCCTCAGCTCCGATCCAGGCCTCACCGCATCCCTCAACCGTATGCATCTGCTGCGCCACGCCTGAGCACCACCGCCGGGCAGTCAGGCGCGCCTCGAACCCTACGAAAGGTACGATAAACTACCTCCAACACCGGAGCGCCGCATGATGGACATCACCCAAGACATCCAGCCCCTCACCACCTTTCGCAACAACTCCGTCGAGTTCATGGGTCAGCTCAAAGCCACTGGACGCCCTATCATCCTCACCGTCAATGGCAAACCCGAAGCCGTCCTCCAGGATGCGGCAGCGTATCAGCGCCTGCTCGATCTCGCCGCCCAGGCCGACGCACACGAAGGCATCCGCCAGGGTCTGGAAGACGCCGAAGCGGGCCGAAGCCGGCCTGCTCGCGAAGCGTTTCAGGAACTCCGTGCCAAGCACCGCATACCGCGTTGAACTCACCGCACGTGCGCTGCGCGATTCGGAGGCCATCTACGACCGCATTAACGCCGCCGACTCGCCCAAGGCGTCAGCATGGTTCAATGGCTTGGACGAGCTCATCCTCAGCCTCGACCAAGTTCCCTTCCGCGGAACAATCACCCGAGAAGACCGTCGCCTCCGTCAACTGCTCCACGGCAGCCGACCAGACGTTTATCGCATCATCTACCTCGTCCAGCGGACCACGAAGTGCGTGCAAATCCTGCATATCCGCCATGGCGCACAGGGTCGCTTCGAACCTTCCGCGCTTGACTGACTCGGAGCCAGCTGCTCGCAAAAGCTGAACTTCTGCACTATCTTAGCCGCCATCACAGCAACTGCGCACAACCTCAGCCCTACGCCGTAAGCCGCCCCAGCGACCGAACCGCCATCACCACCGCACCTAAATCCCCCGAAAGCGCTACCGGCAGGTCCGGCAACCCTGTCCCCTTGGTCAGCCCCTTCCGCAAGTAAAACCCGCCATAGCTTCCAGCCAGAGCCCCCACCACTCCCATCGCGACTCCACCGGCGGCCGGTCGCCGAAACGCCGTCGCCACAATCGCCCCAACCAACCCACCCAGCACGAGCCGCCCTATCAACGGCACAGGCGAGGTCCGATCCGGCGCGCCGGGCACCTTATCGGCGATATACTCGCCCAGCGCAGCCGCCGTGAACAGACCCACAGCCGCCGGGTGCCGAATCCAGGACGCCCACGTCCCCGTAACCGGCAGTCTGCCGGACCGGGCAAACCATGCAGTCACCGCGATCGGCGTAAACGACCGAACACCCGTACTCACCCCAAGCAGAGGCGTAGAAATATGACCAACTACAGCGGAAGGCGACATCACAACACTCCAGGTATGGCGCGAGTTACCACACCTGGCATTGGATGCGCAGAAATCGCTCGAGGACAACGGTGCCTATCCACAAGGCCGAGAAATAAAAGTTGGCGTAGCCGAACTCCGGAGCCGCCCAAATCCGCTCCCTCTCAAACGCGCTTCAGTTCAGTCCCCGGCTCGTGTTCGAGTCGAAGTGCACAGCGACATTGCTGCACAGATCCCGTCCCTGGTTGTAAATCTGGTATGACCCATCCGCAAATACGATCTTGAAGTCGTAGAAGCAAGTCGACCTAGCTCCGTGAAACACGATCATAACTCCAAGCCGGTACGGAAGTGTGTCTGAACCTAAAACATCTTCCTCCCAGTCGGTCGTTGTATGCGGACTTACATAAAACCTGCTAATTTCCTTGCCGGTATTGTTCAGCGCCCAGAAGTTCCTGCGGTCCTGCTGCGCAACGGCAGCCACCGCTGGAAGAACAAGAAATGCTGCTAACACTGCTGTGAGTTTCATAAGAGGCTCCAGAATTGTGGTTGGCATCTCGACGCTCGCGGTTCGCGCGATGTCGGAGTTGCTTGCCCAAATAGTGCAACTCAGACGGGCAGCGTTTCGCCACATCCTCCTCACCCAAAAACCACCCGGACCACTGTTATGGGCTATCCTCAGCCTTCTCCCGTCTGGCTGAATTATTCACGGCGGCCCGGCAGGGCCACTTACACCGACCGCCACACACACCCACTCTAAGTCCTATCCCAAGCCATCGAGAGACGTGCGCACCCACCCAAGATGAGCTAAGACTGGAGTTACTAACTCTAACACTGGAATTACTAACTCATAGGAACGCAACATCCCGCGGCTAACTCCAAAGCACGACTAAGTAAGAGTGAGATCGACACACACTCAAGCGCTTCTACTCCTGCGCTCCGCACCCTGATCACAGATCCCGCCCTTGGTAACCGGACCCTCAGAACCCACCCCATCAGGCCCGCAATTTGGCCAAAAGATCCGTGGGGTGCACCGGCTTCGCCAGAATCTCAAACTCGTGCCCCTGCGATCGCGCCTTTTCCAGCAGATCCGCTGTCGCCGCCTGCCCGGAAAACAGCAAAATCTTGCAATTCGGCAGCTTCGACCGGGTCAGGACCGCGGCCTCAATTCCCGTCATCCCCGTCATGATCACGTCCGAAATCAACATGTTCGGCTGAAAGCTGTCCAGCGCCTCGATCGCTTTCTCCCCACTGAAGACAGCGCGTGCCTCAAACCCCGCCTGATTCAAAATAATGGCAAGCGTGTTCGCGATCACCTGTTCGTCGTCGGCGACAAGCACCCGTGGCTTCGAGGGTGTACCGTTTGCTGGATCTGACATACTGTGCATTCCCCAAGGTAATGTTGCAGTTTACGTCCGTGCCGCCGGAGCTGGTCCGGCCTGCCTTTCGCATTCTAGCCTGTTCCCCGATGATACGCTGAGCGGAGACCACCGGGAGGCCACTTCCGATCTAGCCTGTTGATCCAAATCCTGTCCTTGAAGATGTGCATGCCACCAGCCATTATCCGCGCCGAACGTGTCGAAAAGTACTACAGCCAGCCCAGCGAAAATCGCATCCAGGTCATCGCCCCGACCGATCTCTCGGTGCGCGCCGGAGAGATCCTCGCCCTCCTCGGACCCTCCGGCTCCGGCAAGTCGACGCTCCTGCGCATGCTCACCGGCCTCTCGGCGCCCTCGGCCGGCGAGGTCTTCTGGCACGACCAGCCCATCGAAACCGCCGACAGCAACGTCTCCATCGTCTTTCAGAGCTTTGCTCTCTTTCCTTGGCTCACCGTCTTTGAAAACGTCGAAGCCCCCCTCAAGGCACGCGGTCTAGACCCCGCCGAACGCCGCAAACGCTCGCTCAAAATCCTCGACACCGTCGGCCTCGACGGCTTCCAGACCGCCTATCCCAAGGAGCTCTCCGGAGGCATGCGGCAGCGCGTCGGCTTCGCTCGCGCCCTCGTCGTCGAACCCGAAGTCCTCTTCATGGACGAGCCCTTCTCCGCCCTCGACGTCCTCACCGCCGAAAACCTCCGCAGCGAACTTCTGGAGCTCTGGCAAAAAAAGACCATCCCCACCCAGGCCATCTTTATCGTCACCCACAACATCGAAGAAGCCGTCCTGCTCGCCGATCGCATCATCGTCCTCGGCCGCAACCCCGGCCGCGTTCGCACCGACTTCCAGGTCGCTCTCGCGCACCCGCGCAACCGCAAGGCGCCCGCCTTCACCCAGCTGGTCGACTACATCTACAAGGTCCTCACCGAACCCGACGCGCAGCCCCCCGAACTCCCCCAGGCAACCGCGGGTCGCATGGAGGCCCGCGAGCACTACCAGATGCTCCCGCACGCGCGTCCAGGCGGCATCGCCGGCCTCCTCGAACTCCTCCTCGATCACCACGGCAAGGACGACATCTACCGGCTCGCCGGCGACCTCGCCTTCGAGATCGACGACCTCCTCCCCATCGTCGACGCCGCCCAGCTGCTCGGCTTCCTCACCGTCCACGAAGGCGACGCAGCCATCACACCGACCGGCGCCGCCTACGCCAACGGCGAGATCCTCCAGCAAAAACAGCTCTTCCGCACCGCCGCCGTCGCCAACGTCCTTCTTCTCCGGCAGATCGTCCGCGCGCTCGAAGCCAAGAGTGACGGCACCGTCTCCGAAGACTTCTTTCATGACATGCTCGACGAGCAGTTCAGCGAAGACGAAACGCTCCGACAGCTCGAAACCGCCATCAACTGGGGACGCTACGCCGAACTCTTCGACTTCGACGCCTCCCGCCGGCGATTTATCCTCCCCCAACGCCTCCAGCACGACACCGATCTATCCTCCACCGCCGAGATCGACGCATGATCCCCTTTCCTCCAAGCTTCTCCAACATCCCCGGCCGCGAAACTCTCGCGCGCTCCTACGTCCTCAGCCGAAGCTGGCCCTTCCTCATCGACCTCTTCGTCGGCGCCATCGGCCTCGCCTGCTTCTATGCCGTCGTGCGCACCGCCATGTTCTGGGCCGGCCCACCCGAAGAACAGATGGTCGTCTCGCTCAGCCCGCGCGCACTCCCGCTTTACGCCTTCTACTCGGTCGTGCGCATCGCCCTCGCCTACCTCCTCAGCCTCACGTTCGCCGTCACCTACGGATACTTCGCCGCCTACAACAAACGCGTCGAGGCCTTCATGATCGCCGCCCTCGACATCATGCAGTCCATCCCCGTCCTCAGCTTTCTTCCGCCCGTCATGCTCGCCATGATCAGCCTCTTCCCCACCCGCCACATCGGCGTCGAGCTCGGCGCCATCATCCTCATCTTCACCGGCGCCGTCTGGAACATGGCCTTCAGCTTCTACTCGTCGCTCAAAAGCATCCCGCGCGAACTCATCGAAGCCACCGAAATCTACCGCTACTCGCGCTTCCAACGCCTGCTCCAGCTCGAGCTCCCCTACGCCGCCATCGGCCTCGTCTGGAACTCCATCATGTCCGTCGCCGGCGGCTGGTTCGCCCTCATGGTCTGCGAGATGTTCCACTTCGGCACGCGCGACTTCCGCCTCCCCGGCCTCGGCTCCTACCTCCAAACCGCCGCCGACCAGGGCGACGGCCGCGCCACCACCTACGGCCTCCTCACCATCGTCCTCATCATCGTCGCCGCCGACCAGATCATCTGGCGACCCCTCATCCTCTGGAGCGATAAGTTCAAGTTCGAGCAGGTCGAAAGCGCCCACCAGGTCCGATCGCCCGTGCTCCATCTCCTCACCCACTCCAAAGGTATTCAATCCGTCGTCGCACACACCACAACGCCGGTCAACGAGGCACTCTACCGCCGCTTCGCCCAGAAACGCTCCGAGCGTCTAGTCCGCCTCGCCCACACGCCGCCCCGCCGCCAGAGCTCCGCCGATACCTTCCTGCAATGGTTCCTGATCGTCATCGCCGCCTCTGCCGTCCTCTACGCAGCCGAGCACGCGATCGTCCTCCTTCGCCCCGTCCGCGCCATGCAGTACCTCCTCCTTCTCCAGGGCGCCGTCGCCACCTTCTTCCGCATCGCCCTCTCGCTCGCCCTCGCCTCCCTCTGGACCATCCCCGTCGGCGTCGCCATCGGCTCCAACCCCCGCCTCGCCCGCCTCGCCCAGCCCCTCGTCCAGATCGCCGCCTCCATCCCCGCGCCCGCCTACTTCCCCGTCATCCTCCTCCTCCTCATCCGGCTCGGCGGAGGCATCGGCATCGGCTCCATCGCCCTTATGCTCTTCGGCACCCAGTGGTACATCCTCTTCAACGTCATCGCCGGCGCCATGGCCATCCCCACCGACCTCAAGGAAGTCTCCACCCTCTTCCACTTCAGCCGCTTCGACCACTGGCGAACCGTCATCCTCCCCGGCATCTTCCCCTTCCTCATCACCGGCCTCGTCACCGCCTCCGGTGGCGCCTGGAACGCCAGCATCATCGCCGAATACTTCCCCCTCCACGGCCAAACCCTCAAAACCACCGGCCTCGGCGCCATCATCTCCACCGCCACCGAACAGGGCCAGTTCCCCATGCTCCTGCTCGGCACCATCCTCATCTCCATGATGGTCGTCACCACCAACCGCCTCCTCTGGCGACCGCTCTACCGCCTCGCCGAAACCCGCTACAAACTCGGCGCCTGACCTCGCTCCAACGCCACACCACCGCGCGCACCATGTAACCTGAATCCATGAAGTTCGGCGTCCTCGTCTTCCCCGGCTCCAACTGCGACCACGACACCTTCAACGTCATCACCCGGCAGCTCGGGGAGCCCGCAACCTTCCTCTGGCACGCCTCCACCGACCTCGAAAACTCCGACAGCATCATCATCCCCGGCGGCTTCTCCTTCGGCGACTACCTCCGCACCGGCGCCCTCGCCCGCTTCTCCCCCATCATGCAATCGGTCCGCCGCTTCGCCGACGCCGGCGGCCCCGTGCTCGGCATCTGCAACGGCTTCCAGATCCTCTGCGAAGCCGGCCTCCTCCCCGGCGCCCTCATGCGCAACCGCTCCGAGCGCTACATCTGCCGCCAAACCCACCTCCGCGTCGAAACCTCACGCTCCCTCTTCACCCACTCCATCTCCGCCGGCGAAGTCCTCCAGATGCCCATCGGCCACATGGACGGCAACTACTTCTGCGACCCCGACACCCTCGCCGAGCTCCACTCCGAAGACCAGATCGCCTTCCGCTACGCCGACCCACACGGCCAGATCACCGAAGCCAGCAACCCAAACGGCGCGCTCAGCAACATCGCCGGCATCCTCAACCACGGCCGCAACGTCCTCGGCATGATGCCCCACCCCGACCGCTCAAGCGAGCTCCTCCTCGGCTCCTCCGACGGCCTCCGCATCTTCGCCGGAATGGCCGGCCTCGCAGTCCACGCCGCGGCTCCCGGCATCTTCGCGCCCAATGTCTAAATCCGTACTCGCATAGAGAAAGCTGTGTCATCTCGACCGGAACCGACGGTCTCATCGTCTGCGCAGCGGAGAGACCCGCGGTCCCGCCAATGCTAGGCTTAAACCTCACGATGGTCGACATCCACCACCATCTCCTGGCCGGCTTCGACGACGGCGCCTCGGACCCCGAGACGTCCGTCGCCATGGCGCGCATCGCCGCCGCCGACGGCATCACCCACGCCGTCTGCACGCCGCACGCCAACGACCGCTACCCCTACGACCCCGAGCGCGTGCGCGACAAAATCACCGAGCTCCAAGGCCTGCTCAACCGCGAAGGTATCCACCTCCAGCTCGGTCGCGGCTCCGACTTCCACCTCACCTACGACAACATCCAGCTCGCCCTCCGAGAGCCCGAACGCTTCAGCATCAACGGCCGCGGCTACCTCCTCGTCGAGCTCCCCGACTACGGCCTCCCGCCCGGCCTCTCCGAAACCTTCTACGAGCTCCAGCTCGCCGGCATGACCCCCATCCTCACCCACCCCGAGCGCAACCCCACCCTCCAGGCCGAACGCTACCGCATGCGCGACTGGCTCCGCGGCGGCCTCCTCGTCCAAGTCACCGCCGGCTCCCTGCTCGGCCACATGGGCAAAGCCGCCAAAAAAATGAGCCACGACCTCCTCAAAAACCGCTGGGTCCACTTTCTCGCCACCGACGCCCACAACCTCACATCACGCCCACCCAAAATGCGCGAAGCCTACACCGCCGTCGCCGACACCTACGGCCCCGAGTACGCCCACCTGCTCTGCGTCTCCAACCCCCTAGCCGCCTTCCAGGGCGCCCCCCTCCCCCAACAACCAGAACCCCTCGACCTCTACGAAAACCTCGATCCCAAACACTGGTGGCAACGCCTCTTCTCCGCTCTCTAGATGTCATTCCCGAAGGGAATCTGCCTCTGCTTGCGCCGTTGCCTGTTTCACCGCCGTCATCCTGAGCAAAGCGAAGGACCCCTGTAGTTGCCGTTGCCGTTGCTGTCACCCTACTAGTTGTCATTCCCGAAGGGAATCTGCGTCTGCCCTCGCCGTTGCCTGTTTCACCGCCGGCATCCTGAGCGAAGCGAAGGACCCCTGTAGTTGCCTCTGCCGTTGCCGTTGCCCTTGCCGTTGCTGTTGCCCTCGCCCCTCTAGTTGTCATTCCCGAAGGGAATCTGCGTTTGCCTTTGCCGTTGCCCGTTTCACCGCCGTCATCCTGAGCGAAGCGAAGGACCCCTGTAATTGCCGTTGCCCTTGCCGTTGCTGTCGCCCTTCTAGTTGTCATTCCCGGAGGGAATCTGCTTCTGCCTCTCCCCTTGCCCCTTCTAGTTGTCAGTCTCACATCTCCCGTCAGAAGTACTTCATATTCGTCAGGTCCTCAATCAGTCCCGGCCCAGTCGGCTCCCATCCCAGCGTCTTGCGCGTCCACGCGCTCGAAGCCGGCATATCCAACCCCGCGAAACCCGCCAACCACCCAAAGTGCTCGGCAGCCTTCTCCGGAGTGATCGACACCACCGGTACCTTCAGCCCCTTTCCGATCGCCTCGGCGATCTCACGGGCCGACACGCCTTCCTCCTGCACCGCGTGATACACCGTCACTCCCGGCCCCGTCTTCTCCACCGCCAGACAGTACATGTGCGCCACATCCTTCAGCGGCGCCGCCGCCCAGCGGTTCGCTCCATTGCCGACATACGCCGAAACTCCCTTGTCGCGCGCCATCTGCGTCAGCATCGGCACCAGCCCCTGCTTGCGCGTGTCATGCACCTGCGGCAGACGCACAATCGCCACACGCACACCGCGCTCGGCCACGGCCCTTGCCGTGTCTTCCGGCTGCCGCGGAAACTCCGACGCGCTCACCGGCGGATCGCTCTCCACGCGCACATGCCCCGGCCCGCCGCTCGCCACTCCCGTCCCGGAGGTCACGACGAGCAGCTTGCCCGCCTCAAGCACCGAACCCAGCGCCTCGATCGCCTTACGCTCGTCCTCCCCGTTCTGCGCAAACTTCGAAAAGTCGTGGCTAAAGGCCAAGTTCACGACAGCATCCATGCCAGTCGCTCCGCTGCGCAGACTGTCCAGATCCTCAAGATCCCCGCGATGCACCTCGACGCCCGCTGCCTTTAGCTGCTCCGCCCCCGCGTCGCTGCGTGCCATCCCGCGCACCTGATGCCCAGCCTCCACAAGCTCCTTCACCAGCTCCGTCCCGACGAATCCCGTCGCTCCCGTCACAAAAATCCGCATACACCCTCTCTCCATCTGCTGGCCGGCGCAACCCAAGAAAGCAAAGCGCCAGAGTTGACGTCCGCGTCTCCCCAAGAAGTGGAGACAATCTCCGCTTTATTAAGATAAGTGGAGATCGTCTCCGGTTGCACAACTTTCTGCGAAACTTACGGTATGCCGAAAAAGCAGGCCGCACCACCTCCGGCCCTTCGCAAACCTCGCGCCGATGCGCAGCGCAACCGCGAGCGCATCCTCGAGGTTGCCAGGCTCGCCTTCAGCCGGCACGGACCCGAAGCTTCCCTCGACGACATCGCCCGCCAGGCGGGCATCGGCCCAGGCACGCTCTATCGCCACTTCCCCACCCGCGACGCTCTGATCGAAGCCGTCTACCGCAGCGAAGTCGAAAAACTGACTGCGGCCGGCCAGCGCTTGGCCGCCACCATGCCGCCGCTCAGAGCCGTTCGCGCCTGGATGCTCCTTTTGATCGACCACGTCGCCGACAAAAGGCTCATCCTTCCCGCCATGGATACGGTGGCGGGTGGCTCCATGCGCCTCATCGAAGGCGCGCGCGGTCTGATCCACGGCACATTTCTCGCCCTGGTCGAGCGCGCCATTCAGAGTGGCGATCTCCGTCCAGACACGGAACCGAACGACTTCGTCCGCGCCCTCGTCGGCGTCTTTCACACCACCGCTCTGCCCGGCTGGGAGCCGAGCGCCCGCAGAATCGTCGACATCCTCATCAACGGTTCGCGCCCAAAGGTAGACAAGACCGACAAGACCGATTAGACCGCCCCGCGCCAACGCCGGCGTCAGACATAAACCCAGCCAAGCGCCCAGCGAAAATATACCGAGCAGACCTTGGCGTACTATCCTTCGCCACTCGGTATCCTAGAGATAGGAGTCAAGGGAACACTCCGCTCTACCCGGGCTGTGAAAAGGTCTCCGGCACGGATTCGAGAGAGACAGAAACACAGCAAACAAACCCGTCAGAGTTGACGTACACCCCTCAGCACACAGCTAAGTTCTTTGTTTCGAATATTTTACCCCTAAGTGTATGTGTTTGCAATATTTTACAGATCACACCCAGACCTAAGTCGTTGATTCTATTACATCAGTGCTAGAAACCGGGGGGGAGGGGTGGGATACACCGCAAACTACATTCCCGGGAACCACGATCCACCAGTTCAATCCCAAACAGAGACCTCAGCCGGACCAGCCGACCTCCAGCATCGTCATCGCTAAACATTTACGATGCTTGTATATGAAGCTCTCCGACTACGTCTTGCAGTTTGTCGCCGATCTCGGCATCTCGCACGTCTTTCTCGTCACCGGCGGCGGAGCCATGCACCTCAACGCCTCGCTCGCCACCGAGACGCGGATCACGCCCGTCTGCAACTCGCATGAGCAAGCCTCCGCCATCGGCGCCGAAAGCTTCGCCAAGGCCACCAACGGCCTCGGTGTCTGCATGGTCACCACCGGCCCCGGAGGAACCAACGCCGTCACCGGCGTCGCCGGAGCCTGGCTCGACTCCACCCCAACCCTCTTCCTCTCGGGCCAGGTCAAGCGCCCAGACCGCATGTTCGACGCCGTCACCGACAAGCCGCTCGGCATGCGGCAACTCGGCGTCCAGGAGGTCGACATCTGCGCCATCGTCAGCCCGATCACCAAGTACGCCGTCACCATCCTCAACCCGCTCGACATCCGCTACCACCTCGAAAAGGCGGTCTACCTCGCCCTCAACGGCCGCCCCGGTCCAGTCTGGATCGACATCCCGCTCGACGTCCAAGCCACCCCCCTCGAAGACGTAACCAGGCTCCGCGGCTTCGATGCCACCGAGCTCGCCGGACTCTCCAACCTCACCGGCACCGCCAACATCCCCACCGAAGTCGCCCGCGTCATCGAAGAGTTCAACAAATCCGAGCGGCCTCTGCTCTTCGCCGGCAATGGCATCCGATTAGCCCGCGCCGAAGCCGAGTTCGAAACCCTCCGCAAGTTCCTCGGCATCCCCACCGTCGCCACCTGGTGCGCCGCCGACCTCGTCCCCTCCGACGACCCCACGTACGTCGGCCGCCCCGGCTCCGTCGCCGCTCGCGGCGCCAACTTCGCCCTCCAGAACTGCGACTTCCTCCTCGCGCTCGGCGTCCGTCTCGACTTCGCCATCACCGGATACGCCCCCCAGAACCTCGCGCGCGAAGCCCACAAAGTCGCCGTCGACATCGATCCCGCCGAACTCCAAAAGCTCCACCCCTACCTCCAGCAGCCCGTCTGCGCCGACGCCAAGGCGTTCCTGACCGAGCTGCTCAAGCACAAGGACGAGATCAAGCCCCGCAACCTCGACGCCTGGCTCGCCCGCTGCGCCGACTGGAAGACCCGCTACCCCGTCGTCACCGAGGAACACCGCAAGCCCGAAGGCCGCGTCTCCATCTTCAACCTCGCCGAGATCCTCGGCCAGGAGTCCAAAGCCGAAGACAAGCTCATCTCCGGCAGCTCCGGCAGCGCCATCGAGATCTACCTCCTCGCCTGCCCCACACGCAACGGACAGCGCATCTTCCACACCGCCGGCCTCGGCTCCATGGGGTACGCCATCCCCATGTCCATCGCGGTCGCGGTCGCCAACCCTGGCCGCGACGTCATCACCGTCGACGGCGACGGCGGCTTCATGTTCAACATCCAGGAGCTCGAGACCATCCGTCGCCTCCAGTTGCCCATCAAGTTCTTCGTCCTAAACAACGAGGGTTACTCCTCCATCCGAGCCTCGCAAAAAGCCTACTTCGGCAAGGCAGCGATCGGTGCCGACCCGAACAGCGGCCTCACCATCCCGGACCTATCCAAAGTCGCCGCCAGCTACGGCCTCGGCGCCTACGTCATACGCGACCAGACCGACCTCCGCGCGGAAGTTCGCAAGGTCCTCGACATGCCCGGACCAGTGGTGTGCGATGTCAAGGTCCTCCCCGACGAGGTCCGCGCGCCGCGCCTGCAGTCGTACCAGAAGGAGGACGGCTCCTTCGTCTCAAAGCCCCTCGAAGACCTCTTCCCGTTCCTCCCCCGAGAAGAGTTCCTCGCCAACATGATCGTCGCACCCCTACCCGAGTAGGGAACCGATCCTCACCGAAACCGCAACAGACGTTGATCGTCCGCCCGCACCGTGAGACATGCGACCACGGTGTCCGCGATCCGCTGCACCGGCAAGCCTGCGTCGAGCAGCTCCCCCAGCCAGCGCGTCACGCCAGGGTGCGCCTCGTCGCAGTCATGCCACACCAGCGTCAGCTCGCCCTTCGCCAGCGCAAACGCGCGCAAGGTATCGCTCTTCGCGTACTCGTACGTGTGCGATCCGTCGATCAGAAAAAACGAAAGCTCATCCCGGATCACTCGGTAATCGTAGGTTGCCGTGTCCCCCAGATGCTGCACAATCCGACCCTCGACCGCACTTCCGCGAAAGGCCCGGCCCAGCTGCCGAGACTCAATCAGGTACATATCGTCCACCGGCTTGCCACTGGTCAGCGCTTGTGCGGCAGACGGATCCGGCGGAAGATCGATCGTATGGATCACGGCATCCGGCAGATTGCGAGCCAGGTTTAGCGTCGCGGATCCCCAAAATGTGCCAAATTCCAGAACGCCCCGCGGCTGCCGCTCGATCGCCAACGCAAGCACCGTAAGAAGATCCCGAATCGGCGTCGATCCGGTCACCTCCGTATACCGAAGATCCAGCACAATCTCCGCCGGCCACTGCGCGACCGCGTCGATGGGCGCCTCCGGAATTCGCCGCAGCATCCTCCGCTCAGGCCGCCGCTCCGCCGTCCCGAACGGATCAATTGCATGATAGGAAGCCTCAAGACTCCTCTTGAGCGATCGCGGTCCATGCCGCAACGCCCGAATCAGGCTCGCGCCATTCAGGGCGAGCATCGCCTTCATCCCAAGCCGTAAACTTTGCCTCATTCACCCTCTTCTTTCCTGATGGTAATCAACGACTCGGCCACAAGATGGTTCGTGTCCACCGCGAAGTCACCCTGTCCTTGCCGTTGCTTCTCTTGGTTGTCATTCCCGAAGGGAATCTGCTTTTGCCTTGCCCTTGCTCTTCTTGGTTGTCATTCCCGAAGGAATCTGCTTCTGTCGTTGCTGTTGCCCTTGCTTGTTTCACCCCCGTCATCCTGAGCGAAGCGAAGGACCCCTGTAGTTGTTCTTGCCGTTGCAGTTGTAGTTGCCCTTGCCCTTCTTGTTGTCATTCCCGAAGGGAATCTGCTGTTGCCCTTGCGTTGCCTGTTTCACCGCCGTCATCCTGAGCGAAGCGAAGGATCCCTGTAGTTGCTTTTGCCGTCGCTTTTGCTGTTGCCCTTGCCCTTCTGGTTGTCATTCCCGAAGGGAATCTGCTGTTGCCCTTGCCGTTGCTTGTTTCACCGCCGTCATCCTGAGCGAAGCGAGGGACCCCTGTAGTTGCTTTTGCCGTTGCCGTTGCGCTTGCCCTTGCCCTTGCCCTTCTTGCTTTTCATTCCCGAAGGGAATCTGCTTTTGCCCTCGCACAGTTGGCGCATCCACGCCCACAGATCTTTACAATAAAGACAGAACCAGAAAAACACGTCGGTGCTCCGTCCGTTCAGGCTCGACCTCACGCAGACCGAAATTAGATCAAAATCAGACCGAGATCCAGATCTAAGTCCCCTAAATGGAATATTTTGCACACAATTGATACGGGGTGTGGGGTACCCCCTCTCACGCCACCGTATCGCCTCACCAAGACCGAGAGGAGGTCCTCCAGAAGCATGCTCCCAATCTCCGGCCTGTCCTTCGGCACGCTGCAAGGCAGCCTGTCACCGCCTGAAAGTGGCCGCTTAGGGTGCTTCCCACGCAAACACTGGCGCGACGAACTGCCCCGCGCTCGCGAAGCCGGCCTCAGCTACATCGAGTGGATCTACGACAGCGAAGGGGCTATCAGCAATCCACTCACGACCGACGCCGGCATGGAGGAACTGATTGCCCTGAAGACCCACTTCGGCCTCGAAGTTCCGACCGTCTACGCCTCCTGGTTCCTCACCAATCCGCTGATCCGCTGCACCGAATCCGAGCTTGCCCGGCGCCAGCGCTTCCTCCACGCCCTGCTCCGCGCCGCGGGGCGCACCGGGGCTAGCCACCTCGTACTTCCCCTTCTCGGCAACGCCTGCCCGAAAGACGAAGCCGAGAAGCTCGCGGCTCTCCGTGTGCTCAATCAGGCACTCGACACGGTCGAGGCCACCGGTGTCGAGCTTCACGTCGAAGCAAGTCTGGAGCCCGTCAGCTTTCAAGACTTCCTCGCCCGCATCCCGCACCCTATGCTGCGCGTGCACTGGAACTCTGGCAATTCGGCTGCTCTCGGCTACCGACCTCTGGACGAGTTCTCTGCCTACGGCGACCACATCGGTTCGGTCCACCTGAAAGATACGCGCCGCCCAGATCCTGTCGCGGCAGACCCAACTCTTCCCAGCCCTGATGTCAGCGCCAGACCTGTCCCCTTCGGTGAAGGAATCGTCAACTTCGGCGAAGTCTTCAAAGCCCTCCGTTCGATCCTCTACACCGGCGGCGTCACACTTGAGGTCGCTCGCGGCGCCTCGGGCGATGAGGTCGACTCGATCAAAACGCAACTCGCCTTTCTCAAACATTACGATACGAGCAACTTCGCCTGAGCCAAGCTCAAATAAGCACCACGACGAGAACAGGGAGATGGCAGACCCGCATCAGAGTAAGAGGTCGCGAGGGGAGAAGATGATGAGTCAAAGTGGTGAGAAGCATGCCGTCCGTGGTGTCCTGGCAGGAGCAGCCGGTGGTCTGGTTGCCTCTTGGGTAATGAATCAATTCATCGAAAGGCTGAGTGGTCCACTGCAGGAAGCGGTGCAGACTGACGAGGAGAACCAGCAGCAAAAAGCGCAGGCAGCCCAGCAGATAGAGAGTGGCGAGCCGAAGATCGACGCGACGATGAAGACAGCGGATGCCTTGGTGAACCTGGCCACGGGTGGCCGGCATCTGTCGCTCGAGGAGAAGCAAAAGGACGGTCCTATCGTTCACTACGCCTTTGGAGCCGCGATGGGAGCAGTCTACGGCGGCTTGGCCGAGTACTCCGGCCTTCCGAGGGCGGCCTTCGGCACCCTCTTCGGATCTGCCCTCTTCGTTGGGGCCGACCTCTTCGCCGTGCCCGCCCTGCACCTCTCCGGATCTGCGGCTGAGCAGCCGGCGTCTGCGCTTGCTACTCCATTCGTGGCGCACCTGGTTTACGGAACAACGACGGAGCTCTTTCGCCGGCTCTTCCGCACATTGCTTTAGATGACGGCTGTCGCGGCCTCACAGTTGGGCCATCTCGCTTTGCGATGTCAGGTACTTGGGGTAGAGTTACTCATGTAACGTGGACTCTAAACTCTCAGACAGATCGCTGCGCCGAATACAACGCGGCGCCCCGGTCGCCACCCTTCTGCTCGGGGCGGCCCTGGCCATCCTGTTCGGCATGCCGCCCCGATCCAGCTTTCTTGATTTCCCCATCCAGGTCATCAGCACGCAACGCGTTCTCCGGGGCGAACGGCCACATGCCGACTTCGAAGCGTTGTATGGCCCGGTCGGCCACTACATGTCGGCCGCGGCCGAATACCCGTTGCGATCCCTCCCACCGGCTACGGCGGCGGCCTGCTTCTATCTGCTCTGCGCTCTCGGCTTTTTGGCGATCACTGTGTACGTTGCCCGCCGGCAGATACCGGACCGCCGCCCGCGCTTCTACCTCGGCGTGCTCGCTTTACTGCTCTTTAGCGCCCCGGTTATCTCCACTTACAGCTTCTACTCGCTCCCGGCGCAGTTCCTTATCTTCCTTGCCCTGCTGCTCTTGCCCTCCGCCTTTGGGGAGACTACCTCGCGACTACGATCCACCGCGTTGGCACAAGCCGCCGTCGGCCTGCTGATCGGATTGGCGATCTTTACCCGCCTGAACTTCGGTGTCTACCTCCCCACCGCCATTGCGATAGCCGGGATGCTCGCCTTCCTCTTCGGCAACCGGGGTGCCGCCCGTGGCGCCGTGGGATGTCTTCTCGCAGCGGCAATCGTGTGCGTGCTTCTTCTCGGCCTGTTCGCCGCGTTTGGCATCGCCGGTCCTGAGATCGCCGACATGCGCCTGTATATCCCGCGCTGGGCGGCCAGCCGTGGCCTCCCTCTCCGTTCTAATCCGCACATCATCCTATTCTGGCTGGTCCTCCTCGCCGCGACCGGCTCTCTCCTGAAGGTGGCCGCGAAACTTTTCCGCCGCCAAGCCGACAGCAGCCTTGTCCCTCACATCTTGTTGTATCTCTTCATCTCCTACTCTCTATTCCGCTTTGACCAGGAGCACGCCTACCCTGCCGCGCTGCTGTCCCTTCTGCTCGTCTCTGACTTCGCGTTCCCGGCTCTGCGTTCTGCGCCGACACCGCCCAGGCGATCGTGGATGAGTGTAGCCGACTGGCACTGGCTCACCGTCACGCTCATGATCAGTTGGTTCACCCTCGGCCCATTTGGACAGTTCAACATCCAACGCGCCCGCACGTACTGGGGTAGTCTGCGACAACACGTGCCGCTTACGCGTCAAGGCGTCTGGGTGTACCCCCTCGAAGCGAGCCTGCTCGACTACTTAGATTCCGTGCGACGGCCCGGCGAGGAATTTTACGTTGCGTCCGAGCAGGGATCCTGCCAGTCGACACATGACAATTGCGCCAACCTCTCCTTGTATCTTGCGGCAAAGACGTTGCCGACGGAAAAACTCTGGTACTTCGATACCGCGTCGACCGCCTACCCTGAGGTGCAGCAGGCGGTCGTCGATGAACTTCGCCGACGCGAAACACCGTGGATCATCCTGGAGACGCTGCCCCGGCGTAATGGCGCTCCGATCGATCGCCCAGAGGCCCGTGTCCTTACCGATTTCATCCTCACAAACTACGAGCCCGTGCGAACGTTTGCGTCTTACGACCTGAATGTGTCCTATACCGTCTACAAACGAAGACTTGGCAGCAATGTCGTCGAGATCGGCAGAGCTTCCGACAGGCCCCAGAGATCCGAGAGCAGAACGTTGCACAAAGCACGCAAACCTCGGGTTCTGATGCGCCCGAGCACCCAAACCTGAGATACTAAATCTGGATGGCGATCACCACTCCGTACCGCTCGCTGGATTCTCCCAAGTCCTTGCTCCGAATGATCCAGACCAGCCGGCGCAGCCAAAACAACCTTCGTCGACAACGTCTGTACCCTGCTCTTACCGGTGCGCGCAAACTTCGGAAAGGGAATGCGTTCTGATGCACTCGCTCCCCATTGTCACCATCGGGATTCCCACCTACAACCGGTTGGAATACCTGAAGCTTGCCGTTCGAAGCGCACTTGCCCAGACCTACTCCGCCCTTGAAATCGTCATTTCGGACAACAATTCTACGGACGCAACGAAGTCTTATCTTCAATCGCTGACTGATCCGCGCATCCGTGCGCTGATCCAGACTGCGGATCATGGCATGGTCGGAAACTTCAATGCCTGCCTGGACGCTGCCCGGGGAGAGTTCTTTCTTCTTCTCTCGGACGACGACGTGCTTGAGCCCGAAGCGATTCAGCGTCTTACTCTGCCTTTCCGGGGTGAAGGTGGACAGATGATCGGCCTTTCCTGGTCTCCTTGCACCCTTATCGACGACGCGGGAGAGAAGCTCTGGGTCACCGATGCTGGACCCGCGCAGGAGACTCCCGCCGCCATGCTGCGTGAGGTCTTTGAAGGGCGTCGCGGGCCACGGCTGGCAAGCGTCCTTGTTCGTACAAAGGATGCCAGACGCTTCGGTGGGTACGATGGAGCACGGCACGGTCTGCTCTGCGACACTGGAAACTGGGGCCGGGTCGCGCTCAGTTACGACTTCGTCGCTTGTGTGGCGGAACCAGTCGTGAAGTACCGCGTTCATTCTGCCAGCCTGACCCAAGTGGCCAACATCGCCGAATGGCAGAGGCGCGGCCGGACCATGCACGAAGATTTTCTGGTCGTGCTTCGCTCTCGTGGGGACAGAGCAGGCGCCGTCACCTTGTCCCGCACCATGGACCACCTGCTCGCCAATCTAACCGCGGATGTCCTGCTCCGTTGCCTGGGGACGCCGGGCGGTTTGCTCCTTATGGCACAGGAACTCTGGCGATCTCGCCGGATCATGTTCAATCTGTTCGTCGTCCGTCGTATTCTGGTCGACGGATGGAAGGTTTTCCGTATTCGGAAACATACTCCGAGGGCGACCGCGGTCGCTGAAAGCAAGGCCATGGCCCCCACCGAAGTCGAACCGCTCGATCCCGCTCTCCCCATGGAGATCGCGCCACAGCGAATGGGCTTTCTTCGCAAGCTGGCGCAACACATCCCTCCCGGGCAACTCCTTCGCTACCTCGTCGTGGGCGGGTTCAACACGGTGTTCGGCTATACCGTTTTTGCGGTCATCAACTACCTCCTTCATCGCCATCGAGTGCCCGCGTCTTACATCTTCGCCGCCGCTCTCTCGAACTTCATCAACATTACTGTGGCGTTTCTCGGCTACAAACTTTTTGTATTCAAAACGAAAGGGAACTACGTTCGCGAGTGGGTCAAAGCGATGGCTGTCTACTGGAGCGGGTTTCTGCCTAGCTTGCTGCTTCTTCCAGTTCTCGTGCGTCTTCTCTCCTTTTTAGAGCGGCGCAACCTCATTCCACTCAATCCCATGCTGCACTTCGTTGCCCAACACTTCGCTTCGCTTGCACCTCGGTTGCCTCAGGCCTCCGATCTCCCTCCTTATCTCGCAAACTTCATCCTCCTTGTCGTGGGTGTGGTTTACAGCTTTATCGGCCACAAAAAAGTAACCTTCCGCGTAGCCCCGAGCACCCTCACCACTCCGCGTCATACATCTCCATCCCTCGATCCAGCAGCCACCTCTGTTCCCGTAGATGAGGTCTCGTGAAAACCATCTCCATCGTCACCCCCTGCTACAACGAACAAGACAACGTCCTCAACCTCTACACGCAGGTGCGCGAAGTCATGCGTGAGATCGGCAAGTACACCTACGAGCACATCTTCATCGACAACAGCTCGCGCGATAACACGGTGGCGATCCTTAAACACATCGCTGCCGAAGATCCGAACGTCAAGGTTATCGTCAACGCCCGCAACTTCGGTCACATCCGCTCTCCCATCCACGCCCTCTTCCAAGCGAAAGGGGACGCCGTGATCGGGATCGTCGCTGATCTGCAGGATCCCCCGCCCATGATCGCCGACCTCATCCGCGAGTGGGAACAGGGAGCCTATTGCGTTCTTGGCATCAAGCGCACCTCCGAAGAAAACTCCATAATGTTCTGGGCGCGCAAGCAGTACTATCGCATCGCCGAGCGCCTCTCCTCGATTGAAACCATCCAGAATTACACCGGTTTCGGCCTCTACGACCGCAAAGTCGTCGACCTCGTGCGCTCCTTCGACGATCCGTACCCATACTTCCGCGGCATGATCGCCGAAATCGGTCTGCCCACGGTCAAGCTGCTTTACGATCAACCCTCCCGCAAGTTCGGTATCACGAAAAATAACTGGTACACCCTCTATGACATCGGGATGCTCGGCATTATCAACCACTCCAAGGTGCCGCTCCGCCTGGCTACCTTCGCCGGCTTTATCGGCGCCGGTCTTGCCTTCCTGATTGCCTTCGTATACCTCGTCCTTAAGCTTGTTTTCTGGTCGACCTTTGAGTTCGGCCTCGCTCCTCTCATTATCGGCGTCTTCTTTATTGCGTCCCTGCAGCTCGTCTTCCTCGGCGTGATGGGAGAGTATGTCGGGGCAATCTATACTCAGGTGCAGAAGCGCCCGTACGCCGTGGAACTTGAACGCGTCAACTTCGAAAATGGCTTCGGCTTTCCAAAAGCAGACTTAGTTTCGCCTCCAGGCAGAATCATCAACACCGCCCCTGAGCTCTCAACCACTACATCGGCATAATCTCGAGAAACTTTAGCGGCAAACATAACATTCATGGCAAAACAGTCACGAAGTTCGGAGTCCGAAGCCTGATGAAAGATTTAGTCCGTAACCAACTCACGCGGTCACTCGAAGTGTTCAAGCAGGTGCTCGCCGACGACCAAATCCACACCGCAGTCGTCCAGGCGGGTGAGATCACCGCGAAAGCCATGAAGGCAGGCCGCAAGCTGATGGTTTGCGGCAACGGCGGATCGGCGGCGGATGCCCAGCACCTCGTCGCCGAGTTCGTCTCCCGCCTCACCGTCGATCGTCCCGCGCTCCGCGCAGTCGCCCTCACCACCGACACCTCGATCCTCACCGCGATCGGCAACGACTACACTTACGACAACGTCTTCGAGCGTCAGGTTGAAGCGCTTGGCATCGAAGGCGACGTCCTGCTCGCCATCTCTACCTCTGGCAACTCGAAGAACTGCGTCAAAGCCCTCAAGCTCGCCAGCTCCATGGGCATCCACACCGTCGCCTACACCGGCAACAACGGCGGCGCCATGGCCGCGCTCGCCGACCTCAACGTCATCATCCCCTCCAACACCACCATGAACATCCAGGAATGCCACATCGCCCTCGAGCACATCTTCTGCATGGTGGTCGAACGCTTCTACTTCGGCCCGGAGTTCGGCTCCAAACCTCAGCAGCTCGCCGAGTAGATCCCTCGTCACCCGCAATAATCTCTGACAATCGTTCATGTCTCTGAACGCCTCTCGAATACCAGGCCAACGCACAACAGGCGTTTTCCCTCCATCAACCCATGGAGGATTTATCAGTATGGCCGATACAGGCGCACTCATCAAAACAGTGATCCAGGTATTGCACGACGGAGAAAAGGGCTTCCCCGACATAGGCGAGCACCTGAAAGATCAGTCTGCAAAGTCGTTCTTTATGGAAGAGGGCCAGACCCGCGCACGGTTCGCTCAGCAACTCGAGGCCGAGTACGGCAAGGTGTCCGGAGATACCTCCGACGTTGGCGGAACGGTAGCCGGTCCCGTCCACCGGGTTTGGGGTGACCTCAAGGCGAACCTCGGCGCCGGCGACCACACATTGCTCGAAACCGCCGAGCAGGGAGAAGACGCCGCCAAGAAGGCATATAGCGCGGCACTCGCCGATACCGACCTCAGCAGCGCAACTCGATCGTTGCTCCAGACGCAGCAGCAGCACATCGTTGCCTCGCACGACAAGGTTAAAGCGATGCGCGACAGCACGGCGTCCTGACTGCAAAGCTTGTCTCAGCCCCAAGGGTCGCAGCCAAAGCTGCGGCCCTCGGCTTCCTGAAGGATGCGCCTGACGCGACCTCGGTGGCACAATTGAGACCGATGCCCGTCACCAGACCTCTCGCCGCCGAAGACTTAGCGCACATTCTTCAACACACTCGCGAATCTTTTCTTCGATTAGCCGGCGCACAGATTTTCGTCACCGGCGGAACTGGCTTCTTCGGCCACTGGCTGCTCGAGTCACTGCTCTACGCCAACCGCGAGCTCTCCCTCGACATCCGAGTAACGGCTCTGACCCGCAACGCCGCAGGCTTCCAGGCTAGATCGCCGCATATTACGGGCGACCCCAACGTCACTTTGCTTGAGGGCGACATACGCGCCTTTCCCTTTCGGCCTGACCTCACCTTTGGCCGCTTCACCCACATCCTGCACGCCGCCACCGACTCCGGCGGACAGCAAACCGGGCAGCCCGCCTACGCGCTAGCCGAGTCCATCCTCGAGGGCACCCGCCATGTCCTTCAACTGGCCCTCGCCAGCGGTGCCCGGCGCCTGCTCTACGTCTCCACTGGCGCCGTCTACGGCCGATCCTCCGCAACCGAAACCCATATTCCGGAGACCAGTCTCGCCGGCCCCAACCCACTCCTGCTCTCCTCCTCCTACGACGAAGCCAAGCGCATGGCAGAGCACCTATCCGTCGCTTACGCCCACAACACGCCTCTCGAAGCGGTCGTCGCCCGTCCCTTTTCCTTTGTCGGCCCGCACCTCCCGCTTGACGCCCACTTCGCCATCGGCAACTTCGTCGCGAGCGCTATCCGCAACCATCCCATACATATCCGCGGCGACGGCACACCCCTCCGCTCCTGGCTCTACATGGCCGACCTTGCGATCTGGCTCTGGACCATCCTCGTTCGCGGAGCGCCCAACTGCGCCTACAACGTAGGATCCGAAGATGCCTACACCATAGCCGAAGCCGCCCATCTCACGGCGAGTACGCTCCGTCCCGGTCTGCCGATCCAGATCGATGGCACTCCCATCCCGGGCGCATCGATGAACTCCTACGTGCCCTCCACTGCCCGCGCTCGTGACGAACTGGGCCTCACCCAAACGATCTCCCTCGCCGAAGCCCTCCGTCGCACCGCTGCCTGGCACGGTCCTACCGCTTAGCAGCCTAAACCGTCACCAACCCACTCTGCGCTACCTTCGCGAACTCGGTCATTGTCTCCGCGATATAGTCCAGCATGGGCGGCGTCAGACCGGGGTAGACTCCTACCCAGAACACTGAATTCATCACGTAGTCCGTGTTCGTCAGATCACCGACGACCCGGTGCTCCCATCCTTCATACGCCGGCTGGCGCAAGAGGTTGCCGGCAAAGATCAGCCGGGTACCGATCTTCTTCGAGTCCAGGTGCCGCGTCATCTGGTCGCGCGTAAAGGGCGCCCCATCCTTGACGCCGATCGGAAATCCGAACCAGCTTGGGTCGGCATGTTCCCCTGCGACGGGGAGTTGCAGCCACTCGCTCAGCGGTTCAAGCGCCTGCTTCAGATACGCAAAGTTCTCTTTGCGTCGCTCGATAAAGAAGGGCAGCTTCGCGATCTGGCTGACACCGAGGGCGGCTTGCATATCGGTCGCCTTCAGGTTGTAGCCCACATGGGAGTAGGTGTACTTATGGTCGTACCCGCACGGCAGCGTTCCCAGCTGCCAATCGAAGCGTTTGCCGCAGGTGTTGTCTACACCGGGCTCGCACCAGCAATCCCGTCCCCAGTCGCGGAAGCTTTCGATCAGCACCTGCAGCGCCGGTTTGTTTGTCAGCACCGCTCCACCCTCGCCCATGGTGATGTGGTGCGCCGGGTAAAAGCTCACCGTGGCGATATCGCCAAAGGTCCCTACCTTCTGGCCCTTGTAGGTCGACCCGAGGGCGTCGCAGCAGTCCTCCACCAGCCACAGGTTGTACTGCTTGCAGAACGCTGTAATCGCGTCCAGGTTGAAGACATTGCCTAGCGTGTGCGCGATCATCACCGCCTTTGTCTTCTCGCTGCGGGCGGCTTCGAGCTTGGTCACGTCGATCTCATAGGTGGGCAGGATCACATCCACAAACACCGGTACCAGGCGGTTCTGAAAGATAGGGTTGACGGTGGTTGGAAAGCCCGCCGCTACCGTAATCACCTCGTCGCCAGGCTTGAGCTGTCGATCACCCAGCTTGGGCGAGGTCAGCGCGCTGAGCGCCACCAGGTTCGCGCTCGATCCCGAATTCACCAGCGAAGCCGACCGCACGCCCACAAATCGAGCAAGCTTCTTTTCAAACTCCTTTGCCCACCGCCCTGTTGTGAACCAGGCATCGAGGGCCGAATCCACCACGGCGGCAATATCGGCGCCATCAATGACCTTGCCGGACACCGGTACCGCCGAGTTCCCCGGCACGAAGTCTTTCTGCGGAAAAGCCTCTGCATAAAACTCTGCGGAAAGCTCAAGAATCTGCTGCCGAAGCTGCTCTGCCTTTTCGGTCATAAGTAGAGTCAGGATATCAAACCGTCCGGCTCCGGAACGCCGTCATAATGCGATACTGAAAACCGTCGTACCGTGCCGTCGAAAGATCCCGGCGCGGTACCCATCCAGCAGCAGGAAAGCGCAGACACAGGATCAAGAGATGAAAGCTGTCATCCTCGCCGGTGGTCTCGGCACCCGTATCTCGGAAGAGACTTCGCTTCGCCCTAAGCCGATGGTCGAGATCGGGGGACGTCCCATCCTTTGGCACATTCTCAAGATCTACTCGCAGCACGGCATCAACGACTTCATCATCTGCTGCGGGTATAAGGGGTACGTCATCAAGGAGTACTTCGCCAACTACTTCCTGCACATGTCGGACGTGACTTTTGACATGCGCGACAACAAGATGGAGGTGCTCGATTCGGTGGCTGAGCCCTGGCGGGTGACCCTGGTGGATACGGGGGACAACTCGGGGACGGGGGGGCGGCTTCGGCGGGTAGCCAAGTATCTGACGCCGGGCGAAGCTTTCTGCATGACGTACGGGGACGGGGTGGCGGACGTGGACATCACGGCCTCGATTGCCTTTCACAAGCGGCACAACAAGCTGGTCACGCTGACCAGCGTCCAGCCGGTAGCACGGTTTGGCGCTCTTGGGCTCAAGGACACTCAGATCTACTCGTTTCAGGAGAAGCCGTCGGACGAGGGTGGATGGATCAATGGGGGCTTCTTTGTTCTTCAGCCGGAGGCTATCGGGGCGGTGACTGACGACGGCCAGATGTTTGAGCGGGAGCCGATTGAGAAGCTGGTTGCACGGGGGGAGGTCCATGCGTTCTTCCACCATGGCTTCTGGCAGGCGATGGACACCTTGCGCGATAAACAGCACCTGGAAGAGCTTTGGAGCGGCGGCAGAGCTCCGTGGATGACCTGGTAGGGTGGCGTGAGAGGGGGTACCCCACACCCCGTATCAATTCGGTGCAAAATCTTCCATTCAGGGGACTTAGATCTGGATCTTGATCTGGATCTCGATCTGCGTTGAGGTCGAACCTGAGTGGATGGAGCTGCGACTTTTCTTGGGTCTGTTTCTATTGTAAAGAGTTGTGGGCGTGGATGCGCCAACGTGCGAGAAGCAGATTCCCTTCGGGAATGACAACCATGAAGGGCAAAGGCAAAGGCAACTACAGGGGTCCTTCGCTTCGCTCAGGATGACGGCGGTGAAACAAGCAACGGCAAGGGCAGGGGTATGGCAACGATTCTGTACAAAATGGGCCATTTGGTGATGTGAGGCCT
>CAXTYQ010000039.1:0-28537 GCA_964248505.1 uncultured Acidobacteriaceae bacterium
CCGGGGTCGGCTGCGTCTGCTGCTGAGGAGGAGGTGGCGGAGCCTGCGGTTGCGGCGCCGCCGGCTGCGGCTGCGGTGCACTCGGCAGATTCTTCGGAGCAGGCGCCGCCGCCTTTCGCATCGCCTGAAGCTGATCCAGTGTCTTCCGATCCAGCGTCGGCTTGGGCGCCGGTTGTGAGCGGTCGTTCGACTTGCTAGGCGGTTGACGCCGCAGTTGCGCCGCAATATCCTTCGGCGTGTCCAGATACGTCATCTCCCGGTCACGCTGCTTCAGCACATCACTCGGGTTGATCAGGCGAGGCTGGTGAAACAACACCCGCGGCCCATAGAACAAAAACCATCCAACAGCCAGATAAAAAATAACCGAGATGTAGATCGACTCACGAAACCGCGCGCGCGACCGCTCATCGTCCAGCGTGTCCAAAAGGTGAATCAGCTCATGCTGTTCGAGCTCGCCAAACCGCCCCGTACGCACCTTGGTGGGCGAAGTCGGTGTAACCGGATTGGGAGGCGTCTCAAGCGTCGGCATCAAATCGACTCAACGGAACGGACAGACATCAGGCAACAGCAGCAACCAGCGGACCAGCGGACCCAGAGGAGCGACAGCGGACCGAAGTCGGCGACACACAACATCGCAGAACGCGGGCCATCACAGAACCGGTCCACCACTCTCCATATTTTCTCACCCTTTCCGCTCGGCGCTGCCCGTGTTCTCCGAAACCGCACACAGACGCTCGGACCACGCCGCCCCTTACCGGCGGTAAACTAACCGGGTGAGCGCAACCATCTTCTCCCCGGACACGCGTGCCGTCGTCCTTACCATCAGCGACCGCTGCGCTGCCGGACAGATGCCCGACCTCTCCGGCCCCGCCGTCCGGCAGATTCTGCTCTCGTCCGGAATCCAGCAGATCGCCTTCGAAGTCCTCCCGGACGAGATCGACCAGATCGCCCATGCGCTGCGCCATCACGCCGCCTCGGCGCACCTCATCGTCACGGCAGGCGGCACCGGCCTGGCCCTCCGCGACGTCACACCCGAGGCCACCAAGCTCGTCTGCGATCGGCTCGTCGACGGTCTCGCCGAACGCATGCGCGCCGAAAGCCTCCGCGAAACCCCTATGGCCCCGCTCAGCCGCTCCGTCTGCGGCGTCTATGGTGCAACCCTTATCCTCAATCTCCCCGGCAGCCCCGCCGGCGCCGAAACCTCGCTGCGCGCCATCCTGAACCTCCTTCCGCACGCGCTCGATCTCCTCGCCGGCAGGACCGACCATGGCTCCGCATCGGGCACGGATCAGAGCGTAGAGGCGCCTGCAGAAGCACGGGGAACAGCGTGAAGCTCCATCCGTTCGAGCTCTTTCACAAGCTGAACCTCGGCATGCTCGCCCTGCTCAAACCGCTCGGCGTCTGGGGCATCGGAGCTCTCGCCTTTATCGATTCCGCCGCAATCCCCATGCCGATCGATCCGCTTGTCATCGATTACGTCGCCCACGATCACAGCCGATTTCTGCTCTACAGCTTTATGGCCGCCGCCGGCTCCGCCCTCGGTTCGCTCATCCCCTTCTACTTCGGTCGCGCCGGCGGCGAACTGTTCCTGCTCAAGCGCATCAACCGCGATCGCTACGAGCGCCTTCGCGATCGCTTCGAAAAACAGGAGTTCCTCGCAATCATGGTCCCCGCCATGATGCCCCCGCCCATGCCCGTCAAACTCTTCGAGTTCGCCGCCGGCGTCTTTGAAATGCGCGTCCTCTGGTTCATCGGCGCCATCTTCGCGGGCAAGTTCATCCGCTTTCTACTCTGGTCTGTCATCACCGTCTTCTACGGTCCGGCGCTCATCCGTACCATCGTCCATACCTTTCACCGGCACCTCGGGCTCTTCCTCGGCCTCGTCGGAATCCTGATCGTTGTCCTGGCCGCCTACGTTCTGCGAAAGGTCTTCGACCGTCGCCGCGGTCTCGTGATCCCGATCGAGGAATCCTCGTCCCAGTCAAAACCCATCGAGCCCTGAGCCGCGATCCTTCCATCTGTCTTCCGTGTTCAGTCTTCGGACTTCCGACCTACCCAAGCGGAAGCTGATCGCCCTGCGCCCGCCTGACACTCTCAGCAATGCTGCGCGCCAGCACCGGCAGCCCAAACAGCGCCCCTGCCGTCACCCCCGTCGACATCAAATCATTCGCATAGAACGGAATCGCCGCGACATAGCACATCCCCAGACCCGCGAGAGTGTGCGGATACATCCCGCTCCCCGCCCACACCACAAAATCGCTCAGGATAAAAAATGAAGTCGCCGACGCCGCCACCGCACCCACCACACGAAGCGCTGTCAGCCGCCTGTGAGAAAGAATCGCCCCACCCATCAGACACACCGCGCCGTACCAGAGCCAGGTCACGATGTACCCGCGCATATGAAACGCCAGACCGTAAACCACCGTGGTCAGGTACACGTCCGTCAACATCATCGCCAGGATCGCGAACATCGCCTGCCACCGCGGACGCCGAGCTCCAAAGTAAAGCAAACCACCCCCAACCGCGGTGAAGTTCACGCCGGTTGCATGGAAGGCATGGGGCAAGATACGGCTAAGTACGGCCAGGAGCAAAACAAAATAAGCAGACATGGGAGAGACCTCAAGCGGTTGTGCCTCAAACCCGAGAGACAGCGGAAGCGCTCCTTTGATTGTCACGGCTCATCGGCCTCGGGTCAACCACCGGAGCTCCCTCTCCTCGCCCAATCGCTTAGAACCTCAACCCCACACGCCCATCACCGCTGCCGCCGCCCGTCCATCTCCATCTCAACCACCCTCCCCCGCGCATCCAGGAAAACCAGCCCCATCAGCGGCGGATCTTCGCGCCCACTCATCAACGGGACGTCGTACATAAACCGAAGATCGCGGAAGCTCACCACCGTCGTCGCACCCTCCGTTCCCGTCGCGTCCGCCTCCCGCACCACCGGGTACTTCGACCAATCCATGTACGCCCGCCCCAGCGAACTCGCCTCCGCCGCTCGGACCCCCGGCGTCAAAGCACCCCGGTAAAAAATATCCGCCTGCCCCCCGGAAGTCATCGTTCCGTTCCATGAATCGACCCGCCCCACCTGATAAAAATCCGCCGTCTCCACAACCGTCTGCCACTGAAATGGATTCGCCGGAAACGGATCGACGGTAAGACGCCTCACAGTGGCCGAACCGTAATCCCCCGCCCGCGCCACCTCGCGCGCTCGCTCCGCCTCGTAGCCCCGCACAGCCCAGAGACACACCGCGCCCATCAACCCGGCACGCGCCCAACCCCGCCCGCGAAATCTCTCGCGTCGCGCCCCCACCTCGCTGCTCACCAGACCAAACAGCGCCGGCGCCAGCAGAGCCCCAAGCAGCACAAGGAACAGCACCGGATCGAAGATAAACACAAACGACCCCGCATACCATCGCGGATCAAACGGAAGGAACGGCCGCACCCCATAATTGTTCGTCCAGTCCAGAAAAATATGGCTCAACAGCGCAACGATCGCAAACCCATACAACAGCCCCCAGCGCACCGGAGCACCTCCACTCGTCCGCACCTCTGGCCGCCACCGATGCCACGCCCAAACTACCCCCACCAGCAACGCAGCCTCAAACGGCAGCCCCAGAAACGTATGTGTCCATCCACGATGATGCTGAAACCCCGCGACCGGGCCCCACACGCTCCACAACGTATCCAGATCCGGCATCTCCGCCGCCAGCACCATCGTCACCGTGGCGTAAGCCGCTCTCCTGTTCAACCCCGACCGAGCCAGCACCGCGCCCGTCATAAAATGCGTCACCGGCTCCATAGCTCCCGAGCATACCGCGACGGCTTTATGCTGAAAATCTCTGTCCGTCCGATTCCCCAAAACCGAAGCCGAAATCGATGCGTTTATCTCCGCGTTCGAAACCGGAACTCTGCCCAAGACATATTTCACCCACGCCGCCCATCTGCTCTGCGGAGCAGCTTACGTGCACGCGCTCGGAGAGGCCAGAGCGACAAACCATATGCGACTCTGCGTCCGGCGCTACAACACGTCCGTCGGCGGCCAGAACACCGCAACCAGCGGCTACCACGAGACCGTAACCGTCCTCTGGATCAAGCTCCTCACCCGCCTCCACCACGAGCATCCTTCCGCATCCCGTTCCGAGTTCGTTGCCCTCGCGGTCGAAAACTTCGCCGACGCCCACGCCGTTCTCCGCAGCTTCTACGACTTCGACGTCATCGCCTCAACCGACGCCCGGCAGAGATGGATCCCACCAAATCTCGGCTCTCTATAATCCTCTAATGTCTTCCGCCGATCTGACACCCGACCAGCAGATCGATTCCCTACGCGAAGATCTCCGTCATCACGAGCACCTCTACTACGTCCTCGACGCCCCCGAGCTCTCCGACGCGCAATACGACGCTCTGATGAACCGCCTCAAGACGCTCGAAGCCCAACACCCCGAGCTCATCACACCCGACTCTCCCTCGCAGCGCGTCGGCGGAAAGCCCCGCGAAGGCTTCCGCAAAACTCCGCACTCCCGCCCCATGCTCTCGCTCGATAACGCCTACAACGAGGCAGAACTCCGCGCCTGGGATGCCCGCCTGCGTGACGCGCTCCCCGCCTCCGAAACCATTCTCTACGTCTGCGAACTCAAACTCGATGGCCTGTCGCTCGCCCTGCACTACGGCCCAGCCGAGGTCCGCGATCACGCCGCCCACCTCCGCTCCGGCCTCACCCGCGGCGACGGCTCCGTCGGCGAAGACGTCACGTCCAACGTCCGCACCATCCGCTCCGTCCCCCTCAGCATCCCATCCGCCAAGCTCCAAGCAGCCGGCTTCCCCGCCGATGCACTCAACGCCGGCTTTGAAGTTCGCGGCGAAGTCGTTCTCCCCCAAGCCGCCTTCAGAAAGCTCAACGAGGAACGCGAGGCCGCCGGCCAGGCACCCGCCGCCAACCCGCGCAACGCCGCCGCCGGTACCATCCGCACGCTCGAACCCAACATCGTCGCGCAGCGCCGCCTCGATCTCTACGCCTACTTCCTCCTCGATCCGCGCGGCGAGCCTCTCCTCCCGCACCAATCCGACGCCCTTCACGCCCTGCGCAGCGCCGGATTCCGCGTCAACCCGCACCTCCGCACCGTCAGCACCATCGACGAAGTCCTCAGCTTCATCGTCGAGTGCGAGCCCCTCCGCGAGACCCTTGGCTACGAGATCGACGGCATCGTCATCAAACTCGACGCCGTCGGGCAGCAGCGCCGCCTCGGCTTCACCGGCAAAGCCCCGCGCTGGGCCATCGCCTACAAATTCGCCGCACGCGCCGGCATCACGCGCCTAAACGGCGTCGGCTTCGGCGTCGGCCGCACAGGCAAGCTCACCCCCGTCGCCCTGCTCGACCCCGTCCTCATCGGCGGCACCACCGTCTCTCGCGCGACGCTCCATAACGCCGACGAGATCAGCCGTCTCGGCGTCCGCATCGGCGACTTCGTCGAAGTCGAACGCGGCGGCGACGTCATCCCCAAAATCACACGCGTTCTGGACGACAAAGAACACCCCCGCGGAACACAGGAGATCGCCTTCCCGACACACTGCCCCGAGTGCGGCAGTACGCTCGTCCGCGAAGTTGGCGAGGTCGACTGGCGCTGCATCAACACTTCCTGCCCAGCACGCCTACGCGAAGAACTTCTCCACTTCGCCTCACGCAAAGTCATGAACATCGAAGGCCTCGGCGACGCCCTCGTCGCCCAGCTACTAGGCCAGACCCTCGCCGAGCAAACACCCCCCGAACACAACCCGGAAGCAGACCTCACAACCGACCTCGACCCGCACAAATCCTCAAATCCCCCGCTCGTCCAGAGCCTCTCCGACCTCTACCACCTCACCAAAGCCCAGCTCACCTCCCTCGATCGCATCGGCGAAAAGTCCGCTCAAGCCGTCCTCGATGAGATCGAACGCTCGAAATCCGCACCCCTCTCGCGCGTCCTCCTCGGCCTCGGCATCCGCTTCGTGGGCGAGCGCACCGCCTCACTCCTCGCCGGCCACTTCGGCTCCATCGATGCCCTGATGGACGCTTCCGCCCCCGATCTCGAGGCCGTCAAAGAGGTCGGCCCACGCGTCGCGCAAGCAGTCGCTGAGTTCTTCGCCGAACCCGAAAACCGCGCTCTCGTAAGCCGACTTCGCGCCGCCGGCCTCAGCATGCACGCCGAAAAACGCAGGACCACCAGCACCCTCGAAGGCCTCACCTTCGTCCTCACAGGCACGCTCCCCACCCTCACCCGCGACGCCGCCAAAGAAAAAATCGAAGCCGCCGGCGGCCGCGTCTCCGGCACCGTCTCAAAAAAGACAAACTACCTCGTCGCCGGAGAAGACGCCGGCTCCAAACTCACCAAAGCAGAAAGCCTCGGCGTCCTCATCCTCGACGAACCCGGTCTTCTCGGCCTGCTCAACTCCGCGCCGTAGCTCTCTCGCAACCTCAAGCTCTGCGAAACCCGCAAGCTCGCATCGCCGACGTCGCCTCAGGGTTGCGCATAAACGTCTCCCACACAAACCCCGACCGAAGATTCTCCGCCATCAGCACCGAAATCCCCAGGTCGATCCCCAGCACATCCGCGTCATACCACGACTTCGCCGGATGAAAAGCATCGCACAAACCGTACCGCCCCCACGCCTCGCGCCCGTACCTCTGCTTCAACGATCGCAACACCCGCAAACACGGCCCCGGCAAAAACGCCAGCGATCCCGCCGTCGCACACGGCACCACCGTCCCATCCACGTGCCCCAGCATCGGCGGCCCGCCCCACGCCGTATAGCCGTTCTGCGAATCGGACGCGCTCACGCCCCAGTAATCATCGTCATACCCAAGCTTCAGGCCCAGCAGAAATAGCTTGTCCGCTTCCGTCGCAGTCACTGAATTCTCAAAATAATTCGCGAAACCATCACGCTTCCCGCGAAAATCAAACCACGCGTGACTGTACTGGTGCACAAACAACGGGTCCGCCGCTGCGATGTAGCGATAGGGCCCGAACTGCATCTGCGGACGCGTCCATGCAGACCATGTGCTCGCCGGAACAGGATGCGTCGGCGAACCAATCGCCAGCAAATAAATCATCATCAACTCGCAGTAATAACTCCACCGCGCCGCCAGAAATCCCGTCCCCGGATGCCACCCCATCGAGAACGTCATGCCGCCATTCAGCATCCACGGCCAGTCCACCCGCTCGTAAATCCTGGTCGCCAACTCCCGGATCGCCGCATCGCCCTTACCGCCGAAGTACGCCCGGCACGTCAGAATGCCGCACAAAAGAATCGACGTGTCGATCGACGAGACCTCGCTGTTCCAGAGAACCGCCCCCGTCTCGACATCGTTGAAATGATAAAAAAACCCGCGCTCGTGCCGCAGTTTGCTCCAGTGAAACTCAAGCGTCGTCCGCACCCGCTCGCGGACCTGCTCCCCCGGCAAATACCCTCGCTTGTGCGCAATGCATAACGCCGTCAGGCCGAAACCGGTCGCCGCAATGCTCGCCGCCCTCCGTGGGTCGAGCGCTCCCGTCCCCTTATTGATCGCCCGATCCAGCACCTGCCCGGTCGCCGGTCCGGCCTGCTCCATAAAGTAAAGACACCCCGCCCTTTCAAACTCATCGAGAAACGCATCATCTTCCGCCGAAAGTCCGCCCGGAGCGCCAGCCTCTCCTAAACCCAAAGCTCCCCGCCACGGCATCGCCGACGAGAACATCGACGCCAGCATCAGCCTGCTCGCAGACCGGCGCGAAATGCCGTCGCGCGTCATCGCAACCTCGCTCTACCGCGCGTCATCCACCCTCACAAGCACCAAACCCTGCGGCGGAATGCTCAGCCGCAACCGCCCGCCCTCAAGCCTCTTCACCTCGGGCGCGGCCTCCTTCCCCGCCGCGCGCAGCTTCTCAATCTGCTCACGTGACGGAAATGCCGGGCGCCCCATCGCATCAAAAGTCTTCACAGCATTTCCGTGGTCCGCATCCAGCCGCCATACCGTCACCTTCGCCCCAGGACCCACGCCCGCAAACTGCACGTCGAAGCTCTTCGCCGGTCCAGGATCGGCGGGAGGCGGCGTGTACTTCGCACCCTCGCCGTACGGCGGCGCATAGTTCCACAACGCCACTTCCACCGAACCGTCGCCCGATCTCGTCGCAAGCACAGCATCCGAATCAACCTTGATCCGCCGGTCGCCGAGCCGATGTAGCATCGCAAATGCATTGAACGACGGCTTGGGGATCTCCTCTTCGGCAATGAGGCCGAAACCACCGTAAAACGGCGTCTTCACCACTCCCTGTTCCTCAAACACGTCTGAAAACGTCCAGTAACTCATCGATTCCGTCAAACCATCACAGAGCGAGATATTGTTAGCCATCCACGGGCCCATATACACGGAATCCGTCACGTCCGGCTCGTTCGCATAACTGGCGTTGTACTCGGAAAAGATCAGCGGCATCTTCGGAAACGGCGACCGAAGTATCTCCTCGTGAACCATCCTCACGGAGCGATACACCATCTGATCGCGCGGGATATTCTCGTTCGTCTTGAAGACATTATCGGCCGTGTCGTTGCCATAAACATGCGTCGAAGCAAAATCCACCGGGATGCCTCTCTCCTTGCAATGCCTGAGAAACTCTTCCACCCACGCCGCCTGCGCCGTAGCCGGCCCACCCACACGCAACCGTGAACTTACCGCCTTCAGTGCCAGCGCCGTATGATCGTATAACTCGAAGTAAGTGGCCTGCTTCGGACTTCCTACCCAGAAATCAATATTCGGCTCATTCCACACTTCAAAGTTCCAGGTTGCTACCTCTGCTATCCCGTAGCGCTCTATCAGGTGTTTCGCAAAAGCCGTAATCATCCCATCCCAAAGTTCATAATCCTTCGGCGGCGAAACATCCGGCTTATACCAGAACGCATGCAGCGCACGTGGATCCGAAGCCATCTTCTTCGGCATAAAGCTCAACTCAACAAACGGCCGGATCCCATTCGCAAGCAGACCGTCATAGATCTGATCCACATACGAAAAGTTATACGGAGAAGCAACCTCCACCTTCTCCGCCGCTAGCCCAGGATTCTGCGAAACTGGCTCCGGATCGTAAAGCCCCACATCCTCCAGGAAAATGCCATGAAATCGAACAGACTTAAAATCCGTAATCCCCTTTACCGATCGCAGATCGTCCCGATAACTCTGACGCAACGAAAGCACCGCCCGCCCCGACCCAAACGTCTGCTCCCAGAAATGCGGAAACGGCGTAGTCGGCCCATTCGCGTCGACGACAACCCGCTCCTGCGCCCAGACCTGCGATCTGGTGAGCAGAGACGTGCTCGTCAAAACGCTGCAAGTCAGAATCGTGAACAACAGCCTGTGAGACTTAGCCATGATCGTCCAGTCTCCACCCCGACCCGCGCTCGCAAGGAAGGTGATTTCTTTCATATCAGAGATCGTCCAAATTGGGCGAGCGCACCCACGAAGAGCGCGCCTCCCCCATCCCATTCAGCTTCAGGCTTTGCCTTAGAAGCTGAAGCGAGCCTGCAACTGAACAGTGCGCGACCCCAGAGCTGCATAGTTACCAGAAATAATTCCAAAATTCGTGTCGCTGATGTTATTAGAAATGTTACTAACGTTGAGATTCGTCTCGTTGAAAAGATTGAACGCGTCGGCCCGAATCTCAAGACCGGCGTGCTCGCCCAGAAACCCGACCCGCGGCAGACCGAAGTTCTTCGTCACCGTCGCATCCAGGTCCTGGTACTTCGGTCCGGTAAAGCTGTTACGCGCAATCCCGGGCACTGGGTACTGAACGATAGGATTCGGGTAGACAACGGGCGTGTTAATCGGAACGGTGAAGTACGCAAGTGCAGGTTTCCCTAGGCCCGAGTTGAAGTTTCGGCTCGGTCCGCTCGCCGCAATAAACGCCGCATTGCTAGTATCGCGCCCGGCGGTTCCAGTATACGAACTCGGCCGCAGCGTGCCGTAGCCGCTACCAACGTAATAAACATTCGGGAAGTTCGCGACCGGCGTCCACGGAAAGCCAGAGTGTAGATTGTAAATACCGCTCAGGTTGAAGCCGTTCAGCATCGTGCGCAGGATCTGCCGATCTCCGCGATAAATAACCGGAGAATAAGTCCCGAAAGCCTTGAGCGCCTTCCCGAAATTGAAGTCCGATCGTCCACGGCTGTAATACGGAGCATAAGGATACGGGTCCTCTTCATAAGGACCGGAGCTATCGTCCATGCTCTTCGAGTAAGTAAAGCTCGCATCAAAGGAAAACTGGTGCGAAAAGCTGTGCCTTAAATCCACGAGTAAGGCGTTGTAGTTCGAGCCTCCAGTATCTCCGAAATATTCAATATATGGCGACGAAGGATTGAAGGCATAACCGTGATACTGCCCGTTGATGTATAAATTCTGATGATAGATTAGGTGCTTACCCGAACTCCCCTGATACCCAACCGAAGCCACCATCTGATGCCCAAGATCACTCTCCACATTGAGGGAATAGTGGTGAACCTGCTGCGTATGCAAGTGGTTGGGAACGGTAGTCAGACTGAAGCCCCCAGTCGTTGGAAGGCCGTTTGGGCCATAACTCGTAATCGTATTTGGATTCGGAGCGTAGCCGAAGAGAGACAAGCTGTTCGAAGGCACGTTGTACTGAATGCGAGGATCAGCCACGAGAGGTGTGCTCTGATTGAACGCCGGCGTCACCGCATCGCCCGGGTTGTTCGAGGTGTTCGCTGAAATCGCTATCTCTTCCTGGTTGTAGTTCAGGCCGTAGCCACCACGAATTACGAACCGCTTGTTGTAAAAAGAAGGATTGTACGCAAAGCCGATCTGCGGTCCAAGATTGCCCTTATCCGGTATCCAGGCATTGCCGCCACGCACCAAGGTTATTCCGGTAAAAGTAGCAGCTCCCGACCCGAACACCGCATGCGGCAAATTGTTCTGCTTGGAGTAGAGTGCGTCAAAGTAGTTATACCGCAGACCGTAGTTCAACGTGAGGCTGGCGCTCGCCTTCCACGCGTCCTGAGCAAAGCCGCCCCAGATCACCTCGCGCATATCGTAACGATTCGAGAAAGGCACACCGGTAAAGCGATTGAATGTACCAGATTCGTTGAAAGGGGCGTCGTTCAGAAAATTCCAGAGATTATAAAAATTGAAGCTCGGACGAGCGGCAGAGACCGCATCTTGCAAATAGTGAAGTTGCGTTGCATCCGCGCCGAATTTCACCGTGTGATTACCCAGAACTTTTGTAGCTACGTCCTTATAACCATAAGTCCACTGGTTCAGGTGGCTGGGGCCAGAAGCTCCAAAGAAGTTGATCGAAGCGCTTCCTACATTGTTGATACTGTCTGTCGGCAAACCGAAAGGAGCCTGCGGGTTGTCGGTCACCTCGTTCCAGCGCCATCCGGCGGCGTTGGCCCGGGCCTCGTTCAGAAAGGTCGACGAAAAGGTGTGATTGTAAATAACCGAGAACGCATCGTTGATCTGATTGTGATTCCACTGGTTGTATCCCCGAGCTGGACCGTTGATGAAGTGCTGCACGTTGGGCTGCCAGTAAATCGCAAAGGCGAGATGATCCTTCTGACTTACATCTCCATCCAGACGTCCGTTGTACTGAGTCTCAGTAACACTGGACGGTGTAGAAGTCTGGTAAAAAGCAATGTCCGCGACGCCGTCGAGACCGCCCCCGACGCCGGGATTGCTGTCCGAAACGTACGTTGGATCCTGTGTTCCTTTCGCAGTCCGAAGCGGCGATCCAACATCCAGACCTTGACCGGTAATGGTGTGGCAGGTCACAGCTCCCTTCGTGGAGTCCTCGTTTAGACCGATATTCGAGCAGGTTTGCGGAATCAACGTGGCGCCGACCGGCCCATGCCCAGCAAACGTCGTGAATTTATTCGAGATGTTTCCACTCGGCGCGCTGGCATCGAAAGCCGGCGTCTCGTACCATCCGTTCGCGGTCGAGCTGGAGTTGTTCCGGACCGTGTCGTACGCGAAAAAAGCAAACAGACGGTTCTTCAGGATCGGGCCGCCGACGCTTCCACCGATGTCATTCAACCGCGCAGTATCGCGCTGAAGAGCACGCTGTGCGGGACTGAGCGGCTTGCCATCTGCGTCAAGGTAGTTCAGCGACGCCGGACCGTTGTAACGCTGGTACGCGTTCAGGCCAGGACGATCCGCACGAAAGAAAATGCTGCCGTGGACATTGTTGGTTCCGGACTTCGTCGTCACCTGCATGTTCGCGCCGCTGAAACGACCAAATTCAGCGTCATACGCGTTCGTGCTGATCTTTACACTGTCGACCGAATCTTCGTTCGGCGTGATAACCGTGGTTCCGCCCCACACCGCGGAGGTCGTGCTGATGCCGTCGATCGTGATGCTATTTGTCTCGTACTGGCCGCCTCCAGAAAGGGTCTGCGGACCGTTCTCCGTCGCGTAGATACCCGCGGTTGCTCCCGGGCCGCCAGGACCCTGCGTCCCCGGCAAGCTGTTCGTTCCTCCACCTCCACTCTGTTGCGCATCCCCAAACGCCCCAGGCGCCAGCTGCGCCAACTGAAACACATCCCGCCCCGCCGACGGTAGATGCTGAATATCGCTGCTGCTCACCGTACCCTGCAGATTTGCCGTCTCCGTGTCCAGACCCGGCAAAGTATCGGCCGAGACATTCACAGTCGTCGACGCTTCACCCAGCGCAAGCTGCACGTCAACCCCGTTCGCCTGCTCGGGGATGATCGTCAGGTTGCTGATCACCTTCTGCTGGAACCCCTGCCGCGTCGTCGTAAGCGTGAAGTGATCCGGCGGCAAGGCATTGAAGTTGTAAACGCCTGCATCGTTCGAGGTCGCGGTCAACACTCGACCCGTGTCGTTGTCCGTCAGGGTCAACGTCGCCCCGGGCACCACCTCGTTCTGTGGATCCGTAACCGTGCCCTGGATCGAAGCGCGAAACTGCGCGACCGCCGGCGTGGAGAACAGAGCGACCCCAGCGAGAACCAAAGCAGCTCGCACTCCGAAGCGTTTCGTACGAGAGATCCAAATCTGATCCATATAGCCTCCACAATCAAGCCAGGCCCGCATCGCCATCTTCCTGGATACGATCTGCGGTCAATCGTTTGCCTACGCGCAAATACTGCATTGCAAGCGGATCAGCTGTCAACCCCCTCTTTTGGCTTGTTCCTCTCCGGTCCCTGTGCCATCCTCAAGATCGTGGCCCGCGCCCCTCGATCCCCGAAGTTCCAAACAGAGTCGCCGTCGGGCTCAGGCGAACTCCCATCCCCAGGTGCACCCACCAGCCTGAAAGACCTGTCCGCGCACCTCGGCCTCTCGACCGCCGCCGTCTCCCGCGTTCTCAACGCCGCCCCGGCCGCGCAATCCATTCCAAAATCAACCCAGGATCGCATCTTCGCGGCGGCAGACTCCCTCAACTACCGACCCAATCTCTTCGCGCGCTCCCTTCGCAATCGCCGCAGCCAAACCATCGGCGTCCTCGTCCCCGAAGTCAGCGAAGGCTACGCAACCCTCGTGCTCGCCGGTATCGAACAGGCGCTGCTCGACGCCGGCTACTTCTACTTCCTCGTCAGCCACCACCACCGCCCAGAGATGATCGACCGCTGCCAGCGCCTCCTGCTCGAGCGCGCGGTCGAGGCCATCATCGCCATCGACACCCTCCTCCCACACCGCTGCCCCGTCCCCACCGTCACCGTCTCCGGCCACCGCGAGCCCGAGGGCGTCACCAACATCGTCCTCGACCACCGGCGCGCAGCCGAACTTGCCCTCGGGCACCTCAGTTCGCTCGGCCACAGCAAGATCGCCTTCATCAAAGGCCAAAGCTTCTCCTCCGACACCCAGGCGCGTTGGCGTGGAATCCGAAATGCCGCCAAGCTCTGCAATCTCCGGATCGACCCTCGCCTGGTCACGCAACTCCGAGGTGACCTGCCCACGCACGAGCCCGGATATCTTGCCACACAGCATCTGCTCAACCAGCAGCCACAAGCCGGCTCCTGGCCCCCATTTACCGCGCTCTTCGCCTTCAACGACGTCTCCGCCATCGGAGCCGTCCGGGCCCTCCGCGAGGCCGGCCTGCGCATCCCGCAAGACGTGTCCGTCGTCGGCTTCGATGACGTCCAATCCGCGGCCTTTCAGAATCCCGCACTCACCACCGTGCGCCAGCCGCTCCAAACCATGGGCAAGCTCGCCGCGGAATCCGTCCTCAAGATGATCAACAACTCGGAAGCCGAGACAACGACGCAACAACTCGTCGTCGAACCCGAACTCATCATCCGCGAGTCCACCTGCCCAGCATCGACGAGCGCCCTTCCATTCAAGCCGCTACACCGCGCCCCGTGACCGGAGGTCCGCCCGCATGCCGAAAACACCAGCCCCCACCAACAAAATAACGCCGGCAATCCGCATCTCCCGCCACACATGTGCCCGCGAGAACAAAACGAAACAGAATCCCAGCAGCGCTAAGAGCACCGGCAGCGGGTACATCGGCATCCGAAAGCCCTCCCCCAAAGCCCTCGCCGCCCGATGCCGCGGGAGCAACACGGCCAGCCCCTGCAGGAGAAACTGAAACAGTATCCGAATCACCACCAGCGTCGAAATCACCTCGCCCAGCCGAAACAGGCAGCAAAACAGCGTCATCCCGCCAAGCACGCGCAGCGAGACGACCGGCACGCGGTGCTCCGGATGAAGCCGCCCAAAGATCGCGGGAAAGTTGCCATCCCGGGCCGCCGCATACGGTATACGCGAGTACCCCAGAAGCAACGCCAGGACAGATGCCCCCGCCGCAATCGCAATCAGCAACACGATCCCGCCCGCCGCCAGGCGCCCCGCCTCCCCGCCGTACACCCGCTGCATGAAAATCGCCATCGTAAAGCGCTGCGCCTCGCCTCCCTCCATCCCGACAAATTCTCGCCAAGGAATGACCCCAAGCACGCTCACATTCATCAGCAGATACAACACCGCGACAATCAGGATCGATCCAAGCACCGCGCGTGGAATCGTTCGTCGCGGGTTCTCCACCTCCGCGCCCAGAAAACACACGTTGTAGTAGCCCCAGTAGTCGTAGGCCGAAATCAGCATGCCCGCCCCCAGCCCCAGAAAAAAACCTCGACCGAGATGAAACGCACCGACGGGAAAATCAAAAGCCTGCCGCGCATGGAAGTGCGTCAGCCCCGACACAATAATCCAAACCAGTGCCACCGCCACAGCCGCGCCGAGCACCCGCACAACACGGTCAATGCGATCGATCCTGCGGTGCAGCACAACCATCGCCAGAACGCACACCGCCATCGCGATCAGAGACGACACGCTCAGCACAACCGGCACTCCCGCCACATGCCCCGCAAACACCCGTCCCGCGGACCGCGGCAAAAAATACGAGAGATACTGCGCCGATCCAATGCACCCAGATGCAATCGAAAGCGGCGCGCTAAAAAGTAACTGCCACGCGTACAAAAAAGAAAATGCCCGCCCCCACCGCTTCTCGCCGTAAAGGTGCTTCAGATATACATACGATCCACCCGCCTCGGGATACGCCGTTCCCAGCTCGCTCCAGATCATGCCGTCGCACAGCGAAAGAAGCGCTCCCAGCACCCATCCCAACATCGCCTGCGGCCCGCCCATGGCTCCCACAATCAGCGGCAGCGTCACAAACGGACCAACGCCGACCATGTCGATAATGTTCAAACCCAACGCGGAGTTCGCCGACAAACCGCGTCTCAGCCCGCCCTCAGCTCCGCTGTCCGGCTCCTCCACCTCGCTCCGGAGCCTACCCGGCATCCACGCTCCCTGCCAGCTCCGCGCAAAGCACGTGCAGCTCCGAACGCGCCCGCCGGAGATCTTCACCCGTATCTCGCAACCACCGCCGATCGATGCCAATCCGTTCACACGCACGCCGTATCTCCGGCTCGAGCGCCGGAGCCGCCGGTCCGCCCATCACCGATCGCACATCGACAAAGTTCTGCGGCGAGAGCGACCGCAAGATCTCCTCGATCGAAAGCACATCAGCAGAGATCTCTCCGTTTCGAAGCCCAGCCGGCCCCGAGAGCTCACGCTCCACAATGCGTGCCATCTCCGCCGGGTCCGAACTCTCTCCCTTCACCGCCATCTCCTTCACCGCTTGGCTCACCAGGCCGTGCGCCGCTCCAAAGCTCATCCCGGCCCGCCGCGTCAGCGTGTCCGCCAGCTCCGTAACCGAAACAAAATTCCGCTCCGCCGCCGCCGCCATGCGCTCCGTCTTGAACTCCGCCTCGCCCAGCACCCCCGCCAGCAAACGCAAGCTGCGCTCGCCGTCCTCAAACGCCTCATACACCAGCGGCTGCAAATCATCTTCCGAATCGTTCATGTCCGCAAACGGCGTATTGTGCAAACATCCCAACACCGACTGCGCACTCGTCATCGACCGGCTCGCCAGCGCCCGCACATGCTCGAGCGGCACCGGATTCCGCTTCTGCGGCATGATGCTGCTGATCTGAACATACGCGTCCGAAAGCCGCAAAAATCCAAACTCCGCCGTACTCCACATCAGCAGATCCTGCGCAAACCGCCCCAGCGAAAGCATCACCACAGCCAGCACAGAGCAGCTCTCCGCCAGGTAATCGACCGCCGCAATCGCCCCATACGAGTTCACCTGAACACCACTGAATCCCAGCATCCGCGCCGTAAACTCACGATCGATCGGAAACCCCGTCGTCGTAATCGCGCACGCTCCCATCGGGCTCCGATTCACTCGCCCATACGCCGACATCAGCCGCTCCGCATCGCGCTCCAGCACCTCCGCCATCGCCATCAGATAGTGCCCCAACGTGGTCGGCTGCGCCGGCTGATTGTGCGTATACGCCGGCATCAGATCGTCCCGATGCTTCTCCGCCAACGCCAGCAGTCGCGCTCGCAACTCCAGCACCGATTGCAGCACGTCGCGCAATCGCTCCCGCAACACCATCCGGTACATCGTCAGATCAATGTCGTTGCGGCTCCGTGCCGTGTGCATCCGCCCCGCAACGTCCGCGCCACAAGCCGCCGCCAGACGCTGCTCCACCAGGAAAAACAAATCTTCACATCCGCCGTCATACTCAGTCCGACGCAGGTCCGCAAGATCAAGCCCGTTCAGCGCTTCTATACAAGCCCCGGCATGCGCCCGCGACAAAATCCCCTGCCGCTCCAACATCAACGTATGCGCATACTCAATCTCCAGCAGCGGCTCGAGAAAGTACCGCTTCGCCGCCTCAAAGATGCGCTCGAGCACCGTCTCGCGATACACCGGCGCCGGAAATACCGATCGACACTCCCCAATCTCGTCTGCCATTTTTAGAAATCAATCTTCAAGCCAAACTGAAGAATCCGCGCCTCCAGCACGGTCGCCGTCGGCAAAAATGTCGGATTTCCAATAGGGGTAATCTTCCCCGCATTGCTGTTGATCGACGTCACGCCGTTCACCGTGGTAAACGTCGTCGGGAACACCATCGCCACGGCATTGATCGATGTTACATTCGACCGATTGAAGATGTTGTTGCCCTCAATCAACAACTTCGGACTGACCCGTTCAAAAACGGTGAACAACGTCCGCGTATATCGCAGATCCGCCTGGTAAATCGGCGGCGTCCGAGCTGTGTTCCGCCCCACAAACAAAGGCCGGCTCGTCGCCGTCGCATCTCCATTCAGCTTCGAGCTCACCGTGATGTTCTGCTGATCGCCCGACGAAAGATTCGTCAACAACGCAAAGTTATTGCCGGTAAACGCGCCATTCAGAAACCGATTCCCAAAATGCGTCTGCGGCTGGTACACCGCACTCACTGTAAACGAATTAGGCCGATTCACACTGCTGTTTCCTCGATCACGCTTGGGATCTGTCGGGTCCTCGACCGGCGTCGAAAACTCATACGAGTTCGCTTCCGGCGTGTCCGAAATTGAGTGCGACCACGTATACGACGCACTCGCCGAAAGCCCCGCGGACATCCGGTGTTCATACGTCGCAATCAACGCGTTATACGAGGTGTTCGATCCCACATCGATCAACGTAATGTTGTTGAAGCGTGGGTCCAGCCGAGTATTCGCGTTGTACGTATTCGGCAAAAACACTGGCCGGCCATCCGCCAGCGCACCCACGGGATTGATCAGGTTCATATTGCGCAAAAACTGAAAGTTGCGGCCGTTAGTCAGCACGTACCCCAACATCAGCGAATCGTTCTTCGAAAACGCCTGCGCCACCTGCGCATTCGCATTCCACGTGTACTCATTCTTAAACCGCGGCGTCACCGCATAGATGCTCTGAATCTGCAGGCAAGTCGCCGGAACCTGCTGCGGCGTGTTCGGAAATGCAATCGCACACGGCCCCGCACTGGCCTCACTCGTCGCCCCACTCACGGTCGCGATAAACGACCCCGTCCCCGCGGCTCCGTTGTTATACAGCGGATTGTAGTACGTGTTCGTCGGCGTCGCCTCGTAAAACATACCTGCGTTCAGCCGCACCACCGTCGTCGGGTTCGGCGAGTAGGCAATCCCCACCCGCGGCGCAAAGTCGCCCATCGGCGTCCGGAAACTTCGCGTATACGAGAACGGCGCATTTGGCTGCCCATTCGGCGCCCGATACTGGTCGTACCGAACGCCATAGTTCACCAGGAGGTTCCTCCGCACCTGCCACGTATCCTGGGCAAACACGTCAAAAAATATCGTGTGGTACGCCGCCCCCGGCTGCCCAATACTCGAGTTCACGCTCGAGTACACATGCGGCGTCGCCCCGCTCTTCGCCGACAGATACTGCTGCAGCGACGCAAACGTGTACTGCGTATAAACGTCCGCCAGCTGCGTGTCCAGATTCTTCTGAAACCCCACACCGGCCTTCAAAGAATGCGCGCCCCGAATCCAAGTCACGTTGTCGCTGAACGACGGAATCTTCTCCTGAAACTTGTCGCCGGCGCCGTTTGTCCCACCGAAGTTCGCCACCCCGGTAATCGTAATCATCGGTCCCGGCCCCGTCAGCGGTCCCGCGATATGCTGCTCATTGCGATACGGCCAGGATCCGCGAAACTCATTCAGCAACGTCGGCGAAAACGTCGTGAGCAGCTGCGCCCCTATGATGTGCGCACGATCGTGAAAGTCCGAAGCCGCGCTGATCGCATACAATCCGCCCACATCTGTGTTGAACGGGTACTCGTTCCGAAAATAGTTGTACCGAAGAAACGCCTGGTTCTTCGTATTGATGTTCCAGTCCCCGCGTACATCCACCCACTGCGCCCGCTGCACCTGGGGTGCCGTATTGAAGTCTGCCGCACCGACCCCCGCCGCAATCAGAGCCGCCTGGTTCGCCGGCGTGATCGTGACTGCCTGCGGATTGGCCCGCTTCAAATGCTCGTATGCTCCAAACACAAAGAATTTGTCCCGTATCACCGGCCCGCCGACGTTGCCGACATAGTCATCCACGTGCAAATCCGGCTTCGGCTTTCCGCCCAGCACCGACGTATTGCAGTTCTGCAGAATCGGACACGAGCTCGCCGCCTTGGGCCTCCAGATATACTGCGCCAGACCGTGCACCGTGTTCGTTCCCGACGTCGTCACGACGTTATAGATAATCCCCGCCGTATTCCCAAACTCCGGCGCAAAGCTGTTCGAGATCGTCTGCACCTCGCTCACATACGAGTCCGAAATCGCAAACAGCCGCAGCCCATAACGATCCGTCTCCGTGTCCACCATCCCGTCGAGCTGGTAGTTCACGCGATCCACCAGGCCGTTCGTATTCAGCGTTCGAGGAATCCCGTTCTCCGGATTCGGGTGGCCGCTCACCCCCGGCTCAAACAAAATAAAGTTGTACGGATTGCGCGAAGTCAGCGGCAAATTCTGCGTCTCCTCCGCCGTGATCGTCCGCCCAAGATCAAACCTTCCCGGCTCAATAATCGGCGCGTCCCCAGTCACCTCCACCTCCGTCGCCACCGACCCGAGACTCATATGCTCATCCACCGTCGCGTCCGTGCCCGCCGAAAGTCGCACCCCCGTCTGCGTCAGCGAGGCGAATCCACTCGCGTTCGAGGTCACCGCATACGTTCCAATCGGCAGATCCGGCGCAACATACAGCCCGGAATTGTCCGCCTCGACCACCCGCACAAAGCCCGTATCCAGGTTCTTCACCTTCACCTCGGCCCCAGCGATCGGCGCCCCCGTCGCATCCGAAACAGTCCCCCGAATCGTCCCGTTGATCGACTGCGCCTGCGCCCACAAAGGCCGGGACACCGGATGGAACAAGGCCACACCGCCAAGCCCGGCGACGACAGCACCCTTTCGGAGAAGACCCACCATGAAAAAGCTCCTTCCAACTCACCACTTCAAAAATCGGGCAGTGAAATCGAGCCTATGCAGCCGCCCCCACGAAGTCAATCGACCCATGCCATCGTCCATTGACGAAATTCACACGACATCTACATCCAAACAAGCCGCCGCCGTCCAGAGACGCAGTAGAATTTCCCCCTGTCCGATCGTCTCGTCCATCCTCACCACCGGGCGGAAGAGCCCGGTGTAGTCTCAAAACATACAACCAGCAACCGAACAACTCGCAAAATCAGCCAAGGGAGAAATCGATGGACCGCAAAGCAAGCGCAATCTGGCACGGAGCCTTGAAGGACGGCAAAGGCACAATCTCGACCCAAAGCGGCGTCCTCAAAGACACCCAGTACAGCTTCAGCACTCGATTCGAAAACGGGGTCGGCACCAATCCTGAGGAACTCATCGCGGCCGCTCACGCCGGCTGCTTCACCATGGCGCTCAGCGCACAGCTCACAGACGCGGACCTTGTACCCGAATCTCTCGAAACCACCGCCGTCGTGACCATGGAGAAGACCGACGAAGGCCCCACCATCACCAAAATCCACCTCACGACCAAAGCCAAGGTGCCCAACGCCGAAAAGGCAAAGTTCGACGAACTCGCCAAAAAAGCCAAAGAAGGCTGCCCAGTCTCACGCGTCCTCAAAGCCGCCGAGATCACGCTCGACGCCACCCTCGTCTAGACCCGATCCTGCTCTAATGCGCATGGCTGTGACCACCATGATGATGGTGACCGCCATGCGCCCCAAGCAACTCCGCCGAAGCTGGAGCACTGCACCCATGCGTCGTCTCGCAGCCGTGCGTCTCAAACTGAATCGTCGTGTGGCTAATCCGGAATCGGTCCCGCAGAGCCTCATTGATCCCTTCGAGAATGCCGCTGCACTCCGACATCGGCCGCTCCTCGATCGTCACATGGCTGGCCAGCGCATGGAAATGCGAGCCCAGGCTCCAGACATGCAGATCATGAACGTTCACCACACCGCCAACCTCCTGCATCACCCGCCGCACCTCCGCTAACTGCAGGTCGCGCGGCGTCCCCTCCAGCAAAATGTTCAACGTCTCGCGCACAATCCCCACCGACGTCCACAGAATCATCGCCGCAATCCCGATCGACAGCACCGGGTCGATCCAGGTCATCCCTGTCAACAAAATTCCCGCGCCCCCCGCAATCACCGCGGCAGTAGACAGCGTATCGCCAAGCATGTGGAGAAAAACCGAGCGAATATTTACATCGCCCGAGAATCGCCACAACGAGGCAGCAATCGCACCATTCATCAGCACACCCATCGCGGCCACACCCATCATCAGGCGCGGCTCCACGACAACCGGCGCGCTTAGCCGGTGCAGCGCCGCAATCGCGATCCACGCCGCAAGCACGATCAGCGTCAGCGCATTCACAAACGCCGCAAGCACACCCGCGCGCTGATAGCCAAAGGTCTTCTTCTCGTCCGGCGGCCGCCCATGCAGATACACCCCTACAAACGACAGCAACGTAGCCAGGAGGTCCGAGACATTGTGTCCCGACTCCGATAGCAGCGCCAGCGAGTGCGCCCGCAAACCAAAGACAAACGTCCCGACGACATAAAGAAACGTCGCCAGCATGGAGATCTTCAGGATCCGCTGCATACTCCGGTTTGGCGTGGCCACCATGTGCATGTCTTTAGTTTAGACGCGCTGGCCTCAACCCAACAGCCATTCCGCTCACAGCCGACAAGCGCCGCCTCAACGCACTTCAACGGCGGGACCAACCGGGCTCTCGAGAGAGTCATCCATCGGACCGGCCGTATGCCCAGGATCCATCCGCAGACCACTCCAGCCCTCGGCGACAATAATGCTGTCCCCCGGGTTGCGCGGGTCAAAACGCACCTGCACCGGCAAATCCATACGAACGTTGCGAACATGGTCCAGCAGCATCGACACATCCTGCGCGCACTCATACGTCACGCCCGCGATCCGGTACCGGTAGATAATCGTGTGCGGCGGTTCCCCGTTCGCCCCGGAGCTACCCGCGTTCCACTGCGAATCCGTAATCGTACCGTCCACAATCCGCCCCGCCTGCGCCAGGTAGTCGCGCCGGCCGCGCTCCATCTCCTCGGCAGTCGGCTTGCGACGTGTGCTCTGATACCACATCACACCACCCACCGCAGCCGTGCTTACGCCAAAAAGGGCAATCGTCCGCGGAGATCGCAACGTGTCGGCCAGCTCGGAAATGACCCACGAGAGCATCAATTCGCCTCTACTCAGCATATCGCACGTGCACCCCGCATCCATCCCCCAAACGTACCGCCGGATATACTGAAAGTTGCGCTTATGAAGAAAACTCCCCCGCCTCCTGGCCCGCCACATCCCGTTCGCCGCCATACCGCGGACGCTCTCCCCACCCGGAACGCCCGCGCCCGCCGCTCCCAACCCGAGCCCCTCACCTCAGGCCACCCACTCGATCTCGCCAAGGGCCGCCGCATCCGTTCCACCACCGTCATCTGCGTTCGCCGCGGCAGCTCCGTCGTCATGGCCGCCGACGGTCAGGTCTCGCTCGGCGCCACCGTCATGAAGCACTCCGCCCGCAAAATCCGCCGCCTCTATCAAGACAAAGTGCTGGCCGGATTCGCCGGGTCCACCGCCGACGCCTTCGCGCTCTTCGCCCGCTTCGAAACCAAACTCGAACAGTTCGCCGGCAACCTCGGACGCTCCGCCGTCGAACTCGCCAAAGACTGGCGCACCGAAAAAATGCTCCGCCAGCTCGAAGCTCTGCTCATCGTCACCGACAGCAAACAAACCTTCGTCCTCAGCGGCACCGGCGACGTCATCGACCCGGACGAGGGCATCGCCACCATCGGCTCCGGCGGCAGCTACGCCCTCGCCAGCGCACGTGCGCTGCTTGAAAACACCGATCTCAACGCACGCCAAATCGCCGAAAAAAGCCTCCTGATCGCCGGTCAGATCTGCCTCTACACCAACGATCGCATCACGATCGAAGAACTCAAGTCGGAGTAGATCCCGAGAGCAACAAGGAGGCGATTGTGCCTAGAATTTTGAACCCCGCTACCTTCATCGCTCTAACGTTGCTGGGTGGCACGCTATCCGGAGTAGCACAGCAACGTAGCTCGGCAGCTCTGGGCGTCAATGGCATGAACGCTCCCGTTCCCGACCCGATACTCAAGGGCAAGCGCGCCTTCATCTCCTACGAGCTTGGGGACGTGACGGCTTTCCCCCGGGGCTACAGCGGCGGCCCGGAACGCGCGTACAGCGAGTTCTTCACTGCGATGAAGCAATGGGGACGGTACGAACTCGTAACTGACCCCAAGGACGCGGACCTGGTCTTTGCGATTCGCTTTGTCGATCCACCAAACACCCCGGCACAGATTCGCCTCGGAATCGTGGACGCGCACAGCCATATCTCTCTGTGGGGCTTCGTCGAGCAGGTCGACCCCGCCGTACGTAAAAAAACGCGGGACGCGCAATTCAGCGACACCGTCACTGAGCTCGTTTCAGATGTCAAGTTGCTGATCGATCAGCATCCGTAGCACGATCAAACCAGACTTGCTGCGGCCATAAACGCTAGGCCGCTGTACATCTGAATATCAGAAATCAGGAAAGCAAAACACCATGGCAATCTACCTACCCGGAGCCGCGGAAGATCAGGCCCACGCCCTCGACGAGATGACCCCGCGCGAGATCGTCGTCGAACTCGACAAGTACGTCGTCGGACAAGAGGCCGCCAAGCGCGCCGTCGCCATCGCCCTCCGCAATCGCATGCGCCGGCAAAAACTTGCGCCCGAACTCGCCGAAGAGATCATGCCCAAAAACATCATCATGATCGGGCCCACCGGCGTCGGCAAAACCGAGATCGCGCGACGCCTCGCCAAACTCACCAACTCGCCCTTCCTCAAGGTCGAAGCCTCCAAATTCACCGAGGTCGGCTACGTCGGCCGCGACGTCGAATCCATCGTGCGCGACCTGGTCGAGATCAGCATCGACATGGTCCGCGAAGAAAAACTCGAAGAGATCGAGGACAAGGCCGAACTCGCCGCCGAGGATCGTCTGCTCGACCTGCTCCTGCCTGCCACACCCGCATCCACCACCGCCGAAAATGCCGCCGCCGCCATCCAGGAGCCCGGAACCAACCTGATCCAGCTGCCCGCCTCCATGGACACCGCCGCCTCCGCATCGGACACAGACAGCACCAAAGGCGAGCCCGCGTCAGACGCGCGAGGCGGCGAGCGCACCGGACACGAGCGCTCCCGAGAGAAGCTCCGCCAGCAGTTCCGCGAAGGTAAACTCGACGATCGCATGGTCGAGCTCGACGTTCGCGACCGCAACCAACCCAGCTTCGAGGTCATCAGCACACAAGGCCCCGAAGACATGGACATCAACCTCAAAGACATGCTCCCCGGCCTCTTCGGACAGCGCACGAAAAAACGCAAAATGAAGGTCGTCGACGCCTTCGACTACCTCGTCCAGGAAGAAGAAGGCCGCCTCATCGACATGGACCAGGTCACCCGCCTCGCCGTCGACCGCGTCGAAGACTCCGGCATGGTCTTCCTCGACGAGATCGACAAAATCGCCGGTCGCGAGGGCGGCCACGGACCCGATGTCAGCCGCGAAGGCGTCCAGCGCGACATCCTCCCCATCGTCGAGGGCACCACGGTCAGTACAAAGTACGGCATGGTCTCCACCGACCACATCCTCTTCATCGCCGCCGGCGCCTTTCACGTCTCAAAACCCAGCGACCTCATCCCCGAACTGCAAGGTCGCTTTCCCATCCGCGTCGAACTCAAATCGCTCACCGTCGAGGACTTCATCCGCATCCTCACCGAACCCAAATCTTCCCTCGTCAAGCAATCCACCGCCATGCTCGAGACCGAAGGCCTCAAGCTCGAATTCACCCCCGAAGCCATCGCCGAAATGGCCCAGTTCGCCTTTCGCGTCAACGAAACCACCGAAAACATCGGCGCTCGCCGCCTCCACACGATCCTCGAACGCGTGCTCGACGAGATCAGCTTCCAAGCTCCAGACCTCTTCAAGGGACCTCGACCGCAGCCCTCCGAAGAAGGCGTCGTCGCGGCAGTCGGTGGCTCAGCCTCACTCACCGGCGAACCCGCGCCGGCCTCTCCGCCCCTGCCCGTCATCGAGCGCCAGACCGCAACCGGCGTCGAAAAGGTGATCGTCGTCGACCCCGAGTACGTCCGGCAGCAGGTCGCCTCCATCGTCAAAGATCACGACCTCTCCCGCTACATCCTGTAGTTCACCGCCTCCAGCCTAAACTAGGCCAGCGGAAGCGGCGTCGTCACCACCGGTGGCGGAGCTGGCTGCGTCAGCACATACCGTCTCAGCCGCAACGCCGGCAGCTCAATCACATAGCGCGAGAGCAGACTGACGCCCGTCGTTAGGGTCAAAATCGTCACCAGCCGCATGACATACGCCCTGGTGTCCCCGGTCGCGATCGGCCCCCGCCACCGGTCGTACAGCAGAATGATGTACATGTGGCTCATGTAAAACGCGTACCCAATCAACCCAAAAAAACCGAGCGCGCGCGATCGAAAGATCGCCTGCGGCCCACGCTCGCCGGCGTGCGCGATAATCAGTCCCAACAAGCCCGTAAAGAACATCACCATGCCCATCAGATCGAGCGCACGCGGGTAATACTTCGGATCGACGAAAGACCCTCCGAAGTACGCCAGAATCACCAGACCGACACCCCCAAACAGCGCCCCCGAAAACCAAAGATTCTCACGCGACCGCGTCTGCCGATCCGTCTGACGCTGCTCGAAATAGCAGGCCAGAAACGCCCCCATCGCCAACCCATCCAGACGGAAAACCGTGAGAACAAAATTGTTGTGCCCCGCCGCCGCGTCCACAAAACGCAGCAGAGCGCTCACGATCGCGATCCCAAGTGCTAGCCGGCCAATACTCCGCACACTCCTCCGTCGGATGATCGCCGGCCAAAGCAAATAGAACTGCTCCTCAAGCGCCAGCGTCCAGAACGGTCCGTCAGTCGGTATATGGAGGAACCCCGTAAAGTTCGCCAGAAAGATCGCAGAAAGAAAAATGTACGGTCCAGAATGCGGAATCAGGAGGTACACCGCAAGGAGCGATGCCACATACAGCGGTAATATCCGCAATGCGCGCCGCCAGTAGAAGTCGTGGTAATACGACATTGACGAGCGTCGCTGCAACAAAATTGACGTGATAAAAAAGCCCGAAAGGACAAAAAACACGTCCACCCAAGAGTTCACCGATCGCGAAAACAGATCAAATCCATTGATTACCGGACCCCACGCAGGCGCGTCAGGAAATATCCCCAGCGCATGGGCGAAAAAGACGATCAGCGCACCCGCCCCCCGCACTCCATTCAACTCACGAATAACCGGACGCTTCCTGGTTACCGGCTCGGAAGTGTACTGGGAGACAATCGTCTCTGGCTCGGAAGTGAATTGGGAGACAATGGACATTGGTTCAGAGAGGCCGGAAATCTGCGAAACCTCCGTGCATCGATACTAGCGGGAGATAGCAGAACCCACACCGTCTCTTCGGTAACCTTCCACGCCATCTGAAACCGAGACACCACCTGCACGCCGGCCCCCAAACCGGCGTGCATATACCCCCTCTAGTGCGCGCCGACCGGTTCTTTCTGCGCAGCAAGCTCACTCACGCGCTTGGCCAGCATCTGCTCCAGATCTTCCAGCGCCTGCGAAAAGCCCTCAATGCCTTCCTTCAACTTGTCGTGCGCCATCCGATCCTCAGCATGCATCTTCTCAAACGTCGCTTGATCCATCGGAATACGCTTGATATCGAGGTTCTTGGCATTCGCGGGGTCCAGCTTCCGTGGCAGCTCCCCTTGTGCGTCATCAAGCTCGCCCAGCAACTTGGGAGAGATCGTCAACAGGTCGCAGCCCGCCAACTCCGTGATCTCGCCCGTGTTCCGGAAACTCGCGCCCATCACAACCGTCTTGTAATCAAACTTCTTGAGGTAGTTGTAAATCGTCGTTACCGACTGAACGCCGGGGTCGTCCGCACCCTGGTAATCTTTGCCCGTATCCTTCTTGTACCAGTCGAGAATCCGTCCAACGAACGGGGAAATCAGGGTCACCTTCGCCTCAGCGCACGCAATCGCCTGGTGCAGCCCAAACAGCAGCGTCAGATTGCAGTGAATGCCCTCTTTTTCCAAGATCTCAGCCGCCTTGATCCCGTCCCACGTAGAAGCAATCTTGATCAACACGCGATCCCGCGAGATCCCCGCCTGGTCGTACTGCGAAATAATGTCGCGAGCCTGCTCCAGCGTCTTTTCGCGATCGTACGAGAGCCGAGCATCCACCTCGGTCGACACACGTCCCGGAACAATCTCCAAAATCTTCCGGCCAAACGCCACAGCCAGCGTCTTGAACGCAAGCGTCGCCACATCCTTATCGCTCGCCTCCTGTCCCGCATGCTCCCGCGCCTGCGTCAACACGTCATCCACAATCGACTGGTACTCCGGCATACCGGCCGCTGCGTGAATCAGCGAAGGATTCGTCGTGGAATCCTGCGGCTTGAAGCGCTTGATTGAGTTAATGTCGCCGGAATCGGCAACCACAATCGTCATGCTGCGAAGCTGTTCCAGTAACGACGCCATAAAGGCCTCCTCTGCTGCTCTCCGATTCTAACAAACCACATTCCCACGGCCACCTAGCACTAAAGCCGTACATCTATCTTTGATGCAATCCCCGCTGGATCGGCTCCCCTACCTCCCATCTGAGCATGACTCGGCTCGCAACTGCTCCGCCGCCATCAGAAAAACCGAGCTCGGCGCACTCTCGTTTCCACTTCGATCGATCGCCGTAACCCGGTAACGTAGCGGCCCCGCGCCCCGAATACCACCATCCCGAAACTCCGGCGCCTCCACCGGTCGCACCATCTGCTTCGTCCACTCCCCACCCTCCACACCGTCTGCCCGATACACAAAATACCCGGCCAGATCACGTTCCCCGTTGGCCTCCCACGAGAGATCCACCCCCACTTCGCCCCCCACACACCCAGCAACTCCAGCCAAACCCGTCGGTGGCGCGGGCGGAAACAAATCCCGCATCCGTACCTCCGCCGGCGCCGACGTCGCTCCCCGTATCTCTACCCTGTGCCCAGGCAGCTCCACCCTCCTCACCCGCTGCACCCGATACACATACGTCTTCCCCATCACGGCGCTCGCGTCGAGAGCCCCGCCCGGATCCCCTCCCACCTTCCCCTCTGAGCCGCCCGCCCCGCCCG
>CAXTYQ010000040.1:0-27877 GCA_964248505.1 uncultured Acidobacteriaceae bacterium
GGGCTTTGGAGGGTGCCGAAGGCGGGGCGGGCCGCGATGGCAACGGCGGCGGGGAGCAGCCGATGGACGTGCAGGTCGCGAACGCGCTCCACACGCTGGAGCGCCGGTACCTGGAACGGCGGCAGAGGGAGATCCGCATGCTGCTGGCCGAGGCCGACCGGCGCGGGGACGAGACGATGCTGTTGCAGCTGACGCGGGAGAAGATGGGGCTGGACCGGACCCTGCGAGAACACGACCGCGCGCTGCCGCAAGGATGACTTGGCGTCGCCCGAAGCCTGACAGAGCACAGATGTAACGGTACTTCCGGTCGCTCAGGGGCGGCCAGTGGCTGCCGCGAACCGGTAGAATGACCGAGGCCTTCGCTCCAGGGAGAGAGCCGGCCGCCTCGCTATGGGCGTTTTTACCCGCATCCTGAAGAACCTCGGCGCCATGTTTACCGGACGCCTGCTGACGATTGTGCAGCAGGTAATCATGCCGCCGGTATTCATCTATCGCTACTCGCTGGCGCAGTTCGGCGAGTGGGGCGTGCTTTCAGGCGCGATCGCGGCTCTGGCGGTGCTGAACTTCGGCGTACAAACGTATATGAATCAGGATCTTGCGGTCCGGTACGGGCGCGGCGAGATCGAGGGGTACAAGGTCCGGCAGTCGACCGCGCTGCGGCTTCTGATCGGTGTCATTGCCGTAGCCGGGACGCTGGCGCTGGTGTTGTTTGCCTTGCCGCTCGACCGTTGGTTGAAGCTCGATATCGGCCGTCACACGGCGCAGCTGACGGCGTATCTGCTGGCCTGGCAGGTGCTTCTGAATATCCTGAACAGCTACGTCGCCGGCATCTTCATGGGCGTTCGGCTGGCGCACCGGGGGGCGTATTGGAACAATTTTCAGGCGCTCTTGACGGCGCTTTGCGTCCTCGGCTGCGTGGCTCTCCGCCTTCCGTTTCCGGTGCTCGCAGGCGTGCAGGTGCTCACAATGAGCCTGACGATCGTTCTTGTGCTGGTCGACATTCGGCGGACGGCGCCGGACATCTTCCCCACCCTGCGCTTCTGGGACGGTGCGGCAGTGAAGGATATCTTGAAGCCGAGCGGGTACTTCGGTCTCCTCACGGTCTGCACCTTTCTGACGTACCAGGCGCCGCTGATCGTGATTACGCGCACGCTGGGGCCGGTCGCGGTGGCCGGATTCATCGTGATGCGGCAGGTGTTTTCCATGTGCCGGCAGATCCTGGCCATGTTCACGCAGTCGATGGGGGCGGAGATTACGGCGCTCTTCGGCCGGTCGGACTGGCCCGGTCTGTCGCGGCTCTATGACTACTCCGAGCGCTTTATCTTTTTCTTGATCCCGGTGGTGAACACGGCCGTTCTGCTCCTGTCGCCGGTCCTGATTACGGTGTGGATGCACAAACGGGCGGAGCTCTTCAGCCCGTATCCCTACGTGCTTTCGGCAGCGATCTCGATGGTAATCAGCCTGAAAGAGCATAAATATCAGTTTCAGTTTTCGACCAACACCCACGAAGATCTGGCGCGAACGATGTTTTTCTCCTACATCGCCATGGTCGGGATTTCGGTGCTCACCGTCCACATGTTCGGCATCGTCGGCTTTCTCTGGACATGGCTCCTGACCGAAATCGTCCAAATGATCCGGATTGTGCTCTTGAACAAGCAGCTCTTTCTCGCCTTTGAGCCGCTCGAGTTTACCTACCTCCGGCGTCTGGTCGCGATCTGCGCGGTCGCGCTGTTTGTGGCGTTTCTGGCCCTCAACCGGACGTATGCGCTTCCTTTGCTCTTGCAGGTAGCGGGAAGCGTGGGAGCGGGCGCGATCCTTACCGTGGTGGCATGGCCCCTATTTGGCGTCGGCGAAGTGGTGCGGCGAATGACGGCACAGTTTTCGCGAAAGTTTGCGTAAGCAGCCTTGTTATAACAAATGTTATACTGCCGCTTTGGAGAGAGCTTATGGCAACCAGTGTCCGCGTTACCGCGATCGGCAACTCACTTGGCATCATCCTTCCCAAGGAAGTCCTAAATCAGCTCCACGTCGGCAAGGGCGATCAGCTGTTTTTGACGCAGGCCCCCGACGGTCTGCGGATTACGCCGTATGACGTGACGTTTGCGGAAAAGATGGACGTCTTGGAGCAGGTTATGCGGGACAACCGCGACGTGCTGAAGCGGCTTGCCGAGTAGGGGATGCCTCTCGCTGAACCGATCTGGATTGAGAAGCCGGAGACCCTGGCCGCGCACTCTCGACAGCTAGCCGAGCACGGCGGCAGCGACGGTGTGCGCGATGAGACGCTTTTGGAGTCTGCGCTTGCGAAGGCCAAAAACGTCTTTGCGTACGCCGAGCATGTGGACCTGTCTCGGCTGGCGGCGAGCTATGCGTTTGGCATCGCGCGCAATCACCCGTTTGTGGATGGCAACAAGCGAACGGCGCTGGTAGTTTCAGAGGGTTTTCTTCGGCTGAATGGTTTGCGGGTCGTCAGCAGCAAGGAAGAGAAGTACGACGTGTTTCTTGGGTTGGCTACCGGGGAAGTCTCCGAAGAACAGTTAGCAGCCTGGTTCGAGGACCATACACAGAATTGCTGATATCCGGCTAACAAGCCTTGGTGGCGGGTCAGCCCTGGCCCGTACGGCGGTCTGTACCTCATGTAGCAGCCCCCCGCATCTTTTTGGCATCCACCACGTCTAAATAGACGTGGTATCCTATGGTTCGCGTGGGAACTGCGCCCTTGTGTGCCCGATCCTCTGATCCGGCCGGCCATCGCGGTCTTTACCGCACTCTGCTCCCTGCACCCGACTCAGAACAATGTCTGTGATTCGTTCGCCTGGATACCGCTCCGTGGGCGGCGTCTGAATCCAACGTAGCAAGTGACCGCAGAGGTGTGCAAGCCGTGGCTGACGAAACTGATAAGTACGAAGATGAGCTCGATAAGCTGATCGATACCGGCAAAGAAAAGGGATATCTCACCTTTGGTGAGGTTAACGATCTCTTGCCGGGAGATATTACGACGCCGGATGATCTGGACGATCTTCTGACGACCATCAACACCCAAGGGATCGATGTCCTTTCGGGCGAAAGCAAGTTCTCGGGCGACCGGGAAAAGTACGAGCCCGAGGCGGGCGAAGAGTCCGACGACGTCGAGCTCGATCTTTCGCCGGGAACGCTCGAGAAGACCAACGACCCGGTGCGCATGTACCTGCGCGAGATGGGGACCGTTCCGCTTCTGACGCGTGAGGGCGAGGTAGAGATCGCCAAACGCATCGAGCGCGGGCAAATGCGCGTGATGAAGGCGATCTCGCGGTCGCCGATCGTGATTCGCGAGATCGTCGGCCTGGGCGAGGACCTCAAGCGCGGCGTTCGCAACATCAAGGAGGTCGTCACCTTCGACGAGGAGGAGCTGACCGAGGAGATCCTGGCCTCGCGCGTCCGCTCCACCGCGAGCCGCATCGACCTGATCGTCAAGCACCAGAAAAAGGTGCAGGGCCTCGAAGAAAAGCTCGAAGGCGCCAACGCGCTCAAGGACGCCAAGGTGAAAGCCAAGGAGGTGCGCAAGCACCGCTGGCTGATCGGCCGCGAGCACGTGTACATCAACCGCGTTGTGCGCGAGCTGAAGTACACCAACTCCGAGAAGAAGCGGCTGCTCGACAAGGTCAACAAAACCGTCGACGCCATGCGTACGCTCGAGCGCCAGATCAAGTCGCTCGACGCAAAGTTCGACGCCTCGAAGTCCGAAGAGCTGCGCAAGGAGTATCGCCGGCAACAGAAGAACTGCCGCACCGATCTTGAGCGTGTGGAGCAGGATGCCGGCATCTCGATCGCCGACCTCAAGCGCACCCAGCGCGAGATGGTCCAGGGCGACATGGACGCCGAGCGGGCCAAGCGCGAGCTGATCGAAGCCAACCTGCGTCTCGTGGTCTCGATCGCGAAAAAGTACACCAACCGCGGCCTGCAGTTTCTCGACCTCATCCAGGAGGGCAACATCGGCCTCATGAAGGCGGTCGATAAATTCGAGTACCGGCGTGGGTACAAATTCTCCACCTACGCCACTTGGTGGATCCGGCAGGCCATCACCCGCGCCATCGCGGACCAGGCCCGGACCATCCGCATCCCGGTGCACATGATCGAGACGATCAACAAGCTCATCCGTACCAGCCGACAGCTGGTCCAGGAGCTTGGCCGCGAGGCATCGTCGGAAGAGATTGCGCGCCGCATGGATATCCCGGTCGCCAAGGTGCGCAAGGTGCTCAAGATCGCTCAGGAGCCGATCTCGCTCGAGACGCCGATCGGCGAAGAGGAAGACTCGCACCTCGGGGACTTCATCGAGGATCGGATGGCGGTCTCGCCGTCAGACGCGGTCATCTCGGTGAATCTAAAGGAGTACACCTCGCAGGTCTTGCGCACGCTGACGCCGCGGGAGGAGCGCGTGATCAAGATGCGGTTCGGTCTTGAGGACGGCTCCGAGCACACGCTGGAAGAGGTCGGGCAGTCCTTCCAGGTGACGCGCGAGCGCATCCGGCAGATCGAGGCCAAGGCGCTGCGCAAACTGCGTCATCCCAGCCGCAGCCGCAAGCTGAAGGCGTTTGTGGACGGTGTCAGAGATATCTAACAGCCCGATCTCGTAACAACCGTAACAAGATCGACAAACAGGCAGGCCGCCCATGCGAGGGCGGCCTGTCCTTTTTGCAATCGAAAAAAGCTCCGTTCAACATTCCCCCGCGGACTCTAACTATGCAGGCCGAAGTAACTGGGCGCGTGGGCGCGGCATCTACAAGGCGTAACCGGCGCATACAAAGTCGTACCCGGCGCACACCTTAAGCACACACCTCCGCACATGGACCTCACTTCTCTCCCTGAAGCAATCTGAAAGGATCTGACGATGAGCACAACACCTGGAATGACCTTCGGCTCGAGCAGGACAGGCTGGCCGCTCTGGCTGGCCGTCCTCCTGATAGTTGCCGGTTTTCTGGCAATTCTGGCGCCGCTTGTCTCGGGCATCGCGATCACTCTCATCATCGGCTGGATTCTCCTGATGGTCGGGGCCTTCCACTTCCTCCTCGCCTGGAAGCGGCACCACGCCTCATCCATCGTCTGGGAGGCGCTGATCGGCATCCTGTACCTCATCGCCGGCCTCTATCTCATCTCTCACCCCATCCTTGGCCTCACCTCCCTGACCCTCATTCTCGCGGTCTATCTGCTCTTCAAGGGTGTCTTCGAGATCATTCATTACTTTCAGTTGCGATCGCGCGGCTCTGCCACTTGGCTCCTGATCACCGGCATCATCAACCTCGCGCTCGCCGTGATGATCTGGCGCTCGTGGCCGTTCAGCTCCGTGTGGGTCATTGGGTCGCTCATCGGGATCAGCATCCTGGTCACCGGGTTCTCGCGCCTGATGCTGACGATGGGAGCTCGGCGAATGCTCCCGGCCTGAGTTTGGACCGGATGCATCGCTGCTCAGGAATAAGATGTGAGTGACTTGCTATCACATTATGCAACCTGCGCTCGCCACAGACATCTACTCTTGTGAGGCTTTAGCTCCAAAGACGAGGGTGTGATGGCAATCAAGTGGGACAAACTGACAGTAAAGTCGCAGGAAGCGGTTGCGGGTGCGCAGCGGCACGCGGCCGAAAACGGGAATCCGGAGGTGCTGCCGATGCACCTCCTGGCAGCACTCCTGGACGATCGCGAGGGCGTCGTCCTTCCGGTCCTGGAGAAGGTCGGCGTGCCGGTGCAGCAGATGCTGGCAGGCGTGAACGCGGCAATCACGAAGCTGCCCAAGGTGACTGGCGGAAGCGCGCAGCCGGGGCTGAGCAACGGCCTGCAGCGCGTGCTCGAACAGGGTTTCAAGGAAGCGGAAAACTTTAAGGACGACTTTGTCTCGACCGAGCACCTCCTCCTGGCGCTGACCGACGCGAAGAACGATCCGGTGCAGGCGGCGTTGGCGTCCTTTGGCGCAACGCACGAAGCCGTGCTGAAGGCGCTCGGCACGGTGCGCGGGTCGCAGCGCGTGACGGACCAGAACCCTGAAGGCAAGTTCCAGGCGCTCGAAAAGTACGCCAAGGATCTGACGGACCTGGCGCGGCGCGGCAAGCTCGACCCGGTCATCGGTCGCGACGAGGAGATCCGCCGCGTGGTGCAGGTGCTGGCCCGCCGGACCAAGAACAATCCGGTGCTGATCGGCGAGCCTGGCGTCGGTAAGACGGCGATCGTCGAGGGCCTGGCGCGGCGAATCTTCCTGGGCGATGTGCCCGAGATCCTGCGCGACAAGCGCGTCTGTGCGCTCGACCTGGGCGCGATGATCGCCGGCGCGAAGTTCCGCGGTGAGTTTGAGGATCGCCTGAAGGCCGTGCTGAAGGAGATCGAGGAGTCCAACGGCGAGATCATCCTGTTTATCGACGAGCTCCACACGCTGGTTGGCGCGGGAGCGGCCGAGGGCGCGATGGATGCCAGCAACATGCTCAAGCCGGCGCTCGCTCGCGGCGGTCTGCGGGCCATCGGCGCCACCACGCTGAACGAGTATCGCAAGTACATCGAAAAAGACACAGCGCTCGAGCGCCGGTTCCAGATCGTCTACGTGGGCGAGCCGAACGTCGAGGACACCGTCGCAATCCTGCGCGGCCTGAAGGAGCGCTACGAGTTCCATCACAAGGTGCGCATCAAGGATGCCGCGATCGTTGCGGCAGCGATGCTCTCGCACCGCTATATCTCGGACCGCTTTCTGCCGGACAAGGCCATCGACCTGGTCGACGAGGCAGCGGCCGCGCTCGCGATCCAGATCGGCTCCGTGCCGGTCGAGATCGACGACCTGGAGCGCGAGGGGACGTCGCTTGAGATCGAGCGCGCGGCGCTCGGCCGTGAGACCGACCCGAACTCCAAGGAGCGTCTCGCGGTTGTGGAGCGCGATCTGGCCGAGGTGAAGGAGAAGGTCGCGGGGTTGCGGGCGCGCTGGCAACAAGAGCGCGGCGCGATCGGCCGGATCGCGGAGCTCAAACAGCAGCTCGAAACCCTGCGCTTCCAGGCCGGCGAAGAGACCCGCAAGGGCAATCTCCAGCGCGCGGCCGAGCTGCAGTACGGCGAGATCCCAAAGGCCGAGGCCGAGCTGCGACAGCTGACGCAAGCCCAGGAAACCGCCGTCGCCGAGGATGCGGCGGAGGCGAAGTCCGGTGCCGCCTCGCGACCATCGCGCATGTTGAAGGAAGAGGTCGACGAGGAAGACATCGCGGCGATCGTCTCGAAGTGGACCGGCATCCCAGTCTCGAAAATGCTCGAAGGCGAGATGCAGAAGCTGGTCGAGATGGAGACACGCCTGCGCGAGCGCGTCGTTGGGCAGGATGAGGCATTGCTGGCGGTGGCGAACGCGATCCGTCGCAGCCGTGCAGGTTTATCGGATCCCAAGCGCCCGATCGGCAGCTTCATCTTCCTCGGGCCAACCGGCGTCGGCAAGACGGAAACAGCACGCGCGCTCGCGGAGTTCCTCTTCGACGACGAAAACTCCATGGTGCGCATCGACATGAGCGAATACATGGAAAAGCACGCGGTGGCGCGGCTGATAGGCGCGCCTCCGGGGTACGTCGGCTACGACGAGGGCGGTCAGCTGACCGAGGCTGTCCGTCGCCGGCCGTACTCTGTGGTGCTGTTCGACGAGATCGAAAAGGCGCATCCGGATGTCTTCAACGTCTTGCTCCAGGTGCTCGACGACGGCCGGCTGACCGACTCGAAGGGCCGCACCGTCGACTTCAAGAACACGGTGCTGATCATGACATCGAACGTCGGCGCCGGCGCGCTTTCAACCGCGTGGGCCGAGGGCGAGGACGGCTTCGCCGAGGCGCGCGAGCGTGTAATGGACTCGCTGCGCGAGCACTTCCGGCCCGAATTCCTCAACCGTGTCGACGACATCGTCGTCTTCCATCCGCTCGGCGAGGAGCAGCTGACGCACATCGTCGATCTCCGGCTCAAGGATCTGCAGGCGCTGCTGGCCGACCGTCGCATCACCCTGACGCTGACCGACGAGGCGCGGCGGGCGATCTTCCATGCCGGGTACGATCGCGCGTACGGTGCGCGGCCGCTGAAGCGGGCGATCCAGCGGCTGGTGCAGGACAAGCTGGCCGTCAAGATTCTGGACGGGTCTGTGCTCCACGGCGACCACGTCCTGATCAAGACGCGCAAGCTGAAGTCGGGCGCCGAAGATCTGGAGTTCGAGGTGGATCACTCCGGCGACGCGGCGGCGCGCGAGGCGGAGATGGCGGCCGCGCTGTAAAGGCAGCTGCGGATCAGGATGGGCGCTCTGTTGATAGCGGGCGCCCATCCGCTTCTGTGGTCAGGCTGAGCGCTGTCTTATTCCACGCGACAGATCAGGCACTTCAGATAACTCGTCTCCGGCAGGCTCAGGATCGCGGGATGGTCAGGCGCGGCGCCGCGCGTTTCCAGCACCTGCACGCGTCGGCCCGCGTCGTGTGCCGCGGAAGCGAGCATGGCGGTGAAGTCCTCCAGCGAGACGTGGTGCGAGCACGAGCACGTGACCAGCGTTCCGCCCGGGGCCAGCATCTTGATCGACCGGAGGTTGAGTTCTTTGTAGCCGCGCATCGCCCCTTCGACCGCGCGCTTCGATTTCGCAAACGCGGGCGGGTCCAGCACGACCGTGTCATAGACCTCGTCGGCGGCCTCGAAGTCGCGCAGAAGATCGAACGCGTCGGCCTCGATCCAGTCCACCTCCGCGCGAAGTTTTACGGAGAGAGCCTCCGTGCTGGGCGATACCTCGTCCGTCTGCTCTTCCATCTGATTGAGCGCGAGGTTTCTGTCGGCAACTTCGAGCGCCGCGCGACTCGCATCGACGCCGGTCACGCGATCGCACGCGCGCGCCAGATGAAGCGCAAATCCGCCCTGGTAGGTGCAGATATCGAGCGCCCTGCCGCGCGCGTGACGGGCCGCTGCCTGGTAGTTCAGGCGCTGGTCGAGGAACGCGCCGGTCTTCTGGCCGGAGCCGGCATCGTAGTGAAAGCGCAGGCCGTTGATGGTGAAGATGGTCGTGGTCGGGGCCTGGTCCGCGTCCTCGATTGCACGGAAGAAGAGCGGCTCGCTCGGAGAGGGCCCGATCTGTTCGAGCTCGCGCATCTTCGGGTCCGTGCGCTCCCAGATGGCCCCGCATCGGCTCGTGAAAGCGGCTGACACCTCCTCCGCAAGCACCGCGCGCACGTCGTTCTGGGCCGTGCCTTGCGTGAGCAGCTGCAACAGAATCAAGTCGTTGTACTGGTCGGCGACGATGCCGGGCAGGTTGTCTGCCTCGCTGAAGAGAAGTCGGCGCGCGTTGTTCTCGGCGGAGATGGGCGCCAGCTCGGAGCGGAGATCGAGCGCCGCGCGAACACGTGTACGCACGTCGGCGAGGTACTGCTCGCGGCTGATCCCGGGCCGATCGGAGACGACCCGCAGGGCGATCTGCGAGGAGGAACTGTACATCGCCGAGCCGAGCGGAATGCGGCGGCTATCGACCACGGAGACGATCGATCCGGGCGAGATCTCTCCGTCGCCGCCCCCGGCTTCGAGTCCCTCTAAGTCGGATCGATAGACCCAGAGGTGGCCGGCCCTGAGCCGGTCAGCGGCACGTCGCGCAATCGTCGCGACCGCACCGGAGGCGCCGCTTAACTGTCTGGTTGCCAGACTAGTTGCCAGTCCGGGTCCCTCCGCATCTCTGAGCTCCGCCATCTCACCATGGTCGCACGTCGGCGGCCTGATGGAGCTCAGCTGGATCTCAGCTGGAGCTCAGACCGCGAGAGCGGCGCGGCCAAGGATTACGATGGGATCGGGAGGTCGCCGCTCGGACGGGATCTCTCGATCCCTTCTATCCCTCTGAGGCCGCTCCCACCGTCGTGCAAACCTTTGATGTGATCGTCGTGGGCGCTGGAGCGGCCGGCCTGATGTGCGCCATCGAGGCTGGTCGCCGCGGCCGGCGCGTGCTTCTGCTCGACCACGCGGATCGCCCGGGAAAGAAGATCCTTATCTCGGGAGGCGGCCGGTGCAACTTCACCAATCTTGGCTGCGGCGCCGAGAACTTCCTCTCGGAGAACCCGCACTTCGCCCGGTCCGCTCTAGCTCGCTACACCCCTGCCGATTTTCTCGCACTGGTCGAGCAGCACCGGATCGCGTATCACGAAAAGACACTCGGCCAGCTCTTCTGCGACGGCTCCGCCCAGGCGATCGTCACCATGCTCGAGCGCGAGTGCGCGGCGGCTCGGGTGCAGACGCTACTCGGAACCAGCGTCGGAGACATCTCGCATCTGTCTGGAGCCGATGCCGAACAGACCCGGGCATCCGGCCGTTTCCTCGTCGAGACATCGAGAGGCAGTCTCTCCTCCGCGTCGGTCGTGATTGCCACCGGAGGTCTCTCGATCCCCAAGCTGGGCGCGACAGGTTTTGGCTACGAGATCGCCCGGCCGTTTGGGCTCCGCGTCGTCCAGCCGCGGCCGGCACTCGTTCCACTCACGCTCGCGGCCACCGATCGCGAGCAGTGGAGCGATCTTGCGGGCGTCTCGGTCGCCGTCGCGTGCACCACGCAAGGGCGCCACCGGCCAACGCCGACATTTCGGGAGAAGCTGCTGATCACGCATCGCGGTCTCAGCGGACCCGCGGCCCTGCAGATCTCGACCTTCTGGCAACCGGGAACAAGCGTCACGGTCGACCTCGCTCCCGAGATCCGCGTCACGGAGGGATTCAAGATCGGCGGTAGCGAGCGCAACTCTGCCGAGCTCACACGGGCGTTGAAGGCCGTTCTTCCGGCGCGCTTCGCCGAGCGCTGGACCGATCTCCATCCGCCGCCGAACTGGAAAGACGTTTCAGTCGCCGACTTCGAACGAACTCTGCATACGTGGGAGGTCTTTCCCGACGGCACCGAGGGTTTTGCAAAGGCCGAGGTGACCGCCGGTGGTGTGAGTACCGCCGATCTCGTCCCGCAGACGCTTGAAAGCAGAGAGGTCCCCGGGCTGTTCTTCATCGGCGAGGTCGTCGATGTGACAGGCTGGCTGGGCGGCTACAACTTCCAATGGGCATGGGCGTCGGGCGCCTGTGCCGGACGCGTCGCGTAGAGCGGTCGCGACCTCGCCCCCTCGCCCCTTTCGCATCCTACAGAGCATGAGTTCGCTCACCTCATCCCCGACCGCGTCGCCGGCCATCTCCCCGACAGATCGTGTCCGTTTCGGCTTCAAAAACACCTACGCGCGTCTTCCCGACCGCTTCTTCGCCCGGGTAAACCCGACGCCAGTCCCAAAGCCGCGCCTCATCAAAGTGAATGAGCAGCTAGCGCGCAGCCTCGGTCTCGATCCCGTCGCTCTCGCCAGCCCAGAGGGCGTCGAGATCCTCGCCGGCAATCGTGTCGCCGACGGGTCCGAGCCTCTGGCCATCGCCTACGCCGGGCACCAGTACGGCCACTTCGTGCCGCAACTCGGCGACGGCCGCGCCAACCTCCTCGGCGAGGTGGTGGGCGAGGACGCCCGCCCCTACGACATCCAGCTCAAGGGGTCTGGACGGACCCCCTTCTCGCGTGGCGGCGATGGCCGAGCCACCCTCGGCCCAGTCCTGCGCGAGTACATCGTCAGCGAAGCCATGGCCGCCCTCGGCGTGCCCACCACCCGTGCGCTGGCCGCCGTCTCTACCGGCGAACGGGTGTTCCGCGAGACCATCCTGCCCGGAGCCGTGTTCACCCGGGTGGCCGGCAGCCACCTCCGCGTCGGCACCTTCCAATTCTTCGCCGCACAGGGCGACCTCGAAGGCACGCGCACGCTTGCGGACTACGCCATCGCACGCCACTACCCCGAAGCTGCCCAATCGCCGCGACCATACCGTGCTCTGCTCGACGGCGTGATCGCCCGGCAGGCGCGCCTGATCGCCCACTGGTTGCACCTCGGCTTCATCCACGGCGTCATGAACACCGACAACACCTCCATCTCGGGCGAGACCATCGACTACGGTCCTTGCGCCTTCATGGAGGCCTACGATCCGGCGACGGTGTTCAGTTCCATCGATCGCCACGGTCGCTATGCCTACGCGAACCAGCCCCGCATCGCCCTCTGGAACATGACCCGTCTGGCCGAGGCATTGTTGCCCGTCATGAGGCAGGAAGAAGACACCGACGAGGCCGCTCTGCTCTCAGCGCAGGAGGCGCTTGCCGGCTTCGAACCCGAGTTCCAGGCCGCACACAGCGCCGGTTTCCGCCGTAAACTCGGACTCTCCGCCGAGCTCGCGGGCGATGCGGCCCTCGCCGAAGACCTCCTGGATCGCATGTCCGCAAACCAGGCCGACTTCACCCTGACCTTTCGCCGCCTGTGCGATGCAGCGGCCGCACCGGAGGGCGATGCCGGCGTCCGCGCGCTGTTCGCCGACCCCGGCGCGTATGACATCTGGGCTGCCGCGTGGCGAAGCCGTCTGGCCGAGGATCCGCAGCCAGCCGAAGCGCGAGCGTCCGCAATGCGCTTGGTCAATCCCGCGTTTATCCCGCGCAACCATCTCGTCGAGGCGGCCCTCAACGCCGCCATCACAGAAGAGAACTTCGCCCCATTTGAGGCCCTGCTCGACGTCGTCTCCCGACCCTACGACGACCGACCCGACCTCGCCCAGTACATGACCCCGGCCCGCCCCGAAGAGTGCGTCACCGCCACGTTCTGCGGCACGTAAACGCCGGAGCCGCACTCGGCACGCCTCCAAGCCAAGGTCGGTCTCGTCCCTTCCGCGCCCCTCTCGCGTCCCGTCGCGCACACACTCGCGGAACAGTTTGTTGTAGACGCACACGCCATCTTGTTGTATCCATAAACACACCAGCCGCTCACTGATCTGCTTTCTCATCTTCTCCTCCGAACGTGTTTGCTCCTACCCGGGCAAGCACTCGCAGAGTCGCATCCCACCCTGCCCGTTAGACAGCGTTCAGCCCAGTTAGACCCGTTCCCGTGCTGAAGCGGAGCGAAGACCTACACCCAAAAAAACTGTCGCCCAGCACCCGAGCACCCCGAGAACCCTCAGGAGAGAGGCCCATGAGTCACTTTGCCCACACGTTCGGTCACAAGTTTCAGAGTTCATGGTTCCTGCTCGTCTTCGCCGCGCTGCTCCTTTGCCTGAGCACGCATCGCGCCGCCGCCCAGGATCTGGCAGGCCAGGGCGCCTTGCGCGGAACCGTCGTCGACAGCTCGGGTGCCGCTGTGTCCAACGCCGCTGTGCTCGTGCGCAACGACGAGATCGGTCTCACGCGCAACATCCTGGCGTCGGCCGACGGCGCCTTTGAAGCCACATCGCTGCCTCCCGCCGGAGGATACGTCGTCACCGTCACGATGAAGGGCTTCGCCGGCTACACGGAGACCGGCATCGTCGTGCACGTGGGTGAGATCGCCACCGTGCCGGTCGTTCTGCGAGTGTCAGGCGGCGCCGAGACCGTCACGGTCGAGGCCAGCAACGAAGCTCTCGAGACGACACGCTCCGGCGTCTCCGATCTGGTCAGTCAGCGCGAGATCAACGACCTTCCCATCAACGGCCGGCGCGTCGACCAGTTCGTCCTCCTCAGCCCCGGCGTCACCACGGACGGAGCCGGCGGCGAACTCTCCTTTCGCGGCGTCCCCGGCAACAACATCTTCCTCCAGGACGGCATCGACGTCACCCAGCAGTGGGGGCAGGACAACGCCGGCAGCACAAGCGCGTTTTCGCCCATCTCGCAGGACGCCGTGCAGGAGTTCCAGGTGCAGGTCTCGAACTACTCGGCCGAGTTCGGACATGCCGCCGGAGGCATCGTCAACACACTCACCAAAAGCGGCACCAACAACTTCCACGGATCGGCCTTCGAGTTCTTCAAAAACCGCACCCTGAACTCGCCCGACCCCTTCTCGGTCGACGCCGCGGGACACGTCTTCAATCCGCCCAACTGGCGCCACCAGTTCGGCGGCAGCATCGGCGGTCCCATCAAGCACGACCGCCTGTTCTTCTTCGGCAACACCGAGGAGACGCGCGAAAGCCGGCCGCTCGTCAGCTCCTACAGCGACTCGCACCTGAACCCCGACGGTTCGTTCGTCCCCGGCGCCTGCGACACCACCGTCGCCACCGCCGCGCAGTGCGGTGCGGCCCAGGCCTACATCCAGCGCACCTTCGCCACACTCCCGCGCCACCTCAACGAAAACATCGGCTTCTTCAAGCTCGATTACCGCCCCTCCGATCGCGACAGCATCACCGGCAACTTCAACCTGATGCAGTTCGCTTCGCCCAACGGCACCGTCAGCGCAACGGCGCTCACCGACGGCTCCGGCTACTACCCCAACGGCGACCAGATCGACCTCACCCGATGGGCCCGCTTCTCCTACGCCCACGTCGTCTCCAGCCGCTCGCTCAACGAGTTCCGCTTCGGCTGGTACAAAGACACACGCAAACAGTCGCTCGATCCGAGCCTGCTTCCGAGCGACCGCCTGCGCTCCGGCCTCTCCGTCTCAAGCCTCTCGAACCTCGGCCTCTCGGTCAACATCCCCAACTCGCAGCCGTCCGAAGATCGCTTCCTCTTCACCGACAACTACTCCATCACGCTGCGCAACCACCAACTCAAATTCGGCGCCGAAACCAACTACCTTCGCGACGTCGAGAACGCCCTCTTCTTCGCGAAGGGCGAGTATTTCTACAACACCATCACGGACTGGGCGCTCGACCTGCCCCCCGTGCCCGGCGAAGCCAACCCAGGCAAGCACTGGGGAGCTTTTCTCCAGAGCTACGGTCCTCTTCTGACGCGCGCCATCGTTCGCGACTACAACGGCTACGCGCAGGATCAGTGGCAGATCCGCCGCCAGCTCACGCTCAATCTGGGCCTTCGCTACGGCTTCAACCGCTTCACCCAGCCGCCCGAGAACCCCGCCTATCCGGCCACCGGCCAGCTCAACGAGCCGACAAAAAACTTCGCCCCGCGCCTCGGCTTCGCCTACTCGGCCAACGCCGGCAACACCGTCCTGCGCGGCGGCTACGGCATCTCCTACGCTCGTCTGCCGTCCGCCAGCGTCATCCGTCTGCAGCAGCGCAACGGCGCCGTCCAGAAAACCATCTACTTCTTCGGCGGCAATCCTACCGCTCTGGCCGCCGGTCCCACCTTCCCCGGATACCTCACACAGGCGCCCAATCTCTCCGGCGGCGTAAGCAACGTCACCTTCGCCGACCCCAACCTGGCCACGCCCTACACCGAACAGGCTGACCTCGCGGTCGAGCAGAAGATCGACAGCAAAACCACCTTCGACATCGCTTACCTGTGGAACGACGGCGTCAAATTCCTCACCCGCAAGGATGACAACCTAGAGCCGCCCACCACCACGACCACCTACCGCATCCTCGACGCCAACGGCAACCAGGTCGGCACCTACACCACCCCCGTCTACACGCAGAACTACTACGATCCCTCGATCGGCGTGCTCAATCACATCTACAACGGCGGCCGCCTCTACTACGACGCCCTCGCCCTCACGGTTCACCGCCGCCAGTCGCGCAACACCGAGTTCTCGCTCGCCTACACCTGGGCCCACTCCATCGACAACGGCCTTGGCGGCGGCGCGGACAACATCTACTACACCGATCCTCCCGTCACCGTCTTCAACGGCAATCAGGCGTTCGAAAAGGGCAACTCCCCCCTCGACCAGCGCCACCGCCTGGTCGCGAGCGGCATCTTCTCGCTGCCCAACCACCAGTTCGGATCGCGCTTCGTCACCGCCCTCAGCAACGGCTGGCAAGGCTCCGTCATCCAGACCTACGCCACACCCCAGGGCGTCGATCCGCAGATCGTCGTCAACGGCCAGCCCTTCGCAAACGGCAACTCGAGCTCCACCCTCAGCGGCATCGGCATCGGCTTCGCCGCCACCCAGCGCGTCCCGTTTCTGCCGCGCTCCAGCATCCGGCTCGGCACCGTCCTTCGCTCCGACGCGCGCCTCACCAAGCTCTTCAACATGCCGCGCGAACAGACCCTCACCCTCAACGCAGAGATCTTCAACGCCTTCAACTACACCACCATCACCTCGGCCTATACCACCGCCTACTACAGCAACGCCGACGGCACCTTGACCCCCTACGATCCAGCGCCGCCGCCGACTCCGTTAGATCCGACGCCGTTGCCAAACATCCCCGCCACCCCCGGCAAAGGCTACGCCTCGGCCGGCTTCCCCGACGGCACCAACGCCCGGCGCGGCCAAGTGTCAGTTCGGTACACCTTCTAGCCTCACAATCAGCCCCGACAGGCGATCTGCTCTAAACGCTCTAAACTTGAATCCATGCGCCTCCACCCGCTTCTCGCCGCAGCGACATGCGCCGCCCTCTGCTGCCTCGCGCCCTACGCAAGATCCGCCACCTGTGCCGACCTGCGCAACGTCCACGCCGCCGGCGCCACCATCACTCTCGCCGAACCCGTCACCTCCGGCACCCTGACCACGCCGATCGACGAAACCATCTCGTCCCTGCCCTCCTTCTGCCGCGTCGCCGGCATCCTCCGCCCCACCTCCGACTCCGAAATCCACTTCGAGGTCTGGCTCCCAAGCTCCGGCTGGAACGGACGCCTTCTCGCCGTCGGCAACGGCGGCTTCGCGGGCACCATCGACTACGGACAGATGGCCGACAGCCTCCGCCTCGGCTTCGCCACCGCCGGCACCGACACAGGCCACCAGGGGAACGCCGAAGACGCCAGCTGGGCCTATCACCATCCGGAAAAGGTCGCCGACTACGGCTACCGCGCCCTACACCTCACCACCCAACTCGCGAAACAGATCATCGCCGCCAACTTCGGCCGCCTCCCCGAGCACGCCTACTTCGACGCCTGCTCCAACGGCGGTCGCGAAGGCCTCATCGAAGCCCAGCGCTTCCCGGAGGACTTCGACGGCATCCTCGACGGCGCTCCGGCCAACAACTGGACAGCGATACTCAGCTCCGGAATCGACGTCAGCCAGGCTCTGACCGGCAACCCCGCGGCGTACATCTCTTCAGTGAAGCTGCCCGCCATCCATCGCGAGGTGCTCAGGGCCTGCGACATGCTCGACGGCGTCAAGGACGGCATCGTCTCCGACCCGGCGCGCTGCCGCTTCGACCCCGCAACGCTCCTGTGCCCCGCCGGTGCCGGTTCGCTCGATTGCCTCACCGCGCCTCAGGTCGCGGCTCTGCGCAAACTCTACGCCGGCGGCAGCTCGCGCACGGGCGAGCTCATCTTCCCCGGCTACGTCCCCGGGTCCGAGTTCCCCGGCTGGCCCATCTGGGTCCTCGGTTCCGGGCCGGGCGCCAGCCTAGACGTGCGCTTTCCCATCAACTTCTTCCGCTACATGGTCGCCGAAGATCCCCGTTGGGACATCCTCAAAGCCGATCCAGCAACCTCCAAACAACAAGCCGATGCCGCGACCGCAAAAGTCCTCAACGCCACCAGCCCCGACCTCCGCGCCTTTGTCGCCCGCGGCGGCAAGCTCATCCTCTACCACGGCTGGTACGACGCCGCCATCTCGCCCTGGAACACCATCCACTACTGGAACGACGTCCGCCACACCCTCGGTGACGCCCCCACCGACTCCGCAGTCCGCCTCTACATGGTCCCCGGCATGGAGCACTGCGAAGGCGGCCCCGGACCCGCCAGCTTCGGTCAACTCGGCCTTCCCGCGGGCGCAGGTCCCGGCTCCGGCATGCTGGACCTGCTCGAAATCTGGGTCGAAACCGGCAAAGCTCCCGGCCCCGTCCTCGCCTCAAAGTTCACCGGCTCCGGTCGCGAAGGCCCCTCAACCCAACCCCGTCACGCCACCCTCACCCGCCCACTCTGCCCCTACCCACAGGTCCAAACCTACAAAGGCCAGGGCGACCCCAACACCCCCGAAAGCTTCTCCTGCCAGCCGCCCACCAAGCCCTGAGCCCGCAACCAATCCCCCTCCGCTAGCGCAAACATAGCAGTTGGTGAAGTGCACTTTTGGTTGTCATTCCCGAAGGGAATCTGCTGTTGTTCTTGCAGTTATCTATGTCTGTAGATCATCCGCAAATCCGCTCTAGGGAACCTCTGATCAAGTCCCGCTTTGTTAAGGGCACGGCTTCAGCCGTGCCGTCACCCCCAGCAGATGCAATGCGGCTTTAGCCGCTGAGGTCCGCTTTCGCCAGCCCAGCCACTAAATCAGAGCTCCGCGCTAAACGTCCGCCTCGCAGCTCTCCCAGCATCTCCGCCCCTCCAGGCACACCGACCGATGCACGTAATGATCGTCCGGCCCCGCCTTGCCCATCGTCTTCAGGCACCAATACGTCGTCGTCGCCCCCATCAGCTCGACGAGTTCTTCATGAAAATCGCCAAACGCGCCGTAGGAGGATTTGCTGCGAAGCGAGCCGCATCGAATTTGTACCAGTGTCGGTGTCATTTTGTCAGGCCTCCTTTAGCCGATCGAACTCGGGTCGCGCCCCATCTGTCCAGCCGCCAGCAGAATGGTGCGGTAGATCGCCGTCTGAAACATCTGCGTCTTGAAGCCGTTTTGTGAAAGCGGCGTCGCGCTCTGCATCGCAGCCTTCGCCGCCGCGCGCGCCGTCGCCTCATCGATCGTCTTCCCGGTCAGCACAGCCTCCGCCGCCGCGGATCGAATCGGCGTCGGCGCCGCAACTCCCAGCGCAATCGCCGCCTTCCGGCATCGCGCTCCATCCATGGTCAGCACCACTCCGGCATCGGCCAGCGGCCAGTCGAAGCTCTCCTTCTCGCCATACTTCTGGTACGCCGAACGGGTCCCCGGCTCGGGAAGCGGAACAAAGATCTGCGTGATCAACTCCCCCGGCTGCAACACCGTCTCATTCACCACGCTCTTTTCGGGCGGCACATAAAACTCGCTCAGCGCCACCGTCCGCTTTCCACCGCGAGACGTCAGCTCCAGCCGAGCGTTCATCGCCAACAACGGCACCGCGGTCGACGACGGATGCACCATCGCGCACGTGCCGTTGTTCATCACCGCGTGATACTGATTCTCGCCCTCGTGCGCATGGCAGGTGTCGCTGGTTCCGCCCTTCTTCTTGCAATCAAAGTCGTCGGACCGGAAGTACCAGCACCGCGGCCGCTGCGTCAGGTTGCCGCCCAACGTCGCGATGTTCCGCACCTGCGGCGTCGCCGCGTGCCCAGCCGCATCGGCCAGCGCACCGTAGCTCCGCTCGATCTCGGGATGCACCGAAATCTCCGTCAACGTCGAAAGCGGCCCCAGAGAAAGACCTTCCTTCGTCATCACAATCCCACGCAAAGCCCCGATATTCCGAATATTCACCAGCTTCGGCGGAGCGACAATCCCCTCCTTCATCAGGTCCAAGAGATCGATCCCGCCCGCCTTGAACATCGCTCCGCCGCTCATCTCAGACAACGCCTGATCCACCGTGGTGCAATCCGCAAACGCAAACTTGTTCATGCCCGCACCTCTGTCTCTGTCCGGCCAAGCGCGGCCAGGACGTTCGCCGGAGTCATCGGAAGCTTGCGCATCCGCACCCCCGTCGCGTTGTAAAACGCATTCCCGATCGCCGCCGCCAACGTGATAATCCCCGCCGACTCCCCAATCCCCGCGGCATCGGTCGAGCTCTGCGCAATGTAGTTCTCGACCAGCACAATATCGATCTCCGGCACCTCGCGCGCCCCGATAATCTTGTAGTTCTCAAGATTCGCGTTCAGCATGTATCCCTGCTTTCGATCCATAATGCGCTCCTCAAACAGCGCATACGAGATCCCCTGCAACACGCCGCCGTTGATCTGGCTGATCACGCCCGTCGGGTTGATCGGCCGACCACAGTCGTGCGCTCCAAACACCTTCTCGATGTGCACGCGCCCGGTCTCGGTATCGACCGCCAGCTCCACACAATCCACACCGCCGTACGTCAGCTTCTCCTTGGCATACTCCGCACCGCGCGTCGCCCGGGCAGAGATCTCATCCGTCGGCAACTTCGCCGTCACCTGCTTCAGCGTCCAGCTCTTCGACGCATCCCCCTCCACCACAACGCGCCCGCCCTCGATCGCAAGCTTGTCCGGCGTCGTCCCCAACTCCGCCGCGACCGCCCCAAACATCTTCTGCTTCGCCTGGTACGCCGCATTGCGCGCCGCCGGTGTAATCGATCCCGCCGTGATGCTTCCGCCCGAGTCCGGCCCGATCGGAAACCGCGTGTCCCCAATCCGGATCCCAACGCTCGCCGGCGGTATGCCGAACTCCTCCGCCACAATCAGCGCCAGCAACGTCTTCGTTCCGGTCCCAAGATCCTGCACCGCCGACATCAACTCCACCGATCCATCGCGCGACACGCGAACCTCGCACGACGAATTCATGCTCACAAACCGATACCAGACCGATTGCGCCATGCCCATGCCGCGCTTGATCGGCCCCGTGTCCGCCCCTGCGGCCTTGCGATTGCGCCAGTTCGACCGCTCAAGAATCACCTTCCGCTCCACCCGGCGTGCCGGGTTGTCGTCGATCTTGTCGCGATACACAAGCGGATCCATGCCCAGCTTGATCGCCAGCTCATCGATCATCTGCTCAAACGCAAAGCACCCCTGCGGATGCCCCGGCGCCCGAAACGCCGCGCCCGGCCCCGCGTTCACAAACACGTCGTACTCCGCCGTCAAGAGGTTCGGACACTTGTACATGTTGGTCGCCGGCCCCGCCGTTCCAGCGCCCGTCCCCACACCCGCCGTCCCATAGCTCGTCAGCTCGATCGCCGTCAGCGTACCGTCCTTCTTTGCGCCGATCCGCAGCTTCTGGTGCGAATCCGGCCGGTTGCTCACAATATGCTCCTGCTTGCGGTCCAGCATCAGCTTCACCGGAGCGTTCGCCTTGCGCGACAGATTCGCCGCCATCACGCCCTCATTGCCGGCGCCAAACTTCGCCCCAAATCCGCCGCCCATATACTCCGTAATCACCCGAACCTTGTTCTTGGGCAGCTTGAACACATCAGCAAACTCGTTCCGAACGCTCGACGTACCCTGCGTCGAGGCATACACCGTCACCTCGTCCGGCTTCCAATCCACCACAAATCCGTGCGTCTCAAGCGCCGAGTGCGTCTGCACCTGCGTAAAATACTCGCCCTCCACAACCACGTCCGCCGCGGCAAACCCCGCCTCCGGATCGCCCACTTTCTTCTCCTGCGGACCGTGGACGTTGCCCGTCTGCGGAACGCCCTTCGGCCCACCCCCGCCACCCGCGCTTCCCGCCGCATCGGCCGGCCCCGGAAACACCACCGGAGCATCCTCCGCGCGAGCATCGTGTCGGTCCACCACAAACGGCATCGTGTCGTACTCCACCTCTACCAGCGCCGCCGCATCACTCGCAATCTGCGGCGAAACAGCCGCCACCGCCGCGATCGGCTGCCCTGCATACCGCACCACCGGGTACCGCGACGGCGTCTCGATCTTCGGATCGCGCAGCTCGGCCACGCCGTACACATGCTCGATCACATGCACCGCGCGCACCCCGGGCAGCTTCTCCGCCGCGCTCGTGTCGATCCTGACGATCCGCCCATGCGCGACCTCCGCGTCCACCATGCGCCCGTACAGCATCCCCGGCAAATGCACATCCGCCGTGTACTTTCCGCGTCCCATCGCCTTTGCCGGGCCGTCATACCGCACCGTCGGCTTGCCGATATACGTCAGCTCCGCGTTTGCCGGCATCGGCGGCGGCTCGTCAAGCGGCACCTCCCGCGACTTCCGCTCCAAACCATCCTGCGGAATCCCAAACACAAAGCTGTCCGTCCGCTTGGGAATATTCGCCTGCGCCGAGGTCGGAGGCGTCGCTGCATCCTTCTTCTCGGCCTCGCGCGTCGGCTTTGCCTCGCCCTGCACACCCTTGGACCGCGACTTCTCCTGCGTCGCGCCCTCTTGCTGCTCCTGAACGTCCACAATCTCTTCCGCGAAAACCGTCTCGGGTGCCATCTCTACGCCTCCTCTGCCAAGCCGCTAAGGTGGACCAGGCCGGCCGCTTGACGGCGCTCGTGCGCCACCTCCAGCGTCGCCGCAAATACCTTGGGGTACGTCCCGCAACGGCAAAGATTGCCGCTGACCGCATGCTTCACGTCCGCCAGCTTCGGGTCCGGCATCTGCTCCAGCAACGCCGCGCAACTCATCACCATCCCCGGCGTGCAAAACCCGCACTGCATCGCGTCATGCTTCACAAACGCCGCCTGCACCGGATGCATCACGTCCCCCTGCGAGAGCCCCTCGATCGTCGTCACGTCGCGGCCCACAACGTCGATCGCCAACGTCATGCAAGCCAGCGCCGGCACCTTGTCGATCCACACCGTGCACGCCGAACACGACCCCCGATCGCACACCACCTTGGTCCCGGTCAGGCCCAGGTTGTCCCGCAGCGTCTCAGCCAGGGTGTACCGCGGCTCAACCGAGACCGCATGCTCCTGCCCGTTCACCCGAAGCTTCACGGCAACCGCATCCGGTCCCGCCGTGCTGGCCCCGTGTGCCGCATCCCGCGCCTCGCGAGCCACCGCGTGCGCACTCTCGATCACCGTCGTCGCCGCCGTAACGCCGGCGCCCTTCAAAAATCCGCGACGTGTAAACACAATCTTGGGGTCGTCTGCCATGACATGGCGCCTTTCGGGGGAGAGCCTGGGTGCGTCGACGGGGACGTGCGGCCGAACGTTCAGGCCAGGTTGGACGTGCGTCTTTACTGTAACCCCAACTGTAATCCCAACTCGTCACGCAAGCTAGTCCCACGAAATTCTATCCGCCAGGCCGCCGGACAAACCTCCGCAGCTCCTCCTGCGCCCGACGATTCTCCTCCGGCAAACCGATCGAAATGCGCGCCCATGTGCTGTACGGCGGATGCGCCCGCCCAATGTCGATGTCTGCCGCCCGCATCGCCCCGGCCAGCTCCGCCTGCGGCCGCCCCGTATCGAAAAACACGAAGTTCGCCTCCGCCGCCGTGTGCTTCAAACCAAGCTCGACCAGAATCCCCATCCACCTCTCCCGCTCAGGAGCCACCGCCACCCGCGTTCGCTCCACCTGTGCCGAATCCGCAAGCGCCGCCCCCGCGGCCGCCAGATTCAAACGTCCCAGCGACTCGGCGTCCCCCGCGCCCTCCTTGCGCAACGCCTCCGCCAGCCCACGCGGAGCCAGCACATACCCGATCGGCAGACCCGCCAAACCATGGATCTTGTCAAACGTCCGAAACACCATCACCTCCGCCCCCTCGCGCACCAGCGACACCGCCGACCGCTGGGCGAAGTCGGCCATGTACTCGAGATACGCCTCGTCGACGATCACCACCGTCCGCGCCGACATCTCGCGCAAAAACGCCTTCCACGCAGCATTCTCGTTCACCGTCCCCGTCGGATTATGCGGATTAACCAGATAAACGGCGCGCGTACGCGAGCTGATCTTCGCCCGCAGCCCGCCGAGATCATTCTCCCCACGCGCATCGAGCGGCACACCCACACCCACGCCACCCACCCTCGCCGCCGCATCCACCAGCGCCATGTATCCCGGGATCGAGTACACAAACTCACCCCCCGGCCCACCCTTGCTCCCCAGATACAGACCCAGCAACTCCAGGATCTCGCCCAGCACAACCTGCTCTACCGAAACCCGCTCATACGCCGCGATCTGCTCCGCAAAAGCCCTCGCCGTCCGCTCGTCCGCATACCGGTTTGCCCGCGAAAGCTCCCTCTGAACCGCCGCCAGCGCAGCCCTCGAAGGTCCATACGGATTCTCATTGAAGCAGAGCCGAATCATCTCATCTGAACCCGAACCCGAACCCCGAACCGGCCCAGGCCCCGCCGCCTCGATCGGAGCCATCGCCCCGGCTCCAAGCATCAGCCCAGCCCCCCGCAGCAACGTCCTCCGCGTCATCCCCAAACGGTCGTTCATGCGTTCCAAACCCTCGCCCTCGCCGCCCGAACATCGCGCGTCAAAACGACACCCGCAGACCCATCTGAAGATATCGCGGGAAGTTCGCCTGCGACGTAATCACCCCGAAGTTCGAGCTTCCAAACGCCGTGTTCGGACCATTGAACTCCGGTGTATTGAACGTGTTGAACGTCTCCGCCCGAAACTGCGCATTCACGCGGTCGCGAACCAACACATTCTTGAACACCGACATATCCCAGTTCATATACGCCGGCCCGCGCAACGACAGAGTTCGCGGAGCATTGCCAAACGTCAGCGCCGGAGCAGTCGAGAACGCCGCCGGATTGATGTATCCGTTCAGCCTGTCCTCAACCCTTCCCCGCGTCCCGAGCGAGGCCCCAGCCACCAAGTTCGGCCGCTGCATCCCCGCACCGATAAAGCTGTTCAGATTGGTGCTCTGCCGGATCGAAACCGGAAATCCCGCCTGCATCGTCGGCACCACATTCAGCTGCCAGTGCCCCAGGATCGCATCGGCCCAACTCTGCCCCGTCGAGAACCGCTCCCCCCGTCCCATCGGCAAGTCATAGATCACCGCCGCGCTCAGGCGATACGGAACGTTGTTGACGGCATACGAATACTCCGCGTTGAGGTCATACACATTCTGCGGCGCCGAAATCCCCGACGTCTGAATGCTGTTGCCCGCCGCAAACGACGCATCGCGATTGCGCGACCACGTAAACGATCCCACCAGATTCAGCCCCCGCCCCGCCCTTCGCTCCGCCTTGATCAGCAACGCGTTGTAGTCCGCATGGCTCAAACTCGTAAACAGATTCACCGAGCTAAACTGCGGAAACGGTAAGAGCAGCTGCGACCGCGCCACCGTCGGTCCGCCAATCACACCCGTCCCACCCCCACCGTAAAACGGGTTCGCGACAGCATCGTTCAACGAACCTCCCAGCCCAAAGTTCGACGGATTCAGCTGATTGACATTGATCGCTCCGCCACCCGTCGGTCCCGGCGAAAGATCTGCCGACCGCGATCCGATATACCCGGCCTGGAGCGCGATCCCGCCCGGCACCTGCCGCTCCACATCCACCGAGAACTGCTGCACCCGCGGCGCCTTGAAGTTCTGATCAAAGCTCGTCACCGACGTCCCAACGCCCGTCAGCAAGCCCGCCGAGTTGCCCGCCGGCTGCTCAAGCCCGTTCGGAAACGGATTATCCAGGCTGTTCGCCGGCGTCTGCCCATTGTTGTTGCTGCTCACATACGGCGTGTACTGCGTGTACCCCGGAGCCAGCGCCGCGATCGGATCGTACCGGATCGGCGCATACAGGATGCCGTAGCCGCCGCGCACCACGGTCTTCGGCGTCAGCTCATACGCCAGCCCGATCCGAGGCGCAAACTTCAGCCGCGAAAGGCTGCCGATGTCCGTCTGATCTCCATGGACGCCCGCAAACAAGATCCCGCCCTTCACGTTTGTGCTGGGCGAAAGCGCCACCGTGGCATTCCGATCGAATCCAACCGCCAGGCGATTGTTGTCCTCCTTCAGGCCCGTCTCGCTCTCGTACCGCAGCCCAAGATTCAGCGTCAGCCGCCGCGTCACACGAAAATCATCCTGCGCAAAAACAGCAACGTAGTCCAGATACGTCTTCAAGGACGTCGACGTCTCCACCACGCCGCTCGCCGGATACCCCAGCAACAGATCCGCCACCGCCGATCCCGTTCCATCGTTCGCCACCGTCGGATCGCGCTGCGTAAACTGGCCGCTAAACGTGTACGTCCCCGGAGCATCCCCAAGATCCTGAAAATTCATGCGCAGCCGCCGATACTCCGCGCCAAACGACAGGTTCTGCCGCCCCACCGACTTGCTCAGCGTCCCATTCACAATCTGCGACTTCCAATCGTCAAGCGACGATGTGTTCTGCCCCAACTGGTCAAACCCGTTCAAAAAAATCGTCGGGAAAAACTTCGCCTGCATCTGGCTCGTCAGCGACGTGGGAAATCCAAGCCGCGCCGGGTCGAAGCCGTTGGAAACCTCCGCGATCAGGTTCGGAAACCGGTTGTTGCCATACCGAGCCGTCAACACCGTCGTCGGATTCAGAATCCACGTGCTGTTGACCTGCGTCGCATCCACCTGCCGATGATACGTATACGAGTAGCTCCCCGGCAGCGTCCCCATCGGATTCCCGAGCGGCTGCAACGCCTCATAAAACAGGTACGATCCGCTCACGTTCCACCACGGCCGGATCTGCTGGTCCAGCTTCACCGTCACCTCCTCGGCATGGTCCCGCACGTTGTCGGTGCCGGTAAAGCTGTTGCCCGTCTGCGGCAGCGGATAGTAGCCAACGATATTCCGCCCCACCGTGCTCATCTGCGCAGCCGGAATTCGGTTGCCCGCAAACGGCCGTCGATGGATCCCAGCCGCATCGGTATAGGTGTCGTTCGGGTTGTAAAGAATCGTCGCGCTCTCCGAAAAATCGCCCGTCCGCTCCAGAGCCGTCGGCACCACAAACCCCTGCGTATACGGCGAAGTCTGGATGTACCCCTCCGACCCAAGGAAGAAAAACGTCCGGTCGCGCCCGTCATACACATGCGGAACCCAGACAAAGCCGCCCAGCGACGCGCCCCAGTTGTAGTACGGACTGTCCTGCCGCGGAATTCCTTCGCGATTCGCAAAAAAATCGTTCGCCAGCCACGCCGCTTGGCGAGTCCCTCCAAACACCGATCCATGAAACGTGTTCGACCCCGACCGCAACAGCGTGTTGAACACACCTCCACCGGTCCGGCCCACCTGCGCGTCGTACGTGTTCGCCTGCACCTTCACGTCCTGGATCGACTCAATCGTCGGAATCACGATTGGCCGATTGTTCGTATCGGTAATCGGAACTCCATCGATCAGGTACAGGTTCGCCGCGATCGGCCCGCCCGCCACCGAGGTCTGCGACGTCCCGTTCTGGTCGGCAAACCGCACAAACTGCGGGTTTCCCGTCGAAACAAACACCCCCGAAACCTTCGCCGTCATAAACGGATTTCGGCCCAGAATCGGAATGTCCTCCAACCGTCGCTGATCGAGATCCGTGCTCACCGAAGCCGTCGAAACATCGATCAACGGCGTCTCCGCGCTCACCTGAACCGTGTTCTTCTCGCCCACCAGCAGCGCGACATCCAGCGTCAGCGTGTCCTCGGTCGAGAGCACAATCTCCGTCCTATGCGCGACGCTGAAGCCCGTCGCCTCAACGTCCAGCGTGTAGCTCGAAGGCGTCAGCGCGTTGAAGCTGTAGCTGCCCACGCTATCGGTCCGCGTGGACCGCACCTGCGCCGTCGCTTGGTCATGCAGCGTCACCGCCGCCCCTGGCAGCGCCGCCCCAGTGCCGTCCGTCACCACGCCCCGGATCGCACCCCGGTAGCTCTGCGCCGAGGCTGCGCGCGGTGAAATCCCGAGAGCAACCAGAACAAAAACCAGGACAGCCAGCGCCGCACCGCAGCTCGGCCAGAGCGTCTGGGTCAACTTCCGAAACACAGAAACATAGCTCATGTCGGATCTCCTGGCAGAACTTACGGGAGGGGAAAACTCTCATAAAGCAAACGTGGCAAAGTTCAGAATCCGGTCTGCAAGGGAAGCCTGGCCAAGCTGAGGAAGATGTGCGATCTGAAGTTCTAAAAGCACCGCACCGGCAAGGGTCCGCTCAACTCAAAAAGCCTTAAGCCTTTGAGGAACAGGGACAACAATGCCGTGGGCGCGGGTGCACGGCTCCAGCCTACCCCGAAACCGAGCTCACCGCAAATCAGCGCCGGCCAGCCCCGCCGTCTCCTTCACCGCCCTGCCCCTGCAGACGATATCGATCCACCTTCTGCTGCTTCAACGCGTTCTCCTTCCGCGCCGCCTGCAGCCGCTCCGTCAACCCTGGCAACGCCGCCCTCTGACCCATCCGCCGCCGCGCCTGCAGCTCCTGATACAGCGCCGACTCGTCGTTCGGGTCCTCGGCCAGCGTGCGCTCCGCCTGCTCGATGGCCAGCTCCGGCCTCCCCGACCGCATGTACAAGAGGATCAGCAGATCCTGCGCCGGCAGATACTTCGGGTCAAGCACG